>JBCDBQ010000334.1:0-7910 GCA_039183375.1 Pseudomonadota bacterium
ACCGCCCTGCCGGTCATCGCCAAGATCCTTATGGACATGAACATGTTCAAGTCCGACATGGGCATGCTCATCATGTCGTCCGCGATGGTCAATGACCTGCTGGGTTAATTCTGCGCCAAGCTGAATTTGATGTTCAGCACTCGACATCGCCAGAGCTTGTGCATCGGTGTTCGCTGCAACAAACTCAACGCCTTCAAGCCCGGTCGCGATCATATTGTTGATGGCGTTACAGCCGGCGCCGCCGATACCTATAACCGAAATTCTCGGCTTGAGATCGGTGATCTTCGGAATGTCGAGCTTGATGTTCATGCGTCCCTCGCAGCCGCAGCGGACTGGCATTGCAGAATTGAGGTTGCAGACTAATCTCGTTCGTCTCTGCGGCCTTGGCGGTCAGCACCTGCCAAGACACTAGAAACTTTCGCGCAACCATTGCTCCATACGCTTCAGATACGACTCGTACGCAATTCTGTTACGGATCCGCGGATTGACCGCGTTTGGCGCGAACGCCTCAGCCAAGCCCAACCCCAATACTGTTGAGGCGGTGGGATTGGTATATTCCCTCTCAAGTCCCTCTATCAACTGAGGTTGACCGATACGCACAGGTTTACCGAAAACTTGCTCCGCCATTGCCGAAAGACCGACAAGCTGACTTCCACCGCCGGTCAAAACAATGCTTCGTGCCAAGGCATCCGTGACTTGGGATTGCTTCAGTCGTTCCCCAATTAGCTGTAGCTGTCGCAGTACGCGCGGATACAGGATACTCGAGATGTCAGCCCGACTCGTCGTGTGTACCTCGTCCGCCATCAGGCCCGCATAGCCAACGGATGAAGTCCCAGGCTGTCGATATTCAATACTTACACCTTGATCAGATGTAGCTCTGACCATTGTGCCATAAAGCGTCTTGATTCGCTCTGCATCTGCAAGGGATGCATGTAGCCTTGCAGATACGTCGTGAGTCAGATTTGCACCACCAAACGCCAGGGTATCGATGTGAAGGAATGTACCTTCATTGAGCACAGCGATGTTGACCACACCGGCTCCGATGTCGACGCAGGCAACCCCCTGCTGCTGCTCATCTGGTGTTGTCACTGACAGGGCTGATGCCAGACCACTTGGGATAAAATTACGAGGGGACAGGTTGCATCGCGCGAGCAACTCCTCGAGGGCGAGCAAAGTCATTTCATCGGTTGTAACAGCATGGAATTGGCAGTCGAGGCGCCGGCCTTGTAGGCCCAACGGCTGCCGGGCCGTCGATACATGATCGAGTGTGTAGTGGACGTGATTGAGGTACAGCAGTGAACGCTGCTGCTTTTCGACGTATTGCTGGGCAGATTGTGTCAACCGCCTCAAGTCATGACGCTGGACATGGTGTTCTGCCAGCTCAACCGTGGCAGAGAAGTGCAGCGACTGCAGGCGGCCGTTCGAGACGCCAACCAGGATGTCGTCCAGTGTGAGCTCGGCTTGATCTTCGGCTGTTCCAATGGCCTGGCGCACAGCCAATTCCGCCTGGTCCAAATCGACCAGCATTCCGGCCCTGATCCCGCTCGACTGAATATGGCTATGGCCGATGACCCGCCAACCTTGGTTAGAAGCGTACTTGGGGCGCTGGACGATAAGGCAAGAGATTTTCGATGTGCCGAGATCAAGCAGGCCTACAACCTGTTGCTGCTGCTGACCAACAAACATGGCAGCCGCCTCCCTAACCTCGGTTGCTGACTTTGGGCAGCGCAATGGTCCGGCTTAACACCGGCCTCGGTAAGTTGTACCTGCTGCCTGGAATGGCCTGTGATCGCAGAGTTATTTGCCCCGGCACGCGCAGATCCGCTTCCGCATATGACCTATCAAAAAGCCGCTGTCCTCTTTGCCCAGCCATTAGTCTCCTGAGTGCGTGGGCAAAATCCCGCTCCGGTAGCTGGACACGTCGCGATCCACTTAGAACCAAGTCCCAGCGCCGCCGACCGATCCGCTTTGCAAGCGATGTCGCAAGAACCAGGTCCGGCCACTTGGCGACGGCATCAACGATCTCGTGCGCAAATGCCTCAGCACCCAGGCCGGCAACAAGAGGCAACGAGCGCACGCGCCCAAAATCGACGGTCTCAAGATGGCGACCGGTCCGGTCAACGATTGTGTCGACCCCTTGGTGACGCCACAATGCAAAAGGCCGACGTTCGACAATACGGACCGCAACGCGCCATGGAAAGCTTCGGCGGATCTCTGCCCGGGCGACCCAGGGCAAGTCTTCGATCCGGCGCCTCGTGGCCTCACTATCAAACAAGACAAACGAGCGAACATCGCGTAGTTGCATCGCGGCATAGACGGCCTTCTCTCTTGTCCGTCTATGACCTCCGACAGTGATCTCCTGCAAGCCCAGGCCAAGCCCGTCAGCTAATCGGTCGAGCTGTATTGTCAAAGGATCCGATAATCTTGTCGTACGCCCACCATCCGTCCATGAAAGAAAGACCGCACCGGACGCCAAAGCCGCGCATACAGGCAGCCAGCGAGCCATGCTTCTTCGTTTGCGGGGGCGGCGGCCAGACTTTGGTCGGCCTGGTTTGCTAGCGTCGTGTTGAGATCCGGGACGTGGAAATGAGTCCAAACGCTCGGCGCGTAGTCTCTTTCTCACTGTCTCCTCCAACGCGTGACAAGCTAACATCATGCTCGCGTTCCGCGCACACTAGGCGACCGTCGGAACGCATGCATGACTGGGTTAGTGTTGCCATCAGGTGGTTAACGTTGGGTTAAGCAGTGGCTCATTTTTTGCCCCTCCACCATTACAGCGAGCAGGCTGCCGGTCTAGAGCCTACCAGTTCGTGTCATATCCTGTGAACTGATGCGGGATGCGATGAACATCCTCAAGGACTTCTTTGAATGGCGCGAGATCGGTCGTGGGAGATGTATAAACCTCAACGGTATCCGCGATCCCGCCAAACCGTTTCTCGATCTCGCCGGCTATTTGGTCGTAGGTGCCACAAGCTGCAAAAATCCGAAGCGCGTCGTCATCAATCTCCGCCGCCATGTCCTTCCACCGGCCTTCCACCGACATCTGGTGAAGCTTCTGCCCTGTCTCTTCCAGCCCGTGCATGGCCAGTATCGGATGATAACTCCGCGTTGATCCATAGAAGGCAACGCGTTTGCGAGCCCACTCCATGGTCTTGGCAACGCTTTCCTCGTCCGGACCAGTGCAGACAAAACCACCGCCATGGACGTCAAAGTTTTCACGCTTGCGGTTACTGCGCTCCATTCCAGATGCCATGCGTGGCATACAGAACTCTTCCAGGTACTTGCGCGAACAGATGGGATGCAGGCGGACGCCGTCACAAAGCCGTCCAGCCAAAGACAGCATTGCGGGCCCAACCGCAGCAATTGTAACTGGTATCATCGGCAGCCCGGTTGGCTCAGGTGAGAAGTCAGGCGTCATGAGCGTAAGCTTATAGTGCTCGCCCTCATACTTGAGCTTGCTGCGGGTTTCCCAACATTTCCAGATGGCTCGCAGGGCTTCGACGTACTCGCGCAATCGCGGAGCCGGCGGGCTCCAAGGTACGCCAAAGCGGCGCTCGTTATGTCCCTTAACTTGACTGCCCAGGCCAAGGACAAAACGGCCGTTGGAATTTGCGTGGATGTCCCATGCCTGCAGAGCAAGTATGGTTGGGCTGCGTGGAAAGGCGACTGCGATCGACGTCGTCAACTCAACTTTTTTGGTTTCGAGGGCTGCGAGGCCAAGCGGCATGAACGCGTCGTGGCCCAGCTCCAAGGTCATAAGCGAGTCAAACCCAACATCCTCGGCTGTCCGAGCGAATGGACCGACTGTTCGCCAATCAGCCTGTGGTGAGTTGGTGAATACGCGCATATCTTTGCCTCCCGTTGTCTATTTCTGTTTTTAGAACAGCGGGCGACTGGAACAAGAGCAAGTGATGGAGAAGCGCTAGAATATCAGGCCACGGCTAAGGCAGCGCCAATCGGACGGTCATCGAGCGGCTGACCGAGACGTTTGATTTCCCAGTGCAGCTCAATACCGCTGCTCGCGAGAACGCGGGCCCGTACAGTCTCACCCAATGTCTCGAGATCTTCTGCAGTGGCATTGTCGTCGTTGATCAGGAAGTTGCAGTGCTTCTCGGAGACCATTGCGCCGCCAATCCTGAAACCTCGGCATCCCGCGGCGTCAATAAGCTTCCAGGCGCTGTTGTCAGGTGGGTTCTTAAACGTTGATCCCCCTGTTTTCTCGCGTGTTGGCTGGTGCTCCTCGCGGTAGTTGGCGACCTCTTCCATATCTTGCAAGATCTTGGCCGGATCTCCGGCCTTCCCCTGGTAAAGTGCTTCCGTGAAGATCCAGTCTTCGGAGACGCTACAGTGTCGATAGGAGTAGCCCATCTCCGCATTGGAGAGGACGTGGATTTGACCACTGCGGTCGACGGCACGCGCTTCCAACAGCACGTCCTTCGTCTCTGTCCCGTGGGCTCCGGCGTTCATGCGTAATGCCCCGCCGATAGCACCAGGGATGCCGCGATAGAAGGCCAAGCCATCGATGCCAGCGTCAGCGGCGACGCGCGCAACCTTAACATCCGGAACCGCCGGGCCTGCACGCAGACGATAGTTGTCCTCGGCCTTCGCTTCTGCAAACCCACGACCGAGCCGGATGACAATGCCCGGCAGTCCGCCATCGCGGACCAGAAGGTTGGATCCCAGCCCTATGACTTGCACTGGAACGTCGGCCGGCAGCTCGCTAAGGAAGTACGCAAGGTCTGCTTCGTCGGCTGGCCGAAACAAAACCTGAGCCGGGCCACCGACGCGAAACCAGGTCACCTCCGCCAACGAGGCATTGGCAGTCATCCGACCGCGAAGCTCCGGCATGCTGGACTGCAGGTCCGGTACAATGTCTGGGTGCATCATGACTGCCACCTAATTCTCGATAAGGGCCGGGAGGGCGTAGGCCCACTCGGTTGATACCCCTGCACCGAGACAAACCACCATGTCGCCTTCACCTGCGCTACCGCGGATCTGACTGGCAAGATCGTTGACATCTGTAACTGTTGCGACCGCACCTACTCCGGTTGCACGAATGCCGGCTGCCAGAGATTCACTACTGATGCCTTCGATCGGGGCTTCGCCCGCCGAATAAAGTGGCGTGACGTAAACACTGTCCGCATCACTGAAACAGTTGCAGAAATCCTGAAACAAATCCCGGACGCGCGAATACCGATGTGGCTCGACAACCGCAATCAAGCGCCCTTGCGTGCCGGCGCGGGCCGCCGCCAGTACCGCATCAATCTCAATCGGGTGATGGCCATAGTCGTCGTAGACGGCAATGCCGCGTGCAGTGCCTGTGAGCTGGAACCGGCGCTTGACCCCGGAGAAGCCTGCCAACATATCCCGAATGGTTGCATCGTCGATGCCTGCTTCAGCAGCGACGGCGATAGCCGCCAAAGCATTCAACGCATTGTGTGCGCCGGGAATCGGGATTGACCAATCTTCCAGAACGCGCGCGCCACCGGCGACCCGTTCACCCAAACTCGCACTAAAAATGGTCTGATGGCCGCTGACCCGAACGTCGCCGAGGACCATGTCGGCATCCGGCGTTCGTCCATAGGACACAAAGTGCCGGCCATCTCTTCGCATGCCAAGCCGGTCCACCATGTCACGGACAACCTGCTGGTCTGTGCAGGCCAGAAGCAGACCATAGAACGGAATTTGTCGGATAAACGCCTCGTATTCGGCGTGCATGTTTTCGACGGAGCCAAAGTAATCGAGATGCTCAGGATCGATGTTTGTCACGACGCCAATTTGAGTTGGGATTTTAACAAATGTCCCATCCGACTCATCCGCTTCGACGATCATCCAATCGCCGTTGCCAAGGCGTGCGTTCGATCCCCAGCTATTGATTATGCCACCGGTTATAACCGTTGGGTCCTGTCCGGCCTGCTCGAAAATGTGGGCTATAAGCGATGTTGTCGTTGTCTTGCCATGGGTGCCAGTGACAGAGACGGTCGCGTACTTACGCATCAGTTCTGCCAGCATTTCTGCACGGCGGATAATCGTCAAACCTTGCGCACGTGCGGCCTGGAGTTCGGGGTTTGCATCCTTGACCGCGGTTGAAATCACCACATAGTGGACGCCGGTCAGATTGTTCTCACTGTGGCCAACGAAAACATTTATTCCGCGCTCTCGTAGTCGCTGAACGTTCGGGCTGTCTTTCTGATCACTACCCTGGACTTTGTAGCCGGTAGCATGAAGCAGCTCGGCAATGGCACTCATGCCAATCCCGCCAATGCCAATGATGTGGACCGTGCCCAGGGTTGGAGGCAATTGCATTCAATCAGTATCCTTGAATCAGTTCGTGTCGTACTGGCAGTACGGCCATGCCCCGGAATGCCACTCTCTCTAAGCTTATTCGCGAGGCACAGTGCGCTAAGCCGCTGCCTTACTTTGTGCCGCCAGCTCCTCAACCAAGTCCGCTAGCCGGTCAACAGCTGCCGGGCGCCCCAAGGATCTTGCTGCCGCAGCCGCGGTGGTCAACTCCTCGGGCGCAGAGAACACCCCATAGAGGCCATCGGTTAGGCGCTCAATATTGAGGTCCTTTTGCTCGATGCACCACGCTGCTCCAGCGTCAGCCAGTGTCGTCGCATTCTCAAGCTGATCATTGTCGAGCGAGTGCGGCAGAGGAACCAGAACCGATGGGCAACCGATAGCGGTCAGCTCTGCAATGGTCGTTGCGCCACCACGCCCGATCACCAGGTGCGCGACCGCAATCCATTGCGGCAAGTTCTCGAAGAATGCCTCACATGTCGCGTTGATGCCAGCCTCAGCGTAGGCCGCCCTGACGCGCTCAACGTCCTCTTCACGGCACTGTTGCATCACCGCGATCCGCGAACGGATTTCCTCTGGCAGGCTTGCAACAGCCGCCGGCACAACATCTGAGAAGTAGCGCGCGCCCTGACTTCCGCCAAAGACAAGCAGATTGATTGAACCGCCTGGCTCTGGCGCTTGGTATTCACGAACGGCAGCCTCGATGACCATCGAACGGACGGGATTGCCGGTCATGCGCACCTTGCTGGCGGCATCATCAGGGACAAACTTCACCGTGTCGAATGATGTGGCAATAGCTGAGACGCGGCCGGCCAGCATGCGATTGGCACGCCCCAGAACAGCATTCTGTTCGTGCAGAGCGGTCGGAATAGAGCGCAGGGCTGCAGCAACGATCGGCGGGAAACTCGGATATCCGCCAAACCCAATCACGGCCGCGGGGTTGATTTCGCCGAGTATTTTGTGAGCTTTGCGCACGCCGCCCGCAAGGGTCAGAGCTGTTTTGGTCAGCGCAACGGGAGAGCGGCTCGTCGTCGTCGCGGATGGGATCTGGTGGATCGCACTGGCCGGAAAATCATTGCCGTAGCGATCGCCTCTTCCATCAGTCGCCAGCTCAACATTATAACCGCGCTGGCCCAATTCTTCAGCAAGCGCAAATGCCGGAAACAGATGGCCGCCTGATCCTCCTGCAGCGAGCATGATTGTTTTAGTCATAGTCTCTCACTTATCGACTTGCTTCATTTACAGCGGCTTGGTCCAAACCCATGACGGGTTCAGCCTGATTGTCAATATTTGCGATCACCGATGTGCGGTGCCGGGTCAAGGCCAACAGCATTCCAAGCGTGACAGATATCCCGAGCATTGATGAACCGCCCGCCGAGATCAACGGCAAGGTCATTCCCTTGGCGGGAAGCAATCCCACGTTAACACCCATGTTGATCACGGCCTGACCGCCAAAAAGCACCGCTAATCCAATGATGGCGAAGCGTATTGCTAGGTCGGGTTCGGCAACCGCGCGCAAAAAGGCCCGCAATACAATCAGTGCATACAAGCTCAGCAACAGCAGGCAAATCGCTACTCCGTATTCTTCGGCAATGACTGCGAAGATGAAG
>JBCDBQ010000335.1:0-7908 GCA_039183375.1 Pseudomonadota bacterium
ACCACGGGCGCGCTCGACCAGCGGTACATGTGAAACACCGAGGCCCAGGACGAAGCGATCGTTGTACATTGCGTTGAGGCTGTCGTGGCCTTGTGCAGACGTCAGAGCATCACGCGCATAAATATTGGCTATCCCGCTCGCAACCTGCAGTGAACTCGTTTGACTGAGCAAGTAACCGCCCATGGCAAACGTTTCATAGGACAGAGACTCTGGATACCAGAGCGAAGAGTAGCCGCGCTGTTCAACAGCCTGAGCGAGCTCAGTGAGTTCACGCGCACTCAGAACATTTGTTGAGCACCAAATGCCCAATCCGGTTGGCTTTGTCATTCGATAAGCTCCCTGCCATCAAAACGTTTGGTGACATCATGCGCCGGCACCATCGGGCTGATCAATACGCCACGATCGTATCTGACGGTTGCGCTTCCCGATTATCCGAACCACGATGATGCCCAAAGCATTTCCTGTGCCGACAACAATAACATCCAGAGGAGACGCGCCATGACACCGCTGCCACTGTCCCGCTTCAAGGTCTTGGATCTGACCGCCCATCGCGCCGGCCCGACCGCCGTCCGTCAACTCGCAGACTGGGGCGCCGATGTCATCAAGATCGAGCGACCAGGGCCAGAGTCAGGTGACGCCGCGGGTGGAACTCAACATGGGCCGGACTATCAGAACCTGCATCGCAACAAGCGCAGCCTGACCCTCAATCTGAAATCTGAGGAAGGTCGCGCGGTTTTTCTCAAGATGGCTGAGACAGCGGATGTCATCGTGGAGAACTATCGCTCCGATGTGAAAACACGGCTGCGCATCGATTATCCTCACGTCGCCGAGATTAATCCGCGTATTGTCTACGGCAGCATTTCCGGGTTCGGCCAATCCGGCCCAGATGCGACACGACCCGGCGTCGATCAAATCGCCCAGGGCATGGGGGGCCTGATGTCGATCACGGGTTTACCCGGGCAGGGCCCCGTCCGCGTCGGCATTCCCATCGCCGACCTGACATCGGGACTTCTGTTGGCGCAAGCGATCATGATGGCACTGTTGGACCGCGAGCAAACAGGTAAAGGCCAGTGGGTTCACACGTCGCTTATCGAAGCGATGATTTTCATGCTCGACTTCCAGGCGGCGCGCTATCTTATGAAAGGCGACGTGCCGGGACAGGCGGGTAACGATCACCCGACGTCAATTCCCACCGGCGTATTCCCGACGTCGGACGGCCACATCAATATCGCAGCGTCCGGGGATGTGCTTTGGAAGCGCTGCTGTGAGGCACTGGACGCTGCGCATTTGCTCGCCAACGAGAGCTATCAAAGCCGCGCGTCGCGATCTGAAAACCGGGCCGCGCTCAACGAGGGACTCGCTGCGATTACGAAAACGAAGCCGAGCGCCCACTGGATCGATGCGCTCAACAAGGCCGGCGTTCCTTGTGGACCGATCAACTCGATCGACAAAACGTTTGCTGAACCGCAAGTGCAACATGTTGGGATTGCTCGCAAGGTGCAGCACGCCGATATCGGCGAGTTCGGCGTCGTGGGCCAGCCGATCAATCTGTCGGATGCGCCACAGCCGGACTACTTGAAGCCGACGCCGGACACTGGCCAACACAGCGCCGAGATCCTTGCCGACCTCGGCTTCAGTGCATCTGATATCTCGGAGCTGCGCAGCAAAGGTGTCGTGTAATTGTCGCCCCGGCTATCCCTGAACGGCAGGCGGAATAAAGGCAGCGCGTGTGCCGCCGTCAGCCGGGATGATGGCGCCCGTCACATAGTTGGCCTGCTCGCCCAGAAGGAACTCGATGACAGCTGCAATGTCTTCCGGTGCAGCCACCCGTCCTAGCGGCGAGTTTCCACTGGGCCGATAGTCGCCGGTTTTGCTGCTGTCGGACTTTGCCTGCACCATCGGTGTGTCGACCGTTCCCGGCGCAACGGCGTTGACAAGAATGCCTTCAGGACCAAGTTCTGCTGCCATGACGCTTGTTATGACGTGCAATGCTGCTTTTTGAGCGCCATAGGCACCGCCGGAGACTTTCGGGCGAATGCCGGCAATGGAACCCAGGAACACAATGCGCGGAAACTTGTCCCTGTGCGGACTCTTGCGCATCAATGGGATTGATTGGCGAGCGCAAAGCCAGGCACCACGTGTGTTGACCTGATACAGCCGATCAAAATCCTCAACGGGCATTTCGCTTAGTGGTCCAATTTCAAGCTTGCCGGCGGAACAAACGATCGCATCGACGTGGCCATAGGTGCTTGCGATCGTACCGAAGGCGTCAACGATGCTGCCCTCGTTCGTGACGTCACAATACAGCGTCTTCAATCCGTCGACCTTATCGGATGTCGCAAGTTCGCTGCCAAACGAGACGTCGAGGCCCACGACAGACCAACCCTGACCGATGAGCCGATGTGCGGTCGATCTTCCAATACCAGATGCGGCACCGGTGATAATGGCAACTCTGGACATCTATCGTGCTCCCGCTTCGCGGCCGTGGTTAACGGCCGGTGTCACTCACCCGGAATGGTCACAGCAAAATCCGCGAAGATCCAGTCCGCCGCGCAAATATCAGATTGACAACGATTTTTTCCTCAGCTGCAAATCTATTATTCTGCCTGCTTACATCGTTGACATGACAGGAACTTTTGTCTGAGATTGAATCGGCGGGCGAGCATGGGAGGATAGAGCTGTGAGCTCATTAATTCGAATTTTCATTGTGGCCGCCGCAGTCGTTTGCCTGGCCCACGTAACACTGCCAGCCGCATACGCGCAGAAGGCGAAACAAGCGGAATCCAAATCCAGTAAGGCCAAAACGTCTGGCAAGACCAGCAAGTCTTCTAGTGCGGACAAGAAAACGGCAAAGAAAACCAAGCCGAAGAAGACGGCCAAGAAAAAGAAGCCAACCTCACCTTGCCAGGGCCTCGCCAAGACAGCGTGTGAGCGCAAAAAAGATCTATGCGGTTGGATCAAACCAAAGAAGAAAGTCGACACGCGTGGGCGTAAACTGACGGCCTACTGCCGCAAGACCGGTGGTGGCGCGAAGGCGAAAAAAGCCGATCCTAAGAAGTCGACTAAGAAGGCTGCAAAGAGCAAGACCAAAAAGAAGTGACAGAGCTGACATTCGCAAGTGAGGCACGCTGAGCCTCGCTTGTCTGTCGCTTGCAGCGGTCTTTGGCAGGGTCAGACCGGTGGTCCGGGAAAAGCGAACTTGATCTCGGTGTCGTCGGGAAAAGTGATCGACATCTTGATCTGACCATAACCCGGGGTCAGCGCCGAATTCGGCGTGGTTTGCGCTCCCCACACTTGGTCAAGTCCCTGGTTCCATGTTTGGTTCCATGTCTGGTTCCATGCCTGATTCCAATCCTGCCCCCACGGCCAAACCTGCGCGAAAGGTTGCGACGCGGCAGTCGTTGTCGGACTGAGTCCCCAGATACCGGCCCAGGCATTCATCATGGCTAACGGCGTTGAGAAGAACGCCTCCAGACCAGGCGGCTGATTGCGCCATGCCCATGGGCCGAGCAAGGCAAAAGTATAAAGCGGCGAAAACGTCGTGTTCGATGGCATCGTCGCGAAAGGCCAAGCGCTTGAGAAGGGATCCTGCGGCGGTGGTCGGTACCAAGATCGTCCGCTCTTCGCAGGGGGCTCGTAGGCTCTGAGCAGATCGGTGTAAAGATCCGCATAGTCGGAAGCCGCCTTGGTCAGACTGTTCAGAATTTGCATTTGCAGTGTGAGCATGCGTGCCACCGGCGCCAGAGTTCAACGCGTATCGTCGCTCACATCAGTAAATGATTGATGACGAACGGTACAGCGCGGACTGACGCATTTCGGATTCAATCGGATCGATTGCACCGGTCTGCTTAATCTAAGTGGGCTGCAGAATGCCCACTCTAGGCATCAAATGTCTTTGGCTTTGCTCGTGTCGAGGGAACCGTGCCAGTTGAAGGTGGTGGCGATGGTCGTGGCGATGGTGCTGGCGATGGTGCTGGCGATGGCGCACCGGATTTGCCGGATTCGACCGGCTTTTTGGGAATGTTGGGCGGCAATGGCGGCAACTTAGCGGTGTTATCTGGCACCCGACCCGACGGTCCTCTGGCATTACCGACAGGTGGAACCGGCGGGCGTGGCCGTTCCCCAGAGCTTGCTTGCCGCGTTGGACCAGCTCTGTCACTTGGTCCTGGCTGTTTCCCTGGCTGCGCGACGACGGTGGATTTCTTCGGGGCATCGGACGGGCTTGCCAATCCGCTTGGAACACTCTTTTCCGTAACCTTTCGCGGCACATCCGAGCCGTCGTCATCGTCATTGTTCGGCCTATAGGCAAAGCGGCCGGCAAACAGCCAGTAGACAAAGCCCGCGACAAGTCCTGTCGTCAGGAACGCAGCCATTGCATAGCTGTTGACGATTGTCGGAACGCCGTCGGCTTCACCCGTCGTGATCAAGCCAAAACCAGCTATCGCGATCGCGATCCCAACAAAGCCGTGGTAGGCGAAGCTGCGAATGCCGAACCACTCGCTGATCAATGCTGAAACAGCAGCAAAGGGTAGCGCAAAGACCGCAAATATCGTCGCGGACTCAAGAACCCACACGCCACCTTGGTTCCAATATTCCCAACCCGCATCGGCTAGTTCGGTTGGCGTGACCGCAAACAGCACCTGTACCGCGCCGGCGGCCAAGCATGAAAGCACGAAACCAAAGATTACGCGTATTAGGCCGCCAAGAAATCCAACCATGGAGCGCCCCTAGAATGTGAGTCCAAAGCGTTTCATACGCCTGGATGCTTCCTGCATCAACGCGTTTCAGTTGGACTTGCTTAACTTAAAACCGAAAAAATGTTGCAGATCAAACAGTTCTACCTGCAATTAACCAGTAAGTGAAGCCGCCAAGAAAGCCGGATGTGGCGAAAACCTGCCACACAGCAGCGCTTGGCATTTGCAGTTGACTGCCTAATCCGGCCTGAGCAAGGGCCGGGATGGCAACAAGCGCCAGTCCGCCACCGACAACGTAGTAGATTATGGAGCGGATGCGCGCGACTTCGCCGATAATGATCAGTGCGAGAGCCGGAACGATGGTCAACGCCGAGGTCAGGACCGCTGCCTGCCCAACCAACTCGAAGGCGGCTGTCAGAGGCACGTCATTTTGCCCCTGAATGGCGTGGGTAATGCGCTCTGAACCGAGCGTCACTAAGACAAAGATCGTGACAAGTGTGGCCAGGATAAAGCCAAGCGGCACAAGAATGAGTCGCCCCAGAAAGTACATCATTGCCCGTTCTCCCGCCTTGTCATTCGACGTTTGCGCATTCGCCCGCGGCGGCTGGACGCCAAAGCAGGCGCTTATGCCATTACGCGATTGGCCGCGCCAAAGAAACTGCCGAGCCCTCTGTGGCTCAACATTGCCGCTACAATGGGTGGGATTGACCACAGCTTCACAATGTTGTGGCGATATTGACTTGCATCATCCAACGCAGCTTAGTTCGCGTTCACTTGTCTAAGACAAGTCAATTGGGACGAATGAGATGATTTTCTGGGTCTTGAGCGCGCTCATAACGGCGGCAGTGCTGGCACTCATTTTGCGCCCGCTTCTGCAAGCTGAAACAAGGCCGAACGCCGATTCAGATGCCGATATCGCCATTTATCGGGATCAGCTGGCAGAAATTGAACGTGACAAGGCCCGTGGAATTCTCAGCGATGAAGAAGCTGAGTCAGCCAAGCTAGAAATCTCACGCAGACTACTTTCGGTGGCGGACAAAAACGAGGCAGATCCGGACCCGACGCCTGGATACTTGAGTGAGCATTCGCGGATAAAGATTGCGGGCGTTGCAGCGGGCTCGGTGACAATCATTGCCATGGCCAGCTATCTCATTCTTGGCTCGCCAGGACTGCCGGGCCAACCCTACGCCGAACGGGCCAAAATGGACCCGAGAAACCTGCCCGTCGCCGAGCTGATTGCACGTGTCGAGGCCAGGTTGCAAACCAACCCCGATGATGCGCGAGGTTGGGATGTCATTGCACCAATCTATCTGAGACAGAAAGCATATCGTAAGGCTGTCCATGCCTACCAGCGCACGCTTCAGCTCAACGGTGAAAGTCCACGACGCCTCGCGCAATATGCTGAGTCAATACTGGGTGCCACAAACGGTCTGGTGAATGAGGCCGTGAAATCGGCATACGAGAAACTGCTCAAACTTCGGCCTGAATATCATCCGGCCAAGTTCTGGCTGGCGATGGGCCACGAGCAGCAGGGGCAAAGAGAGCAGGCAATATCGGCCTATACAAAAATGCTCGCAGATACGAGCCTGCCTGGCCAGATGCGGGCGATGGTGCGTCAGCGCCTGACCGCCGTGAGTGGTGCGCAGCCGCCCGCCGGCCAGCCCGGAAAGCCCAAGGCAGAGACTGGCCAGAGCGACGCTGGCCGGGCACCGGAACTCAGCCAAGAGGCGCGTCAATCGATGGCGGCTCTGACACCCGAACAGCGTCAACAGCGGATTCGGCAGATGGTCGAGGGCCTGGCAGAACGACTGACGGCCGATGGTGGTGAGCTCAATGAATGGCAGCGGCTGGTTCGCGCCTATATGGTTCTTGGCGATAAAGAGAGCGCTGCCAAAGCACTCAAAGGTGCTCAGGCAGCATTTGCATCGGACGCTGGGCAATTGGAGCAGCTGAGCGCTTTCGCCAAATCGTTGGGCCTCACGACCGATTAACCTCAATTTCCCCGACGGAAACTGTCCTCATTGCCGTTCATCAGATAGTCGTAAATTCACGTCAGTCTGAGCCATGGACCAGATTTGGGAGGGTCCGATGAGGTTTGATCGCAGGCAGATTGGTAAACTTGCAGTCGGCGCGACGACGTCGCTGGCGAGTGGCGCACTGCTCTCTCACTCGGCTGCAGCTGCACGCTATCGCGGACCGAAAGTTATTCTGGTTCGGTTTGGTGGTGGCGTTAGACGCCGGGAAACAATTGATCAAGCTCACACCTATGCGCCTTACTTCAGAAATGTTCTGTCAAAGCGCGGCGTTCTCATACCCAATGTGACGATCGATGAACTGAAGGACGTCGACACGAGCCACGCCGAAGGCACGCTAAACCTTCTGACCGGTCGTTATCAAGCCTACAGCAAAGTTGGCTCCCGCGGACTGGCGCCGTTGCTTGAGCCGAGCGAGCCTTCGCTTTTTGAGTACCTTCGCAAAACGTTCGATATACCCGCCCATCAAGCCCTGCTTGTTAATGGTGAAGACCGTCCGCAGGAAGAGTATCTGACCTATGGCGGGCACAAACACTATGGCGTCGCCTACCGCTCCGAAGTGATTGGGTTGTTTCGATACAAGCTGCACAAGTTTAAGCGCATGCTTGAGTCAGGCGCGCTGGATGAAAAACAACGTCAGAAGATCACGACCGATTTTGAGAAGCTCAAATCGTTCGATTATCGCGGATCAGCTTCAAGACCTTCACGGGTTATGGATCGCTTCTGGGACGACTGGCGTCGTCAGTATGGTGATAGCGGACTCAAGAACCCGCGCGGTGATCGGTTGCTCACCGAGCTGGCAGTGCGCGCGATCCGGCAACTAAGACCGCGTCTCATGATGATCAACTATCAAGACCCCGACTATGTGCATTGGGGCAACGCTTCGCACTACACGCGTGCCATCGCCATTATTGATCAAGGTTTGCAGCGCCTCGTCGAAACGGTCGACTCGGATCCTGAGTATCGCAACGACACCGTTTTTGTGATTGTCCCCGACTGCGGTCGCGACGCTAATCCGTTCATGTCGGTGCCCTATCAACACCATTTCAATTCGCGTTCGGCGCACGAAATTTTTGCGCTTGTCTTCGGCGCCGGTGTCGTGCGGAACCGCATTCTTGATAAGCCCGTTGACCAGACGAGCCTGGCCTCCACAATCGGCGCCTTAATGGGCTTCCGGATGA
>JBCDBQ010000336.1:0-7907 GCA_039183375.1 Pseudomonadota bacterium
AGCGGATCCTCTACTACACTGGTAAGAGTCACAAAATTGGTGAAGTCCACGATGGCGCTGCCACGATGGATTGGATGGAGCAAGAGCAGGAGCGTGGCATCACGATCACCTCTGCTGCGACGACCACTTTTTGGGAAGGCCGTGATGGCAAGAAACGCCGCCTGAACATTATCGATACTCCAGGCCACGTTGACTTCACGATTGAAGTTGAGCGCTCGCTGCGTGTTCTTGATGGTGCAATCGCGCTTTTGGACGCAAACGCTGGTGTCGAGCCTCAAACTGAAACGGTTTGGCGTCAGGCGGAAAAGTATAACGTTCCACGCATGATCTTCGTCAACAAAATGGACAAGACTGGCGCGGATTTCTATCGCTGCCTCGATATGATCAAGGATCGTCTTGGCGCGAAGCCTGTTGCCGTTCAGCTGCCAATTGGTGCTGAGAACGAGTTTGCTGGCGTCGTCGATCTGATCGAAATGAATGCCTTGATCTGGAGCGGCGAAGAGCTTGGTGCAAAGTGGGATGTTGTCGACATCCCGGCTGAGCTGGCTGACAAGGCCCATGAATGGCGCGAAGCCATGATTGAAGCCGTCGTTGAAGTCGACGACGATGCCATGGAAGCCTACTTGGAAGGCAACGAGCCGGACAACGACAAGATTCGTGAGCTCATCCGCAAGGGAACCTGCGAAGTATCATTCTATCCGGTCTTCTGTGGCTCAGCTTTCAAGAATAAGGGTGTTCAGCCGTTGCTGGATGCTGTTGTTGACTACCTGCCGAGCCCAGTGGAAGTGCCGGCCATTAAGGGTATCAATCCGAAAGATGACTCGGAGATGGTGCGCGAGTCTTCTGATGACGAACCATTGTCCATGCTCGTGTTTAAGATCATGAACGACCCGTTCGTTGGATCTCTGACGTTCGCTCGGATCTACTCCGGTGTCGTGACCTCGGGTTCGTCACTCATGAATACCGTACGCGACAAGCGTGAGCGTGTTGGCAGAATGCTTTTGATGCACTCCAATGACAAAGAAGAGATATCTGAAGCATTCGCCGGTGATATTGTTGCACTCGTCGGCATGAAAGACTCAACAACGGGCGATACACTTTGCGACCCGAACAAACCGGTCATTCTTGAGAGAATGGAATTCCCTGAGCCGGTTATTGAGATTTCGATTGAGCCGAACTCAAAGGGCGATCAGGAAAAGATGGGTATGGCTCTTAGCCGCCTCGCAAAGGAGGATCCGTCATTCCGGGTCAAGTCCGACGAAGAGAGTGGCCAGACAATCATTGCTGGTATGGGTGAACTTCACCTCGACATCATTGTTGACCGCATGAAGCGCGAATTCAAGGTTGAGGCGAACGTTGGCCAGCCGCAGGTTGCCTACCGCGAGACGATTTCGAAGAAGGCAGATATCGATTACACGCACAAGAAGCAGAGCGGTGGTTCTGGCCAATTTGCTCGCGTGAAGATGGTCATCGAACCAAACGAAACAGGTGCAGGCAACGAATTCGGCTCGACGATTGTTGGCGGTTCGGTTCCTAAGGAATACATTCCTGGCGTCGAAAAGGGCCTTCAGTCAGTTTGGGACTCAGGCGTTCTGATCGGCTTCCCTCTGGTTGATACCAAGGTGACGCTTGTCGATGGTGCGTTCCACGAAGTCGACTCAAGCGCTATCGCGTTCGAGATTGCAGCGCGCGCTGCAATGCGTGAAGGCTGTGAGAAAGCTGGTTTGAGCCTGCTTGAGCCAATTATGGACGTTGAAATTGTCACGCCGGATGAGTTCGTCGGCACGGTCATTGGTGACATCAACAGTCGGCGTGGTCAGGTCCGTGGTCAGGAAATGCGCGGTAACGCAACGGTGGTCAGCACCTACGTGCCCTTGGCAAACATGTTCGGCTACATCAATACGCTGAGATCTTCGACGCAGGGGCGTGCATCCTACACGATGCAGTTCGCGCACTATGCCGAGGTTCCGCGTCAGGTGGCAGACGAGGTTAAGGCGAAGTACGCCTAAGGTTGGAAGTGCCGGGCTTGTTCGCAGGCCCGGAAAAATAGGGATTGCAGTAGCGAACTATATCGCGAATGCAAAAGACACTGAAATAGGAGCCAGGTCCCATGGCGAAGGCAAAGTTTGAACGAAATAAGCCGCACGTGAACATCGGCACGATTGGTCACGTTGATCACGGCAAGACGTAACTGACGGCTGCTATCACGAAGGTTCTGGCTGAAAAGGGCCAGGCTGAATTTTCTGCTTATGAAAACATCGACAAGGCGCCGGAAGAGCGCGAGCGGGGCATCACGATCTCGACGGCCCACGTTGAGTACGAAACCGACAACCGCCACTATGCGCACGTCGACTGCCCAGGTCATGCTGACTACGTCAAGAACATGATCACCGGTGCTGCCCAGATGGACGGTGCAATCCTGGTTGTTTCTGCTGCTGATGGCCCGATGCCGCAAACGCGTGAGCACATCCTGCTGGCGCGTCAGGTCGGTGTTCCGGCACTTGTTGTGTTCATGAACAAGGTCGACCAGGTCGACGACGAAGAACTGCTTGAGCTGGTCGAGATGGAAGTGCGTGAGCTTCTCGACAGCTACGAATTCCCAGGCGATGACATTCCGGTTGTCAAAGGCTCTGCTCTGTGTGCGCTGGAAGATCGCGAAGAGGGCATCGGCAAGGAAGCTGTTCTGAAGCTGATGGATGAAGTCGATCAGTACATTCCGACGCCTGACCGTCCAAAGGATCAGCCGTTCCTGATGCCGATCGAAGACGTGTTCTCGATCTCCGGCCGCGGTACGGTTGTGACGGGTCGTGTTGAGCGCGGCATTATCAAGGTCGGTGAAGAAGTCGAGATTGTCGGTATCAAGGAAGAGATCGGCAAGACGACTGTGACTGGTGTCGAGATGTTCCGTAAGCTTCTGGACGAAGGTGAAGCTGGCGACAACATTGGTGCGCTGGTGCGTGGTGTTGGCCGTGAAGAGGTTGAGCGTGGTCAGGTTCTTTGCAAGCCTGGTACTGTGAAGCCGCACAAGAAGTTCAAGGCTGAAGCCTATATCCTGACGAAAGAAGAAGGCGGTCGCCATACTCCATTCTTCACCAACTACCGTCCGCAGTTTTACTTCCGCACGACGGACGTGACCGGTGTTGTGACGTTGCCGGAAGGCACGGAAATGGTGATGCCTGGTGACAACGTGACGATGGACGTTGAGCTGATCCAGCCGATTGCGATGGAGGAGAAACTCCGCTTCGCGATCCGTGAGGGTGGCCGCACCGTCGGTGCCGGTGTCGTCGCATCGATTAGCGAATAGGGACACTTACTAGAGCGGCGTCCAGGTTGGTCTGGGCGCCGCAGCGATTCTGGTAAGTTGATTTAAGGTGAGATACTGGCGATGAACGGCCAAAACATACGCATCCGGCTCAAAGCCTTCGATCATCGCGTGTTGGATGCATCGACGCGCGAGATCGTGAACACAGCCAAAAGAACCGGTGCCGAAGTGCGTGGACCGATACCGTTACCGACCCGCAAGGAGAAGTTTACGGTTATTCGCTCTCCTCACATCGACAAGAAAAGCCGTGAGCAGTTTGAGATGCGCACGCACAAGCGACTGTTGGATATCGTCGACCCAACACCTCAGACCGTCGATGCTTTGATGAAGCTCGACCTGGCTGCAGGTGTTGACGTCGAGATCAAGCTGTAAGCCTTGATCAGTTAAGGGTGTGAAGGATCCTCTGGCCAGGAGCTACGATCCATCGGAAAAGGGGTGGCGCACATGCGCTCCGGATTGATTGCACAGAAAGTCGGAATGACCCGCATCTTCCTTGATAGCGGTGAGCACGTTCCGGTCACAGTTCTGAAGATCGATAGCTGCCAGGTTATCGGCCAGCGGACTGATGAGAAGAATGGATACACTGCTGTGCGCCTTGGCGCCGGGACAAAGAAGCGCTCGCGCGTCTCGAAGCCTGAGCAGCAGAACTTTGTCATCGCTAATGTTGAACCAAAGCGCAAGATTGCCGAGTTTCGGGTCAGCGCCGACAACCTGATCGATGTTGGTTCCGAGATGACCGCAGACCATTTCGTTGCCGGTCAGCATGTCGACGTTACTGGTACCAGCCAGGGTAAAGGTTTCCAAGGTGCGATGAAGCGCTGGAACTTCGGCGGTTTGCGTGCCTCACACGGCGTTTCTGTCTCTCACCGGTCGCATGGTTCAACTGGTAACAGTCAGGATCCGGGCAAGGTCTTCAAGGGCAAGAAGATGGCCGGCCACATGGGTGCTGAGCGTGTCACAACGCAGAACCTTGAAGTCGTGAAGACGGATGTCGAGCGTGGCCTCGTTATGATCAAAGGCGCGGTCCCCGGTAACAAGGGCGGCTGGGTCCTGGTTCGCGATGCAGTGAAGCGGCCATTGCCCGATGGCGTGCCGACGCCGGGTGCATTCAAAGCACCTGTCGGTGCACCAGCTGCCGCTGATGAAGCTGCAGCGGCTCAGGGTGAGGAGTGATCGCGATGGAAGCGAATGTAACCAATCTTGAGTCTGGAGCGGCCGGTACGATTGATCTGCCGGATGCCATTTTCGGGCTGGAGCCACGCAAGGATCTTCTGCAACGGATGGTGCGCTACCAGCAGCTGAAGAAGATGGCCGGTACGCATCACGCGCAGGACCGTTCGGAAGTGAACGTGACCACTCGCAAGTTCATGCGCCAGAAGGGTTCTGGTGGTGCGCGCCACCGCACCAAGTCAGTTCCTCAGTTTCGCGGTGGTGGCAAGGCCTTTGGTCCGAAGCCGCGCAGCCATGCGATCGATATGCCGAAGAAGGTTCGTGCTCTGGCGTTACGCCATGCACTTTCCGCTAAGGCACAGGCTGGCGAGCTGATCATCCTAGATCAGGCAACGTCTGAGGATGGAAAGACGAAAGGGCTCAAGTCCAAGTTCGAACAGCTGTCCTGGAGCAATGCTCTGATCGTTGACGGAGCTGAGCCAGAGGCCAACTTCATGAGAGCTGCGCGCAATATTCCGCAGATTGACGTGCTGCCGGTTCAGGGCATCAACGTCTATGACATTCTTCGTCGGCACAAACTGGTTCTGACCAAAGCCGCTGTCGCTGCACTCGAGCAGCGCTTTGACGGTGCAAAGATGCCTGCGGCATCGAGCGAGGGAGGTGAGTAATGGCTCGCATTGACGCTTACGACATTATCGTTTCCCCCGTGATCACTGAGAAGGCGACGGTTGCTTCCGAGTTTAATCAGGTGGTTTTCAATGTGCGCAAGGACGCCAGCAAACCTGCCATCAAGCAGGCTGTTGAGCAGCTCTTTAGCGTAAAGGTGAAGTCGGTCAATACGCTGGTGCGCAAGGGTAAGCGCAAAGTGTTTCGCGGTATTCGCGGCCGACAGAGCGATGTGAAAAAGGCAGTTGTCACGCTTGAAGATGGCCACGCCATCGACGTGACGACCGGTCTTTAAGGAGAACTGAGTTATGGCGCTCAAGACATTTCGACCAACCTCGGCCGGGCTTCGTCACCTGGTCATTGTTGACCGATCCCATCTTTGGAAGGGTAAGCCGGTCAAGATGTTGACTGAAGGCCAGTCCCGTAACGGTGGTCGTAACAACACCGGCCGGATTACGTCGCGCCATATTGGTGGTGGCCATAAGCAGGCCTACCGCAAGGTTGATTTTCGCCGCCGCAAGGCTGACGTGCCAGCGACTGTTGAGCGTATTGAATACGATCCCAACCGCACCGCATTTATCGCGCTCATCAAGTACGAAGATGGCGTGCTGTCTTACATCCTTGCACCTCAGCGTCTGGCTGCTGGCGATACAGTGATCTCCGGCGAGAAGGTCGACGTGAAGCCCGGCAATGCGATGCCTTTGTCATCGATGCCGATTGGTACGATCATCCATAATGTCGAGCTCAAGCCTGGTAAGGGTGGTCAGATCGCACGGTCAGCTGGTGCGTACGTACAACTCGTTGGCCGTGATGCGGGTTGGGCAATCCTCAAGCTGAACTCTGGTGAGACTCGTCGAGTTAATTCAGCGTGCATGGCCAGTGTTGGCGCGGTGTCTAACCCTGATCACTCGAACACTGTGGTCGGTAAGGCAGGTCGCTCGCGGTGGCGTGGTATTCGTCCGCAGACACGCGGTATTGAGATGAACCCGATTGATCACCCGAATGGCGGCCGCACAAACGGTGGGCGGACATTCAAGACGCCGTGGGGCAAGATCGCGAAGGGCGTACGCACTCGCAAGAATAAGTCGACGGACAAGTTCATTGTTCGCAGCCGCCACAAGGCGAAGAAGAAGTAACGGAATTGGATTGGTCGCTTCTGACTGCTGAGGCAGTCGTGACAAGCGATGAATAGGAGACAGTCGGTTGGCACGTTCGGTTTGGAAAGGTCCATTCGTAGACGGGTATCTGCTGAAGAAGGCAGACAAAGTGCGCGAATCTGGACGTAACGAAGTGATCAAGACATGGTCACGCCGTTCAACAATACTGCCTCAGTTCGTTGGGCTGACTTTTGGCGTTTACAACGGTCAGAAGCATATTCCGGTCAACGTGACCGAGGACATGATCGGACACAAGCTCGGTGAATTTTCTCCGACACGGACCTACTACGGTCACGGTGCCGACAAGAAGTCGAAACGCTAAAGGGCAAGGCGAAGACAGATGGGTAAGCAGAAACGCGAGCGCGTCCTTGCTGAGAATGAAGCAAAGGCAATGGTGCGCAATCTGCGGATTTCACCGCAGAAGCTCAACCTCGTAGCAGGGCTCATTCGTGGCAAGTCAGTTGCGCAGGCGCTCGCAGATCTCGAATTCTCGCGCAAGCGCATCGCGATCGACGTGCGCAAGTGTGTGATGTCGGCTGTCGCGAATGCTGAAAACAACCATGGCCTTGACGTGGACGAGCTTGTGGTGGCCGAAGCCTACGTCGGTAAGAACCTCGTTATGAAACGCTTCCATGCCCGCGGTCGCGGCCGTTCGGCAGGGATCATGAAACCGTTCTCACAGATTACGGTCATCGTCCGCGAAGCAAAGCAGGAAGCATAGGAGCCGGACCAATGGGTCATAAAGTCAATCCGGTCGGCCTGCGCGTCGGCATTAACAGAACCTGGGACAGCCGCTGGTATGCAAACACCGGCGACTATGGCCGGTTGCTGCATGAAGATATGCGTGTGCGCGAACACATCATGAAGATGAAGCGGCAGGCTGGTATCTCCAAGGTTGTTATCGAGCGCCCGCACAAGAAATGTCGGGTTACCGTTCATACCGCGCGGCCCGGTGTGCTGATCGGCAAAAAGGGTGCGGACATCGATAAGTTGCGCGGCCAGCTGGCGGCGTTGACGGACTCGGAAGTGCATCTAAATGTCGTTGAGGTTCGCAAGCCGGAGATCGACGCCACACTAATTGCGGAAGGCATTGCGCAGCAGCTTGAGCGTCGCGTCGCATTCCGTCGTGCCATGAAGCGTGCTGTTCAATCCGCACTGCGTCTGGGTGCACAAGGCATTCGAATTAACTGCGCTGGCCGTCTCGGTGGCGCTGAAATTGCGCGGACGGAGTGGTACCGCGAAGGGCGGGTGCCATTGCACACGCTGCGCGCGGATATCGACTACGCCCATTCCGAAGCGCTGACGGCCTACGGGATCATCGGGGTTAAGTGTTGGATCTTCAAAGGGGAGATCATGGAGCACGACCCGCAAGCCCGCGATCGCCGGCAGTCGGAAATGCAGGAGGGCGGTTCGCGCCCCAGCGGCGGGCGCGGCGGTGATCGCGACCGTCCGGGCGCTCGCTAAGGCCTGCTTGAGGAGGACTGAGACATGCTGTCTCCGAAACGTACGAAGTTCCGGAAGCTCCACAAGGGCCGGATCAAAGGTGAGGCCAAGGGCGGGTTCGACCTGAACTTTGGATCCTACGGGCTGAA
>JBCDBQ010000337.1:0-7880 GCA_039183375.1 Pseudomonadota bacterium
CTCAAGGCACTGAAGCCGCGCCACCGCGACAATCGTGTTGTTCGACGCCGTGGTCGCCTGTACGTGATCAACAAGACGCAGCGTCGCTTCAAGGCACGTCAGGGTTAACGCCGCGACCTTTGATTTCGAAAGCGCAACGCACGTTCATGTGTTGCCAAGTGCTTTGACGTCGTCACAATTGCGCTCTAACCTGAGCGCATGTCGCATTCAAATTTTACCCGTTTCGGATTGTTCGCTCTCACCCTGTGTGTGGTGAGCATAGGTGCGTCTGGCTTCGCCCATGCGCAGGAGTCGCCGCAGCCTCCCGCTGTCGGTGAGAAGAAGGCGCCCAAGCTTGATCTAGAGGCCCTTTCGCGACAGGCAGCCAAGAGCACAAAGCCAAAAACCGCGTTGGAGCTGGCGCTCAAGGACGGTTTTCCGAAAAATGCTGTAAAGCGTGCCAAGGTCCGCGAAGACCTCTATGCGCTCCTCGCAACGGCGGTTGACAAAAAGCAATCCGATAAAGTACTGGCGGCCTTGAGCCGGCTCTATTTGACATCCGGGAGCCCGACAATTGATCTCCTGATGAAGCGTGGGATCAAGTCGATCACGGACAAGAAGCTGGATGGCTCGCTCAAGTTCCTCAACGCGGTTATCGATTTGGCGCCGGACTATGCCGAGGGCTGGAACCGGCGGGCCTATGTCTATTACCAGAGGAACCAGTTCCGCAGAGCTGCCGGTGACTTGCGCCGCGTCCTCGCACTCGATCCAAATCACTTCCGTGCTCTTGAGGGACTAGGAAGTATTCTGCGCGAAATTGGCGACGAAAAGGGCGCGCTTGAGGTGTTTGAAAAGTTGGTCGGGCTGCACCCCTTCTGGAAGGGAACAGATTCCGTATACAAAACACTCAAGCAAAAGGTTGAGGGACGCGGTATCTAGTTGCCATTGGTGACGATTGCCGCCCGACGCTATTCCTTCTCGTAAAATTCGCTCGCCCAGGCCGGCCACTCGAATGTCCGGTCGTCAAAGCAGCGATCGATCATATAGCGAGCGATCACCTCACTACTGCTGAGTTTCAGGGCGCGCTCCTGGCCATGGCGGGCGATGTCTTTCCATCGTCCACTCGTAAGCAACTCTTCCGCCTGGTCTGCAAGCTCTTGCGCATCAGAAAACAGTAGCATCGTATCTGGACCATAGAGCTGCTCAAGCTGCGCCCCTCGCGGCTGGGCCACGAGACAGCCGGCACTGAAATACTGCGCAACGCGGTCGGAGCTGTAGAAGTACGGGCTGTTGTCAACGGCGGCATTGATGGCAACTTTGCTCTGGCTCAGCGTCCGATGATACGTCACGCCGCCAATGGCCAGTTTGCTGCCTTTGGCTACTCTCAGATAGAACCCGTGATTGCGATCCGGTAGCAGGTTTTCCAGCTCGCTCAGCAACGTGTCACGCCCCTTCGGCTTGCCGGCAAAAAAGTAGTCGTGGTTGTGGGAATCACGGGCGAATGACTGGGCATAGAAGACAGATTGATCAACCGGGTTTGGCATGAAGCCAACACTGCCGTGGCCGCGAAACTTTGCCAGTTCTGGGCCGGCCGTCGTGGCAAACGACACGTCAGATAGCCCCACGTAGCGTGCGAAGCGGTCCCGTTGCTGGTCGGTATGAATGGGATCAATAAAGTAGCTGAATACTCTGATCTGCGGATGTGATGCCCGTATCTTTTCAATCGTGCGATCATCGATCAAATCGCAGTGCATGAGGCCGATCGCGGCTGGCTCAAGCTCATCGACAAGAGATATCAGCTTTCTGTTGGCAGCAGCCTTGCCGATTTGGCGAATGGCCAGCGGCGCAGCAAAATCAGCGGTGTCACGATCGCTATAGAGATAGGCACCCGCGCCAGCGCGAATGAAGCCATTTCGCATCATCTGAAATGTCGCGTAGAACATCTGCCCGAAGTACTTGTAACGCTCGGAAAACCCGACAAGCAGGACCCTTCGGTTCTCGATATTCAGGGGTAGTTCCGTCACTGCGCCAACCTTTTCTGCATTAGCGAACTAGGCTGCCGCTTGCCATGACGCAACACGCGAAATTGCCGCGTTCGCCGCGGAGCCGAGCCTCGACCGCTCAGGTTGGTCCGGTCAGTTGCTCTTGTCCTTTTCGGGATCTGAGAGCTTGATTGTCCATTGGCCGGATTGTCCAGTGTCGACTTCATAGAACTTGCCGGTACGATAACCGCGGCCTTCGCAGTCTTTGACGTCTCTGATTGAGAACGACTTGTCTGTCACACACATAGTATGCGTACCGGTCCATTCACCGCCACGCTCATAGTCAATAGCGTAAACGTAAATGTATTGGCTTGGCATCGGCCCTTTCAGCAAGCTCTCGCAGGTTTGGGCACTGATGTTCCACCAACCTTCGGTGGCCCAGCCTCGGCTGTCCTTATAGCCAATCGCAACACCCACCCGGCTGGGTGTGGCATTGCACAATTTGAGCTCTGCATGGGCTTCCGCTGACCAAAGCGTCAACATGGCCAGCAGAACGCCCTTACCGGTCGCAGCTAAGCGTATAAAGGCTGTCATCGCGTCTCGATCAATTGAACACCGAAGGCCCGCAGGCGAAACTCCAAGATTGTCTTAGTTTGTGGCATACTTGAGAAAAGCCACCGGCGCCACAATCTAATCCTGTTGAGGAGGACATCGACCATGAGCACTGAAGATTCCAAGCGCATTGAACTGGAAGCCGCAGCATTTCGCCGGTTAACGGAGCATTTGCGCTCCCGCACTGACGTCCAGAACATAGACCTAATGAACTTGGCCGGCTTCTGCCGGAATTGCCTGTCGAACTGGTACGCGGACGCTGCGCGTGACAGCGGAGAAGAACTCTCCAAGGACCAGGCGCGTGAGATTGTCTACGGCATGCCTTATTCCGAATGGAAGGATAAGTATCAGACCGAGGCGAATGCCGATCAGAAGTCCAAGTTCGAATCGTCCAAGCCTCAGGATCACTGATAATCCCCTGTCAAGCGCGATTGCCTGATTCTACCTCTACCAAGTGGTTTGCGGGGATAATGGCGGACAGCGTGCGCCGGAGCCTTGATGCTGACGCAACTCAATTGTAATCCAATTGGGACGGCCAGAGAGGGCCGCAAGCGGTTGCGATCGAAGCTTTAAACAGCAGACCGTGATCGCCAGTCAGCGGTAGTTCTTCAGTAAATGTGCGTCATACCGCAACTTCATTGGGCAACAGCCGAATGATCACTCGTGTGTTTGCTGAGGGTTTAAAATGACAACACTTCACGGTGCCGCGCAGGAACATCTCCGACAGTTTATCGAGCAGATCGAGCGCCTCGAAGAAGAGAAGAAGGCAATCGCGGACGATATTCGCGATAAGTTCTCGGAAGCCAAGGCCGTTGGCTTTGATGTCAAGGCCATGCGCCAGATCCTCAAACTGCGCAAAAAGTCCAAAGATGATCGTGACGAAGAAGAAGCGATCCTCACGACTTATTTGCATGCGCTCGGGATGGTCGGCGAGATGGAAGTCATACCGCCCATCACCGCCGAGGCTGCAGAGTAAAAAAGCACTCTGGTCCAGGCACCGCTCGGGCGGGCTTTCGGACAACTGCATTATTGGGAGAGGCGCACCTTGCGGCGGCCGATGCTGTTTGGGCGCGTGCCAAACGGCTTGCTCGGCGGCGATTGCAGTGCGCTCAAATCAACGGCTTTGCCGCTGAACGCCTGCGCCCAGAGCATTCCTGCCAGCTGCAGTCCCGGCCGCATGCTCAGTGGCGGAACACTACCTTCGTCGTCCAGCATTTCCAGCGTGCGGGCGGGGTCCGGGTGGACGAGCTGCGAGAGTGCCGGGTCGTGCGGCGAAGCTGTCTCAGTCAGATACGGCAGTATCGGGAATGGTCGATAAGACAGTTCTTCCGGATGCTCTTCATCGAATTCCGGTGCTTGTACCCAGACGATGGGGCGCTGGGGACGATCAGCTGTAGCGGGTTTTCCATTCGTCTCGCCTCCGGGTGACGCATCGCCCGTGCGGGTCAGCGACATCTTCTTGGACCAACTGGAGCTATCCTGGGCCAGCGAAGCGAGGCGCGTCAGGCTATCACGATCCTTTTGGCTCGGGCCTGCCCGGAAGGTGGACGACCGTTCGACCAGTCGGGGGCGGCCTTGCAGCTGCGGTGGCTTTTGCACCAGCTTGGGGCGAGGCGGTGTGATCGCGGCGACCCTCGTCTGAAACGGACCAATCTTTGGCTGCCGCTGGATCGGAGCACTCGCGAGGCGGGTCTGTGGTCGTCGTTGGCGCCGCGCGTTGTGGAACGCAGCTACCTGTGCAGCAGTCTTGGCAAACTTGCGCCGGGCTACGACAACATCGCCGCTGGTAATGGGCCCGCCGCGACGTGGTCGATGTTTGGAACGACCATCGGGAAAAAGGAGCGCAAGCTCATAGCGCCCCATCCGTGGCCAATGTCGTACGCGACCGGTATCGATATGGACAAACGGGGTCGCCGACGTCGGGTAATAGCCGACGCCGCCACGCTCCCGAATAAGGGCTGAATAGCGCAACCTCTTGACCGGTACGTCGGGGAAACGGATGTCCATCGCCCGTCCAAACATATGCTGACTGCGCCGGGCCTGACCGCCACGCGTCTTGCGCAACATATTGTTCGTCTTGGGAGAGCGATAGGCGGAGATCACGTGAATGGGCATGCGACTGCCAAGTTCGGCATGGATCTCCCAGGCCAGATCGATGAGCTTGGGATCGATGCGTGTTGGCTTCTGCTGCCGCCAGTCCCGCAAGGCCCAATTAATGCGTTTCATCGCTTCGGGTTGATAGGCGCCATTGCGCCTATAGACGACACTGAGCGTCTCTTTTGTATGAATACTGTAGAATGCAATCCGGCGCTCGTTGCTGCGCTGCGCCTCGATCGATGAGCCAAGGCCGGCACTCAGCAGCATCGGCAAGACAAGCAAGACACATCTTTGAAGTCGTGTGCGCAAGGGCTCAATACCAGCAGGGCGTCATAGTCACGTGTGCGAGGCTTATACGACGAAAGCTATGCAAAATAGCAGCTACCGTCCTTCATCTGCACTCGCATGCAACTACGGCCATACTGTGTGTGCGTAAAGCTCCAATGACCGAGGCCTAGGCCACCTGCCAATAACAGTGCGTAGCCGTGCCAGTTCGCACACGTCCGGATCGCGAGGACTCGAGGCGAGGCCCTTTCAGTGACGTCGGCAATGGGCTAGTTGCCGAAGATCTGCTCCATCCAAGTGGAATTCTTCTTCTTGTAGAAGCTTCCACCAGAATTGGACACGACTCTACGACGGGCTGAATCAAGGTTGGGTTTTCGCTTGACGATAAGGTGTGCCTTACCATCTAGGCCCATTTGGATCAGCTTCTCGTGTCCGTAGATATCCTTGAACAGCACTGGCTTGCCACCGTCACCAATCCGGGCCGTGAAATAAGTCATGTGCACCGGATACTTGTTCTCCAGCGAAATCTGATTGTTCTTCGGACCGTTGTCGACGAGCGCGTTGATCTTCGAACGGTTCCAGCCTTTGTCGTGGTTCAATAGAACCTCGGCGAGCTTAAGCGGGTCACGGACACGGACACAGCCATGGCTGAAAGCCCGCGCCTTCCTCTTGAACAGGTGCTTGGATGGTGTGTCGTGCATGTAGACGGCATGCTTGTTCGGAAACAGGAACTTCACAATACCAAGTGCATTGCGCCGGCTTGGCGGCTGAAACACGTGGAACTTGCGAATATCGGTCGTTGTCCAGTCGACCGAGTAAGGATCGACCGGTCTCCCGCCATAGCTCATGCGTAGATTTTGCTTCTCGAGAACATTGCCGCCACGCACCAAGCTCGGCAGAATTTCCTTGACCTTGATTGAGTTCGGAACGCCCCAGAATGGATGGAACACAATGGTCTCCATCTCATCGGAGAAGATCGGTGTCTTATTCTTGACTTTACCGATCACAATCCGCTCGGCGTGAATAACTTCGCCACCCTTGATCACGCGAAAGCGGTACTCGGGGATATTCGCCCACACATGCTTCGTGCCAAGCTCGCGCGGCATCCAGCGCCACATTTCCATGTTGTAGAGCAACCGCTTCGACAGCTTCGTCTTCGGCCGTCTCTTCTTCTTAGATCGCTTCGTCTTGCGCTTTTTCTTCACCTTTTTAGAAGTCGCATCCGTCTCTTCGACTTCCTTGGGTTGTTCAGCAGGTGGGCGCGCTTCATCCTCGAGCGCCTTCAGATAGGCAAGGCGCAGCTTCCCAAACTGTTCGTGCTTCGGGTGAAGGTCGCGGAGATAGGTAGCGGGCTCATCAGCCTCGTAGAGAGAAGCTAGTACAACCTTAGGGTCTTCCAGTGGAGGCGTGCGGTCGATAGCCAGTGACAGTTCGCGTGGGTCCATGCGGCCGCCGCGGGCATGTCTTGCGTATTTCAGGATAGCCAGGCTCATCGTCATTTCGAGTTCGATAAGCTCAGAACCAGAAAGGTTAGCTGATGCGTCGGTTGCAGGCAATGCATACCGGCTCGCATCCAGGCCCCAGGAGTTTGCCTTCTGAATTTCCGCGACAATCGCCTTGGCACGATCCGTAAGGCCGGCCTCGTCAACCCAAAGGGCGCGGCCCTTTTCGGTGTAGAACTGACCAAGTGCGTCGCGGTCTTCGTTGGCTCTGTAGGCCTTGCTGTCAGGCAGCGTATCAAGCCGCTGTCGAATGGCCACGACGATCGCTTCATCCTGACTGATCAAAGTCTCAGGAGCGTTCGGTTCGATTGACCATGCAACTCGAGTGGTCGCGAGCAGAATAAGCAGCCCCGCGAGGATGACTCGGTTCAGACAGGACATGATGGAGACCTCCGATTGATCGTCGGATTTATATAATTTGCCTCTCCATGTCGCCAGTCACTCTGGCATAATTTTGACGTGATCTGAGTTAAGTGGCGGCCAAGGTGTGGCGGATTTATCAACACAACTATCCCCAGGTAGTCACTTGCGCGACCACCTGGGGACGTAGAAGCCCATCTCGGCTAGGAGGGACAGCTATGGAGCTAGCTGGCTCGGGCTTCTAAACCGTATTCCTGCATTTTGCGGTAAAGGGTCGAACGACCAATGCCTAGGCGCTTGGCAACCTCGGTCATGTGACCGCGGTAGCGACCCAAGGCGAGGCGGATCATATCAGCTTCGATGGCGTCGAGACGTCGGATCTCACCACCCTCGCCAACGGCCGGAATGCCCAGGGCACCAGGTCCGCCGTTCTGCTTCACCTCAAGTGTCTGTGGGACTTTGTCCTCTGCCCCAAGAAGAGCGGGGCCTTCAAACGCCGGCTTCTTGTCTACTGGAGCTGGCGCTTCCGGTACAGCTGGCGTGTAACCTTCCACGTGAGCCGCCACCTGGGGAAAATCTGCAACCGTCAGCTCATTTGCATCGGCCAAGACGACCGCACGGAAGATAGTGTTCTCCAATTGCCGAACATTGCCAGGCCAAGTGTAGGACTTGAGCAGCTTGATGGCATCCTCGCTGATCGAGGTAACGCGTTTGCCTTCCTCAGCCGCAAAGCGGGCAAGGAAATGCAAGGCCAGCTCGGGCACGTCTTCGAGGCGGTCTTTCAGGGGCGGTACCCAGATCGGGAAAACATTAAGCCGATAGTAGAGGTCTTCTCGGAAGCTGCCTTCCTTGACCATCTCAATCATGTCTCGGTTGGTCGCTGAGATCAGGCGAAAGTCGACCTTAACTGGCTTCTTGGAACCGACAGGATCAACTTCACCCTCCTGCAGCGCACGAAGCAGTTTAACCTGGGCATCCAGAGGCAGCTCACCAACTTCATCGAGGAACAGGGTGCCGCCGTTGGCCTCTTGGAATTTACCGATGCGCTTGTCTGTTGCGCCAG
>JBCDBQ010000338.1:0-7811 GCA_039183375.1 Pseudomonadota bacterium
AAACTGGTAGTCACGACCCATGCGCTTGGCATGTGCTTCGGCCATGCCCGTATCAACAATCCAATTCCGGCCCGGGCCTTTGATTGCGTAGGTGAAGAAATCCAAGCCCGGTATCATCTTCGCATGGTCACCATCTACGAATGAGTGCGCCTCCGACCGCAGTTCCTGGGTCGCATAACGAATAGCAAAAACTTCATACTCGGGTAGATCTGACATGACTCATCTCCTTGCACAGGCAGGTTGGATTGGATGCCGAACGTAGCTGACTTACAGTGGCACTTTCAATCTTGGTCGGTCGGAGCTTGTCACGATGATCGGCCTCGACCATATTTGGTCCTGCAGATGCGACGGGCTGGCAAGGCTCGCTCGCAAGACGTGCATTATGACAAGCCACTAGTCGTTGGCTGGAGGAGTTCACCTTGGCGTTGCTTACGTACTTGACGACCACTCACTTTGATTTCGGTGCAGTGCAGACGCTGCCCAAGGTTCTCAGCCGTGCCGGTGTTCGCCGACCGCTAATCACGACCGACAAGGGTGTTGTCGCTGCCGGTATTCTCGAGACGGTTCAACAGGTCCTCGGACAAGACTATTCAGCGGCAGTCTACGACGAGACACCCGGCAACCCGACCGAGGACGCAACCATCGCGGCGCTTGAAGTCTACCAATCGGCGGACTGCGATGGTGTGCTCGGATTGGGTGGTGGCTCGGCAATGGATCTCGGCAAAGCCGTTGCCCTGCTCGCCGGGAGTGGCGGCGAATTGTCGACATACGATCCTCTTGCGGGAGGTAACCGCCACGTCAAAAACATTGCCCCAGTTATTGCTGTGCCAACGACCTCAGGCACAGGCTCAGAGGTATCGATCGGCTTTGTCATAGTTTTGAAAGACGGACGTAAGATTGCTTTCGGTGGTCCTCGGTTCGTACCGGTCGCAGCGATCTGCGATCCCGAACTCACGATCGGCCTTCCACCAGCCATTACTGCCGGAACGGGCATGGATGCCATTACACATTGCATCGAGGGCTATCTGTCGCCGAGCGTGAACCCGCCGGCAGACGGCGTTGCGTTGGATGGGCTCTGGCGTGGATGGCGGCATCTCGAACGTGCGGTTGCCGACGGTGCGGACCGAGATGCACGCTGGGAAATGATGATGGCCTCGACAGAAGGCGCGCTGGCCTTCCCAAAAGGTCTCGGCGCCGTCCATGCCATGAGCCATGCCCTCGGTCGTTTGTCAGAGCCGCGGCTTCATCACGGTACGCTCAATGCAGTCCTACTGCCCGCAATAATCCGCTTCAACGAAGCCTCAGCACCTACGGAGAAATATGACCGCTTGCGCACTGCAATGGGTCTTGCGGTCGGAGCGGATCTGGCAGCTGAGATTGAACGCATGAACAAGGCAATCGGCATGCCGGCGCGCCTGTCCAATATGGGAGTTGAAGAAAGCATGATTGCGGGATGCATTGACCACGCACTTGCAGATCTCGCCCACCGCACCAATCCGCGACAGGCAACGGCTGAAGACTACGAGCGGCTCTATCTTGAAGTGCTTTGAATGAGTAGCCCGTAGGAGCGGACCTCAGCCACTGGTGTGTCAACGCCCAGGTTAACACTGTCCGTCATCTCGACTCGTAGACTTTGGGTCGGGTACATTGCGTCGGCTAGGTCCATGTCAGGTGGAAATCGTCACTTGTTCACGACCGATGTTTTTGATGCCCTATTTTCTAGTTCGACTACTGCACTTTGCGCACCGTATCATCATCGTGTAATCGACGTTTGCCTTGTAGTCATGAAGGGTCCAATCAGATGCCGACTACGAAAGCCCCGAAGATCTCGAAGACGGTGGGCGACCTCGGTTATCTTTACGATTGGAAAGGACAGCTTTGGCCGATCCTGAAGGTAACTTCGACACACGTCTTCACCGACAGCCCCTGGTTTCGAGACGGCGCGGGAACAGAAGCCAATTGGCGCATGCTTGAGCTGAAGTTGGGTGGCAATGGAGAGCTGAGTGATGGGCGCAATCTGCCGTACGATCCGCGATGCCTGCCGCTGGCACGAACAATTCAATGGCCGGAAGCGCTCGACGGATTCGGACCATACTTGATAAATGATCCACTTCGGCGGCACGTTGTGCAAACCACTATCGATCAGTTTTCAGAACCACGTCGCGTGTTAGGCGTTTCTGATACAGCAACAGTCGACGAGATCCATGCTGCGTTCCGCAGAAAAGCGCGCGAGCATCACCCTGACGCGGGTGGTGATCCGGAGATATTCCGGCAGCTGGTTGAAGCACGCAATACCTTGCTCGCATGAGCAGCAATTTACGCTCAGCCTGTGTGGCGATCGATGCGCGAGACGTCAGCCTTGCGGACGTTAGCGTCAATTGGTTTCCGGTCGACATCGCAATGGATATCGGAATTCCAACGCTCGTTCCTGCATAAACATGTCCGCTGTGGCTTTGAAAAATGCGTCGCGCACCATATCGCCTCGGGCCAAAACATACCCCACCAACGCCAATGCTCGCATGCGATTATTTCTTACGCAGCAGTTTCGGAAACGCATTGGACCAGGAAACCTGGCGATTGGCTGGACAGAACATGCAGCCGGTAATGTGAGCGGTCTTGGAATGCTACCCTCAACATGATCTTGGGCTTGTCGTAACTGACGTTGCCAGTGGCCATTTGCCGAGCATGTGCTTGGGCCTTCCTAGAGCAAGTGTCTTTGCAAAGATGATCATGCGCCGATCAGTCAGTGCGAGCATATCGCTCTGAGTAGTCCGTTTTTGTCGGCCGCCCTCGCTGACAAGGGCACTCTTCAAGAAGTCGTCTCTCTTTCCTTGATGGCTCTAGCCGAATACCCCAGCAGGCCTCTCCGCAGTTGGCTCATCCAGCCATACGTGGGTTTTGGTTCGACCGCATTTTTCCACTGTGAAGACGGGTGTCACGGACACTTTGAGAAGTCATTCGCCACCGGTGGTACGGCGAACATCAACAGTAGCGCACACACACCTCAGTTGCAGTACTGGGGCGCACGCAGCGCTCACACTGCAAGCGGACATCTGCCAGCGCTGAGGGGAGCTCCGAGTTGAGCCGGTCAGGAGGATGCTCGCCTAGTCTCGAATGTATCCGACAGGAGATCGTTCACCGCATTAGGGATTCTGAACAATAGACACTTGACCTTCGTTGAAGAGCCTTCACAGTCTAGCGAAGAGTAACGGAGGCTGAATGATGAATCTTGCAAGGTGTGGCATCGCCGCGATCTCTTTGTTGGGCTTCACTGCCCAGGCGATAGCTAGCCAAGCTGAATGTGAAAAGAAGGTTCGCGCCCTACTCTACCCGTATGAGGAGAACAAGCCCAATACGGTGCTGAATCGCTTCGCATCAGTAACAACCACAATTAACGGAAAAGAACAGAAGGGCTTCTCGCTGCAAACGCCTGATGGATCTGTTTACTACGACGGAGATAGGAGACCGACGAGCCTGTCCTTTGTCACTGGCGAAAGCTATTGGACGCCCGACAGGGGCAAGACTTGGAAGCTTGTGAATCCAAATTCTAAGGAAGTGATGCAAAAGGTCTACGCAGGACTGCGCAGTCAGGCCGAGAAGGCCACGAATATAACCTGCAAGTATGGGATCAACGTCAACGGGCGCGTCGTCAATCACTACGCGGCCGACTACAAGATTTACAACACTGGTGACGCCGTTCATATCGAGTACTGGGTCAACCCTGACAACGGCTTCGTCTGGCGTGATCTGACACACGCAAAGGGTGCAGCAGAGGTAGTAACAGACGTAAAGGCGGAGCCCGCTCCCGAGATGAAGCTACCACCCAAACCGAAGTGATAACCAAGCGAGGTGACCCTTGGAGGCATTCAAGCCCCGCGGTCGACAAATGTCTTAGCGGTCAATCTCCCCGAGTTGGCTAACTAATCAAGTTCCCTTTCGATGTTCCGGATGCAAACTCTTGCCAAGTATGTGGTCCGAACGGCCTATGACGTGATCTGAGCTGCCGACAATAAGTGGGTCAGGTTGATTAACACTGTGCCGATCTTTTTCAGGGTAATCCAATGAAGACAAAAAATGCTTCATACATGCGATACGTGCGCGCTTCTTGTCGTCAGATTTAACGATCGTCCATGGTGCGTCGGCAGTGTCCGTATAGAAGAACATAGCCTCTTTAGCTTCGGTGTAATCGTCCCACTTATCAAGTGACAGAACGTCGATAGGCGACAGCTTCCATTTCTTCAACGGTTCAGTCTCGCGGGCTTTGAAGCGGCGAAGCTGTTCGTCTCTTGTCACTGAGAACCAGTATTTGAACAGGATGATGCCATTCCGAACCATCATACGTTCAAGCTCAGGCGCCTCACGCATAAACTCAAGATATTCGTTAGGCTTACAAAACCCCATGACCCGCTCGACGCCTGCACGATTGTACCAGGATCGATCGAACAGAACGATCTCTCCCCCGGCGGGCAATTGCTCAATGTAGCGCTGAAAATACCACTGCGACTTCTCGCGCTCAGTCGGCTTCTCAAGCGCCACGACGCGCGCACCACGAGGGTTCATATGCTCAGTGAAGCGTTTGATTGTCCCGCCCTTTCCGGCAGCATCCCGCCCCTCAAATAACAAGACGAGCTTCTGTCCGGTGAGCTTCACCCACTCTTGAACCTTGAGCAGTTCAACCTGCAGCTCCGCTTTCTGTCGCTCATATGCCCGTCGAGAAATCTTCCTCCGGTATGGGTATTCTCCTGTTTCAAATATGCGCCGTATTGCATCTTTGTCGTGCCGCATTTCCGCAAGGTGATAAATGGGATTTTCTTGCTCTGTTTCAGCCTGCTGCAGATCTTTTGGTGCCTCTCCATCAGGGAGAGGCTCTTGTATGTCGGGTGCGGAGACTTCAATGGTGTGGTTTACTGGATCAATCCCATTTACCTTGCTCGGCATGGTTCCTCCCGGCATAAAGATCAAGTCGAACATCAGAGGATGTGCGACTGATTTATGACTGCATTGATCCATGACAAATTGGCGTTCGTTGTCGGCAGCTCCATGAGGAGAGAAGTCTCCGCACTTCAAAACTGACCCAATTCCTACTGGATGCGCTTAGCACGTGAGATTCAGCGTGCGCGTTGAAAGCGACCGTCATCCATCAGTCGTCGATGTTCCGTCCCTCCAGCCTATTTCGCAAATCTCCGTTTGCAGGCGCTTAGTTTCCCGAAAAATGGAAGCAAGCTCCGTCTCTCACTTTGGGGTTAGGTAACGAGCGGCCAACGAGTTGAGATGCGCTTCGGCATTGGTTGCTGCGTCCTGGTAGGCTTGACCAGTATATCCCAAGGCCAAGACTGCTTATGGATTTCTGTCAGCGAGTGCGCCAAGGTAGGTCGCAAGCCGAGTGAGCTGTGTCCAAGGTCTCTGACAACTTGCTGAAAGACAGACGAGCTTGCTTTAGCACGCATCAAGTGGAGACCAATCAAGCTTGGTTGGAATCGATCTTCGCTACGAGATCTCTGACAATTGGGATGAGTTCGGCACCGTAGTGCTCGGTGTCGGGTAATGGATCGTAGCCGCGGATGAGCAAGCTGGTGGCACCTAGTTTGTAATATTCGATCAGCGCGTTGGCCACTGTGTCCGGCGTGCCGACAAGTGCTGTCGAGTTGCCGCGCGCGCCGGTTGCTTCAGCGAGTTTCATCCAAAGACATGTGTCATGCAAGTCGCTGTCCGCTGCCGCTGCCAGCAAGCGCTGTGATCCAACGTTGTTGCGCTGATCTGGTGGGGTGCCGCTACGCTCAATCTTTGCAAGTATGTCGCGAGCCTTATCCCAGGCCTTGTCGTCTGTTTCAGCAAGGATCGGTCGTGTCGAAAGACTGAAGGTTGGTTGCTTGTTGTGTTTTGCAGCGGCCTCGCACACGCGTTTCATAAATGCTTCGGTCTCAACTAGTGGTTCACCCCACAGCATGAATGTATCGATATGCGGTGCCAACGCTGCAATGGCAGCATCGGACCCACCACCTCCGTAGAGCGGTATTCGAGGCGATTGGTGACAGCGGACATCGGAGTATGCCCCCTTGATCGTGTAGAATTCGCCATCGTGGTCAAATGGTTTTTGATCGACCCATGTCCGACACAGGATCGACGCATATTCACTCATCCGGCGGTAACGCCCGGCATGGTCGACGAAATCGCCGTCCTTGGCTTGGTCGGTGTCACTACCACCAGCAATGAAGTGCAGGGCCAGCCGGCCAGCGGTTAGTTGATCAAGAGTTGCAAGTTTTCGCGCAGCAAGCGTAGGCGCAATGAAACCCGGCCGGTGCGCCAACAAAAAGCCCAGGCGTTCGGTGTGTGCTGCGGCATGCGCTGTCAGGATGAACCCATCGGGGGCATCGGAAAAGTACCCCACCAAGACACGATCAAAGTTTGCTGCCTCATGAACTTGGGCCGTTTGTGCGACGACCGCAGCATTGAAAGCCGGACCAGACGGCTTGATGATTTCCGATGATACACGTGGTGCCACCCAGCCGATCATTTCCACTGGCATGAGGTCTATCCTGGCTGAATTGCGATCAGGCCCGTTCGGCACAATTTGCAGGTTTCATCATGGAGTTGTTGACAGTATGGAAACTCTCGACATCACAACTGCTGCATAATCGTGCCGTACTGCGACCGCTCCGCTTGCTCAATCTGGATCGTTTGAACACTACGCGGCATTGGAGGCGAAAGAGCCTGGCTTGGCTCCGTAAATGCCGCCTTTCTCCCAAGCTTCCACGTACTGCTCAACGGATAACGTCCATGGGTTCTCCATGTTCTCATCGTAGTATTCGACAAGGATTCCATCCGGCGCATACATCGACAACAACACCGTCCCACCATCATCGCCACCGCTTTCTGTATGCGGAAGCGCATCAGGGTTTGCGAGCGCGTAGTCACCCTGCTTGCGAAAAATGTACTTGGAGGTGCCGTTAGGCTGCATCTCATGCAAGTGTTGTTCGCCTTCGAGAACCATGGTCATCGTGGAAGCCACGTGGCGATGACGGCGGCAATGTCCACGCCCTTTGGCGTAACGCAAAAGCATATCCAGGCGCCCGGTTTCGATGTCGTAACCCAACAGACTGAACTCGAAATCGATCTTGTACTCTTTCTCATCCGGGTCGGTTACACGGCGCCATTCAACCTTGTCTAAATCATAACTCTCGGAAATTTTCACCATCGCGCAATCCTCCCTGTCTAGTCAGTCACTTTGGTGAAATCTAACAGGGCCAACCGTCATTCGACAATTTTCAATAGGATATTTAGGGAGCCTCAATCCCTGACAGCCGCCGCCTTAAGACGGCTGAGTGCGGTCCTAGCAGCGAACACGAGCAGCAGAAGTGTGATACTTGTCGGCTACACTCTTTCGTTCTTGGCCAAATGGAAGATGAACTAATCCTCTGTCAAGATGACTGTTAGGTTCAGGAGGCGGGTATGGCCTGGGACGTCAACGAATTACCAAAACCAACAATCGATTTAGAACAGGCTCGCGCAGACATCGAGCGCTGGGGTTATTGCCTCCTCGAGAACGCACTTTCTGAAGATCTACGGTCTCGCTGTATGCAGCGGCTGGAGGAACAGGCCCAGGCAGAAAAACAACTTGGTGCAGCGTTTGAGGACGGTGGGCCAACCCAGCAATGGGGAAGCTTTCGTGACGAGCACGGCAAGATCCGCGCTGATGCATTTAAGGCAGAGAATGGCGGGGTCAATCAGCGCGTCTGGATGCTGGTCAACAAGGGGCATTGTTTCGTCGAAGCGCTAGAACAAGACCACGTCAATGACACCGTATCTCAAGT
>JBCDBQ010000339.1:0-7791 GCA_039183375.1 Pseudomonadota bacterium
AAAGGCGCAATCTAGCGCCGAAAACCCGAGCGTTCGTGGATTTTTTGGTACGGCGATTTCAAGATACCTAAGACAATCAAAAGACATGACAAAGAAGTCTGTTAGCGCACTGCTCTTGAGCAGCAGCATCTCGCCTTCACTTAAAGGGAACATAAGACAACCAAGTTAACGGAACCGTTGTTGCTGCATTAAGTCCGCACACCCGCCATCTGTTCAATTGTTGGACTGGTCTGGTATTTACTCTACCGGTGCCCAATGTCTGCTTCGAGCCGATTGTGTTGAAAAACTCAAAAATGCCGGAGGCCCAAGTATTCCGCGAACAGGCGATCCGATGATAAAGTCCGAAGCGAATATCGATGACGCTCGTTGAGATGTCCTCTGACAGCTAAAGTCAGATTTTGGCCGAAACCTAAGCTAAAAACCCTACCGGGCTTCTACGAGAAATTTTGGACTCGAATCAGCGCCAAATCGGAGTTTTTCAACAGTATCAGCCCTAAGAAGCCATTCATCTCGCTATTGATTGCCGCGCAGCGGCGAACAGCCAACTCAAGCTTCGAGCGGCGTTTTTCCCATCAGGAACCGCCCGAGGACTGTTTGCGTCATCCTTTGGTATACCATCCGTTATCTACATAAAGCGCCATACCGTTTACAAAACTGGACTCGTCTGACGCGAGAAACAAAGCCGCGGACGCCACCTCTTCCGGCTCACAAATTCGGCCCTGCGTTGCAGCAAGATCGCCATCCTCCCAAGTCTGACCTGCTGCATCAAGCTCGGCAATCTCGCGCAAGCCATGTGCTGTCTTCACAAAGCCGGGGCATACAGCGTTGCAACGGATGCCCTTTTCACGGTATTCCACGGCGATTGTGCGCGAAAGCTGCAGAACCGCTCCCTTGGTCATGCAATAGAGCGACTCCAAGGCGTAGCCGAGTTCCGACGCGATGGAGGCCGTGATGACGACGTTGCCGCCACCGTTCGCCACCATTTCGGGCAAAGCGCGTCGGCACACCAGAAAAGCGGAACGCACGTTGATATCCATCAAGCGGTCGTAGTCTTCTTCCGTCGACTCGTGCAAAGGTTTGACGATGATCGTACCTGCGTGATTGAACAGAACGTCATACGTGCCAATCTCAGATTTGATCGCGTCAAACGCTCGGTCCACCTGATCCGCCTTGGAAACATCGGCGTGGAAAAAATGCGCCGACCCTCCGGCGGCTGCGATCATTTCAACCGTTTCACGTGCAGCTTCTTCATTGATGTCGATGATGAAGACACGCGCGCCTTCACTGGCGAACATCAAAGAGCTGGCGCGGCCAATGCCAGCGGCTCCTCCGGTTATCACGGCTGTTTTTCCTGACAAACGGCCTGACGCTGCGCTGTTCATGATGAATCCTCCCTTATCGATTTCTCAGATACACTCGCCACCGTCGATGACCAGCGCGTGCCCTGTCATGAATGAGGACTGGTCAGAGGCCAGAAAAACGATGGCATCCGCGATCTCTTCCACTGTGCCAAAGCGGCCCATCGGAATGACATCACTGATGTACTCTTCGAGCTTTTCGCGACCGCCCATCTGCACTTCGAAGCCACGGTTGAAGGGGGTGTCGATAAAGCCCGGGCAGAGTGAATTGAACCGGATGTTCTCTTTCGCATAGTCAGCCGCCATCTGGCGCGTCATGGCCAAAACTGCGTGCTTCGTTGTGGCATATGCGATCATTTCCCGATCATATTGCACTCCGGAATTCGAAGACGTGATGATGACACTACCGCCACCCTGTTTGCGCATCGGAGCAAGTGCAGCCTTGGCTGCAACGAAATGCGCGCGAACGTTCAAAGCCCAGGACGCATCCATATCTGCGACAGCGACCTGCTCAAGCTTTCCTTCCACCTGAATACCAGCATGAGAGTGCAGTATATCGAGCCGTCCGTGTTTTTCTGCAGTCTTGGCGATAGCGTCTGCAAGAGCGTCATCGTTCGTTACATCAAGCTGAAGTGCGTCCGCCGCAAACCCTTCTTCGGATATGGCGTTTGCCACATCGTGAGCTGCGTCGGAGTCGCGGTCAGTGACCACCACTGCTGCGCCTTGCCGCGCAAGTTCTTTTGCGCCCGCCGCACCGATACCCGATCCGGCGCCTGTAATGAATGCAACTCTGTTCTCGAGTAGCATCAAGATCCTTTCCAAGTTTGTCAGCGTTTGGGTGTCGTGCCACCGCCGCGCAAAATCAGTTGGGCGATGATCAGCAAAATCAATGATGCAATCATCACCATTGTACCGATTGCATTGACCTCCGGCGTAATGCCGCGCCGGATTGAAGAGAAAATGTAGATCGGTAAGGTCGTCTCGGACCCGGCAACGAAGAAAGCGACGATGAAATCATCGAAGCTGAACGTAAAACTCAGTAAAAACCCTGCCAGAATGGCTGGCGCAATCAACGGCAAGGTCACTTGTCGAAAGGTGCCGAAGGGTGTGGCGTAGAGATCAGCCGAAGCTTCGCTTAATGCGCCTTCTAGGCTTGCAAGGCGCGCACGCACAATGATGACGACCAGTGCAAGCGTGAACATCGTATGGGCTGCGATCAGGGAGCCCATGCCCATCGATAATTTGGGTGCTGCAGCAGCGTCCGCCCAGAACGTGCCAATCCAGGGATTCACCACGTCGAATACGGTCACCAGTGCGATCAGGGTAGCGATCCCAATGACGATACCGGGGATCATCACGGCGATGTATATAAGGGCGTCAAAAAAGGCCCGCACCGGCCCGCGTATACCCTGCAGGCCGACCGCCATCAGAGTCCCGAGAATACTCGCCAATGTTGCGGACACGAAGGCCACGAAAATGCTGTTGCCAAGCGCGTCCATGACAAAAGGGTTGTTCACCGCGCGCCCATACCATTTGACGGAAAAGCCTTCGAACTGACTTGCACTGCGTCCTGCACTGAAACTGAAGAGCGCGATGATCGCGATGGGCGTGTACAGAAACACATAGACGCAGAAGGCATACAATCGCATCAGACCCTCACATCAATTTTGCGTCGTCGCGCTGCATGTTCAGGCGAGAAATTAAACGCATATACAAGGTGACAGTCGCAAGCATGATGAGGATCAACATCATGGCGACGGCCGACCCAAAGGCCCAGTTGCGCGACTGAAGGAAGAGATCCACGAGCGCGTTGCCGACAAAGAAGACCTTGCCACCGCCCAGAAGCGCGGGAATCAGAAACTCTCCCATCAGAAGAATGAAAACGAGCATACATCCCGTAGCGATGCCCGAAATCGACATCGGCAACGTTACTTTGAAAAAGGTTGTCACGGGATGCGCCCCGAGGTCAGCAGATGCTTCGAGCAGGCGATTGTCCAGCCGCTCGAGACTGACGTAGATCGGGAATACCATTAACGGCAGATACCCGTACACAATCCCAATCAACACCGCGAATGGCGTGTATATCAACCGGACGCCCTCAATGCCGAAGCTTTCTAAAAACGTTGGAATTCCACCTCCGCCAAGCAGGAAAATCCACGCGTAGCTACGGATCAGAATGGATGTCCAGAAAGGCACAATCACCAACACGAGCAGCAGCGTTTTCCAACGCTCGCTCGTCCGCACCGCTAGCTGGTATGCCAGAGGATAGGCAATCAATAGCGCCATTATGGTGCCGAGAGGGGCGAGGATCAGTGTGTTCTTAAACGCCGTGAAACGCGCTGGCAGATTGGCGTATTGTTCAAGAGTTAAAGCGGGCACGTAGCCACCGGACGGTGCCCGCTCTCCAAAGCTAAAGACAAAAACGACAGACAGCGGCAAGACGAGCATGACAATCAACCACGCACCCGCCGGAGCGACGAGAAGCCAGTTGCGTACCCGTTGCGTCATGCCAACTGCCTACGTCTTCTCTTTAGGCTGACTTGAAACGTGCGAGAAGTTCAGCGCGGTTCGGATCGGTCAGCGTTGCCGCAGCACCGAACTCCAGCGCATCTAACAGTTCCGCAGCAGGATAGAGGATTGGATCGTTCAGAATCTCTTCCGGCAGCAGGTCATTTGTTCGGCTATCGGCGACAGGATACCCGTGCGCCAAAACTTCACGCGCGTTCACTTCCGGATCGAGCATGAAGTTGATGAGCGCATAAGCCGCGTCCATGTGTGGCGCCCCTTTCGGAATCGCGTAGTAGTCGCTCCACAATTCACCACCTTCTTTGCCCAAGGCATACGCAATATCCGGAATGTCCGTGCTGAGCTGTTTGCCGTCACCTGTCCAGCAGATGGTCAGCCAAGCATCGCCGGAACGCATCGCCGGTTGATAATCGGAGGTAATCGCGAAGAGGTGTGGCTTAACGTCGATCAGCAGCTTTTCGGCATCTGCCAGTTCCTTCTCGTCGACGGAGTTGAAGGAATACCCATGGTAGTTGAGCGCCGCGCCGATTGTCGTCAGCTGGTAGTCGTGCACCATTGTCCGGCCGGAGAAGTCGTCCATCGTGCGATCGAAGAATTCTTTCCAGGAGGTGAACGCTTTGCCGCCATTATGCGACGTGTTGATCGCCATACCGGTTGTGCCCCAGTTCTTGGGCACCGCATATACCACACCGTCGACGATACCGGCGTCCGAGAAACGCGGGTCAAACGCTCCAGGGTCGTAGTTTGGCAGCTTGGACAAGTCCAGCGGTTCGATCAGGTCCTCTTCGACGTAGGTCGTGATCGTGTAGTTGGTCGGTACATATACGTCCCAGCCGCTGCCGCCTGCCTGAAGCTTGGCCAGCATTTCCTCGTTCGAGCCGAACACATTGACCTGCATGAATGCACCGGTTTTGTCGGTGAACATCTCAAAGTTGGACTCGTCATGGTAATTTGGCCAGGTCGCCAGAACCACACGGTCACCGATGTCAGACGCCATCGCGGTCGTCGCTCGCAACCCGGGCATCGTAGAGCCCAGCACGGCTGTCGCGGCACCCAACCCAGTTACGCCGAGGAAATGGCGGCGCGTCACTGACCCTTTCTGGTACCTACGCAGTTCTTCCATGAATTTCTTCTTTGAAATGTGATCCGTCATGTTGATCTCCTATGTTGAGTTTATTTTGGGTTCAGTTTTTTGGCAGGATGAGCGCAGCATCGGCGCTCCAATCCATGTAAACAGTGTCTCCAGCGCCCAGATTGCTGAGGCCCTCGTCAGATTGACGTGGCGCCAAGACGGTGATGTTGCCCAGGCTTTCTTGCCGGATGAGGTACTCCGTGTGTTCACCCAGGAATATGCGGTTCAACACTGTGCCCGTGAGACGCTCCGGCATCTCTGAAAGATGCAGTCTGATCTGCTCTGGCCGGACGCTGAGACATGCCTTGCTTCCAACGGAAATCAAGTCGCTTGTGGGCGATGTGTAGCTGCGTCCGTCTGCAAGCTCTATTGCCGCTGTTAAGCCATTGATCTCTTTCACCACACCATCAAAGAAATTCGAAGTGCCAACAAAATCAGCGACATAGCGCGAGTTGGGCTGATCGTAGAGTTCTTGTGGCGTTCCTGTCTGAACGATACGTCCAGCGCGCATGACGCAGATACGGTCGCTCAAAGAGAGCGCCTCTTCCTGATCGTGCGTAACCAGAACGAAGGTAATGCCGAGATCCCGCTGCAGATCCTGCAGCTCAATTTGCATTTCCTTGCGCAGCTTTCGGTCGAGTGCCGCTAAAGGTTCATCCAGCAGCAATAGTTTAGGCTCGTTTACGATGGCACGAGCCAGCGCGACCCGTTGTTGCTGTCCCCCTGACATCTCCCAAATACGGCGATTTTCGAACCCTGAAAGACGCACTGTCGACAGGGCCTGCGAAACTTTTTCGTCAATCGTTTTCTGACCGATTTTGGGACGCCGCTGCTTCAGCCCGTATCCAATATTGCGACCAACCGTAAGGTGCGGAAACAGGGCATAGCTTTGGAACACCATGTTCACGGGGCGTTTGTACGGTTCGAGCGACGATACATCTTTACCGTCTATCAAAACGTTGCCAGCCGTCGGTGTTTCAAAACCCGCGAGCATACGCAGAGCTGTTGTCTTGCCGCAGCCGGATGGGCCCAGAAACGACAGGAACTCCCCCGCCGCTATGCGCAGTTTCATGTCGCTTACGGCATGGACATCTCCAAACGACTTGGAAACATCGCTCAACTCGGCGATCGGGGCGGGCTCGGAAGCTGACGCTTGCTCGGAATATGCTTCATTGCCCATGTCTGGATTCGATATTAGCATTTCAGGTCATATATCAGATGTCGGCATTTACACTAGAATTGTATCCATAAAGTAAATATGCTTTTTGTGGTATATCAACAAAGTAGACGAGAAAACGAAAGAGCAGTTATGGCACTTGATTGGAATTTGCATGTCGCTCAAATCATAGGCGATTTGGAAAAACCCGACTTTGCTCGAAGCCTATCAAAAGGACTGAAGAGCATCGTGAGTTTTGATTACACAGTGATTTTTGGATACGTTGGGACTTCTAAACCGCTTGCGCTGTATGACAATTTCTCTCCTGAACGCAGAGTGCTTCACGTCGATCAATACGTGGAAGGGCCCTATTTGCTCGACCCGTTTTTCCTCGCGAGTACAGGTAAGGTGAAGCCGGGTCTGTGGCGTCTAAGCGATATTGCGCCAGACCGTTTTTATCAAGGCGAGTACTTTCGCAGCTACTATGCGCAGACTGGCCTTGCCGAAGAAATAGGGTATCTGGTCACAATTCACGAGAACCTATCCATCGTAGTTTCCCTGATGCGAAAGACGAAACGCTTCAGCAAGAACGAATTCAAGTTGCTTCAGTCAGCCTGGCCGGTCGTGGAAGCGTCATGTCAACGAAATTGGTCGCAGACCGCGAATGAGGCCAATGAAAATACGCCGGAACTGGAAAAGAAAATCGAGCTTGCGTTTCAGAGTATTGGTGAAGGTGTTCTGACCCCGCGTGAACGTGAAGTCGTAGAACACACACTCAAGGGACACTCCGCCGATGCAGTGGGAAAGTTATTGGGCATCTCGTCCGGCACTGTCCGCATTCATCGCAGAAACATCTATTCAAAGCTTCGTATTAGCTCCCAAGGGGAACTTTTCTCTGCGTTTTTGTCGTCAATCATGCATGGGCAATCGTAATCGTGTCACTCGTGTCGTAATGATGCCCAACCCAGGATGATGCGTGTCTGTATCAATCGTTGGCGATGACTTACTCCATTTTCTGGCGCTGCGCTGCAGCGAAGGGCCGGTTCGTCCGCGAACGGTGAATTCGTTCTACGCCAAGTTTTGCGGCTGCAGCGAATGGCGGCAAAGCGAGCTGTGACCGCAGAATGCTAGCAGAGTGCCGAATGTCTCCTCTGGGCCGCGTCCTCGTGTCATTTATTTGCGGAGCAGGAGGCTTTGCTGCACCGGCACCGAGGTCTGCTAATGGGATGTACCGGCTGCTTCACCCAGCAGGTTAGGGTCGCGGGATCTGTTGCAAAGTTTCTTGCTGACCGAAAAGGTTAAACCGAACGCGCGGCTCATGCTGCCAGTTCTGCAAATTGACGAAACGGGCAGTTTCCGGGCGTGATTTGGCCTTTGCGGATCATGTGCGTCACTTCGATTCCGTCCAGTGCAGCCGTCGCTGCATTAAAGGCCTTGCCAGACATCACCTGGGCAGCGCTGTCTCTGCCGCAGGTTGCGCGCGACGAGCGGCCCGAACTTAATGACCCAACGCCGGACGCTTTCGTAAGAGGCATCGATCCCTCGCTGCAAAAGCATCTCTTCAACTTCCCGCAGGCTCAAATTGAAGCGAACGTACAGCCACACCGCGTGCGCGATGA
>JBCDBQ010000340.1:0-7788 GCA_039183375.1 Pseudomonadota bacterium
AACCTTCTTGTCCGGGTCCCAGATCGCAATATCGGCATCGGAGCCAATCGCAATGGTTCCTTTCTTAGGCGCTAGGCCGTAGATCCGAGCTGGGTCGGTCGATGTAAATCTTACAAAGTCATTGATGCCGTAACGGCCTTTACTGACCATGGCATCGAACAACATCGGCAGCCGTGTCTCGAGCCCCGGCATACCGTTAGGGATCTCCTTGAAGCCCGGGGTGGGGCCGGCCACCAATTTTCCCTCTTCGTTATAGGCAAACGGTGCGTGGTCCGAAGTTACGATCTGAAGATCACCGAGCTTCAATGCCTGCCAAAGACCTTCTTGATCGGCTTCTGTTCTGAGTGGCGGGCTGCAGACCCACTTGGCGCCTTCGCCACCGGGTTTGTCGATGTCATCTGCTGTTAGAAACAGATATTGGGTGCAAGTTTCTGCGAACACCTTGGCGCCGCGGCCGCGAGCCTCGCGGATAACACGGGCGCCTTCCGTGGTTGCCACATGATAAATGATGATCGGCTGATCTATAAGCTCTGCGCAGGCAATCAGCCGCTGAAAGGCTTCGGGCTCCGATGCGCGAGGGTGCGAGATCGCATGGAACTTCGGGTCGGTATATCCTTTGGCGACAAGCCGCTTACCCATCCAGTTGATCATGCCATGGTTCTCGGCATGCACCGCGACAAGCGCTTTGAGCTCACGCGCCTTCAAAAGGATATCAAGCAATGCCTCGTCACCAACATTCATCAGGTCATAGGTCATGAAGACTTTGATCGAGCGGTTGCCCATGCCGACGAGCTCCGGCAGTTCCTCGTTGATGACCGTCGGTGTCGGGTCTGTCACCAGAAGGTGAAAGCTGTAGTCGATGACAGCGCCCTTTTCTGCCAGCGCGCTGTAGTCACTATAAACCTTTTTGAGGCTATCGCCGCGATGTTGACACGCAAACGAGATCACCGATGTGGTGCCACCGAACGCAGCTGACTTTGTGGCGGACTCAAACGTATCGGCATTCATGATGCCACTCGATGAAACCTGCTCAATATGAGCGTGCGTATCAACACCGCCTGGCAGGACATATTTACCATCAGCATCGATCGTACGGCTGGCGCCATCGAGCCCAACGCCGAGCGCAGCAATCTTGCCATCCTTGATGGCTACATCGGCCTGCATCGTGTCGGTGGCCGTAGCGACGGTCCCGCCACGGATGATCACATCGAAGTTGGACATTGGCGTCTCCTGGAAGAACGCCGCCGCGCGGATAATCCGGATGGACAAGCCCGAGCATTCGGCGTTTGATGATGAACTGAACACAACAGTCGACCATTCCGCTGCCGGAGGCAACCCGATGCCCAAGAGAATTCACGTCGTTAATCCAAATTCCAACGACACGGTGACAGCCGGTATATCTGATGCCCTGGAAGCCCTCCGTTTCTCAGATGGTCCGGAGCTCGCATGTTCCACGCTGTCGGAAGGCCCTTATGGCATCGAAAGCCAAGCTGACTCAGACTCTGTGGCCCTGCCGCTTCGTCGATTGGTGGAGGGCGACAATGCAAGTGATGCCTTTATCATCGCCTGCTACTCGGACCCAGGACTGCACGTTTGTCGCGAGGGCACGGACCGGCCTGTCTTCGGCATTGCCGAGTGCGGTGTTCTGACGGCTTTGGCAAGAGGGGAACGCTTCGGTGTCATCGCCATTGCACAACGCTCAATCCGCCGCCATATCCGCTATCTGCGCCAGATGGGATTGATGGAGCGGCTTGCAGGCGAGCGCCCGCTTGATATGTCGGTCGCAGAAACGGCATCAGGAAAGCAAACCTTGAGAAAGATGATCGAGGTTGGATCCGAGTTACGTGATAAGGACGGAGCCGATACTGTGGTCATGGGGTGCGCCGGGATGGCACGTCATCGCCGGTCTCTCGAAGAAGCGCTCGGTATACCCGTGATTGATCCGACGCAGGCCGCCGTGACCATGGCGATTGGAACCATTGCAGTTACGTAATCATTGGCGCCACTACACTGCGCAAGGCCGTATCTCTTGAGCGCGGTAAGGGAATGGCAGCTCTCGCGCATGCCACAATGGAGATGAGATGTCGGAACCAACAATTCTGATCGAAGTTACCGATGGGATTGGCCATCTGAAGTTCAACCGCGCAAGGCAGCTGAATGCCTTTAACAATGAACTCATGACGGCGGCGATTGCTGCGATAGATGAATTCAATTCAAACTCCGACGTGCGGGTCATTTTAGTATCCGGCGAGGGGCGCGCATTCTCTGCCGGGTTTGATCTGAAGGCCGCCTCGGAACGCAGTCTCGAAACTGCTGCAGACTGGCGCCGGCAGCTCGAATTGCAGTTCGACTTCATTATGAGTTTCTGGAACGCCAGGGTGCCGACCATCGCGCTTGTTCATGGCTACTGTCTGGCCGGTGCCTTCGAAGCCTCGCTAGCCTGCGATATGACAGTGGCCGCTGAAGGCAGTTTCTTCGGTGAGCCGGAAGTCCGCTTTGGCTCTGGTGCCGTGGCAATGCTCTTTCCCTGGGTCACAGGGCCGAAACAGGCCAAAGAGATCATGCTAACCGGCGACGATCGCATCCCGGCGGAGCGCGCGCTGCAAATGGGATTGATCAACAAGATTGTACCTCAGGATGAGCTTGTCGCAGAAGGTCGACGCGTGGCCTCCAAGATCGCAAAAGCTGCACCGGAGTCGGTTCAAAAGAGCAAACTTGCGATCAACCGTAGTTACGACATCATGGGACTGCGCGATGCTCTTGCGATGGGCTTGGACATCGACGTTGATATCAATTCGACCCCGACATGGGAGAAGCAGGAGTTCTCCCGAATCCGGAAGGAGCAGAGTGTTAAGGCAGCCATAGCGTGGCGCGATGCACGTTTTTCTGACAGTGATGAAAGCAAAGGGAATGAGAAATGAGCGAGCGAGTCCTCGAAGGCAAGACCGCATTGGTCACCGGGGCGTCACGCAACATTGGTAAGGCCATTGCGTTAGCCTACGCGGAAGCCGGAGCCAACATTGTAATCAACTCACTGCAGGATGCCGAAGCTGCCGCAGCCGTCCAAGCGGAAATAACGGCAGCAGGTGGCAATGCCATCGTGCAACTGGGTAGTGTCGCGGACCGAGCAGCTGTCGATGCTATGGTTGCGGCCGGCATGGACACATTTGGCTCAATCGATATCGTTGTGGCAAATGCATCGGCTCGAGGTCTGGTTGACTTCCTGGACATGGACTACGAGCAATGGCGCAATGTCGTCGATATCTCACTCGACGGGACCTTCAATCTCACGCAGACGACATTACCGGGCATGATCGAAAAGGGTTGGGGCCGCATCATCACGCTCGGTGGCATATCCTGGCATGTCGGGTTTAAACGGCGTGCTCACAATCTCACGGCGAAATCCGGATTGGTTGGACTGACCCGCGCATTGGCTGCTGAGTTTGGCGACCGTGGCGTCACGGCGAACTGCATATCACCTGGCCAGATCGAGACTGTCCGGCCTGCCTCAGCGGGCGAACGTCCACCGATGACAAATCCGCCGCCCGTGCCGCGCATGGGTGAGGTCGCCGAAATCGCCTCGGCCGCAATGTTCCTAGCGCATCCTCAGCAGGGTTACATCAATGGCCAGATCATTCACGTCAATGGCGGGATCTTTATGGGAACGTAGAGCTTGAGACGCATCTAAGAAAGCGGCGATGTCTTAAGTAGTCACGTCAAACACCTTTTGCACGGACTTGAGACACATCTCAAAGCCTTGCAGATCGGTGAGCTCCGTTCCTGGCGTGACGGTTGTTACGGCGACATCGCAGTCAAAGTTCTTCAGGGCAACCCCAATCATCAGGTTCTCGAACAACCCGAAATTCTCGATATCGGTTCCTGCGGTGTAAGGATCTATGGATTGAGGACCAAGCTGCTGGTTGTAGATCACGGTCCTATGGGCCAGTGATCCAACGACGTTTGTATAGCCGAAGACCGGCTTGCCAAGGCCGCGCATGAAACCGATTTCGTACCCGGTTCCGATATCCATGCTGACGCTGCGAAACGGTGTGCAGTTCGCGATGACACAGTCTGCATCCCGCATCATTTGTTCGTTTTCTTCGCTGATACGAACCGCTTGCTGCTTTGGTGATAGCTCATTGAAATTTGCTATCTCAGCGTCGAACGGAAAGATGCCTTGGCAACCATATTGGGTGCAAAGTGCAAGTTTCTTCTGGGCCACGTCTTTGACGCTCGCGAGGAAGACCTCCGGGCCGGCAAGATAGATCTTTGGGCTGGACATAGATCTCTCCAGTTCGTCACTCTAACGCTTTTTGAGATCACGGAAGTCGTAGGTATTGGGTCTTGCGAACGGATCTTCGCCTTCCGCAAAAATCATGTGTTTCTGGATCTTCTGGGTACCAGTCACAGGCAGTTGGTCAACAAATGAAACCCAGCCAGGTGGCTTGTAGTAGGCCAACTGTGCATAGGACTGATCGAAGATTGAACGCGCCGTCTGTTCGGATGGTGTTTGGCCTGCAGAGAGAACAATACACGCATACACCTCTTCGTCGCGCAGCTCATCCTCAATGGCGAGAACGGCAACTTGTGCGACCGCGTCGATGCCTTGAATACAGGCTTCTATCTCAGCAGCGGCAATATTCTCACCGGACCGCCGGATAATGTTTTTCTTGCGGTCAACAAAGTAGAGCATTCCACTCTCGTCTTGAGAAACGGTGTCGCCCGTATGGAACCATCCATTGCGCCAGGCTTCATCCGTTGCATCCGGCTTGTTGAGATAACCAGAATAGGCGCCGAGGCGTGGGCTGGCAGCAGAATGTCGGACAACCATCTCACCGGGTTCGCCAAGAGGCACGTCCTTGTCATCGCCATCGACAACGCGGACCTCAAGCCCTGGCTGCGGACGCCCCATTGCGCGCGTGTCGATGTGACGAGGTTCCTCCTTGGTGATGAGAATACGGCACATTTCAGTCATGCCCCAACCTTCGATCAGCGGAAAACCGAAACGTTCCTCGAATTCACCGTGAATGGATGGTTCAAGGCCTGCGCCGAATCCGAACTTGACCTTATGGCTCCGGTCCTGTGGCCCGGATGGCTCATTCATAATCACGGGAATAACAACGCCGAGATAGTGAATGATGGTTGCCTCACTCTCGCGGATCTCTGACCACCAGCGTGTGCGGCTGAAACGTTCCGGAATGACTTGGCAGTTGCCTGTGAGCACGATACCGAAAAACGATACAATGCCGGCGTTGAGGTGGAACAACGGCAGTGGATTGTATACCCGTTCAACACGCTCTTCGATGGTCGCCAGACCACCTCGGTTGGCGTACCATTGACCAACCATCAGTTCATATTCTTGGCTGAGAATGCAGCCCTTCGGTCGGCCCGTTGTGCCAGACGTATAGAGCAGACTTGCCTCGGTCAGGCCGTGGACATTGGCGCGGATAGGTGGCGGCCGCCTGGCGGCTGTCACGCCTGCCAGATCAGATTCAAAAATCTCAAGCGGTACTTCGCAACCACTCTCAGAAATCCCATCTCGCATCAATTCCGCACGTCCGCTCGTCGAGATTGCCAGCTCGGCATCAGAGTCCTGCAATAGATAGGCAATCTCTGCTGGACGATAGTCGGGATTGACGGGAACCCAGGAGATGCCGAGCTTGGCGCAAGCGAGTTTGATCAACAGATTCTCGGGTCGGTTTTCCAGCAAAACCGCGATGCGATGGCCGTATCCGTATCCGGCATCTCTGAGGATGCCGGCGTATCGGTCAACTATTTTGCCAGCCTCAGCGTAGGAAATGGTCCGACCGTCTCGATCATACCCGCGTTCAGGGTCAGGCGGCACGACAAGCATAGGGTCCGAGCCAAATTGTACGACGGCTGCATCAAGAACCTGCGAGATCGTCCGGCCTTCGATGTCGATCATTCTGTCGAGTTCTCCGAATTCACAATCGGTACCGTCTACGCAGCACCCTCGGCAACCACGCGCAGCGTTTCGATGTCTCGAATGCCGATCAACAACGAACCAACGCTATGGTCTTTCGCTGCGGCCTTCCAGTCTTTGAGACGTGCCTTGATGTGGTCAGCGGGGCCAACCAATGCAGTCTCGTCAATAAGAGAGTCCGGAACTGCCGCCACCGCCTCGCTGCGTTGGCCGCCCAGGAATGCATCCTGGATCTTGACGGCAGCGTCTTCATAGCCAAGACGCTTGGTGTAGTCATTGTAGAAATTCTTATTCCGGGCGCCCATGCCGCCAATGTAAAACGCCATCTCTTGCTTAATGGCATCTCGGCAGGCCTGCAGGTCTTCGCCCATCTGAATGCGAACAAACGGTGCGATGTCAAAGTCCGAAAGGTCAGTGCTTTTGCCAGCCTTTACGCGACCTTCTTCAACGTGTTCGCGCACTAGTTCGGTCTTTTCCGGGATCATGAAGATCGGTTGCACGCCATCCGCCACCGCGCCTGCCGTCCTGAGACCAGCTGGTGCGAACGAACCCGTGTAGATTTTCAATGCGGCCGGGTCCGGATGCATGATCGTCTTGAGAGCCTTGCCGAGACCTGTCGTACCTGGACCGGTATTGGGGATCTGATAGAATTCACCTTGGAACTCCAAGGGTTTTTCGCGGGCAAAAACCTGCCTAATTACTTCGATGTACTCGCGCGTTCGCTTGAGTGGCTTGCCAAACACTTCGCCATGCCAACCTTCAATAACCTGCGGTCCTGAAGGTCCGATACCAAGCAGGAACCGATCGCCGGACATGGCTTGCATCGACATTGCTGTCATGGCGGCACATGACGGCGTGCGTGCAGACATCTGCATAATGCCTGTCCCAACCTTGATCTTCGAGGTCTTGGCCAGGACCCAGGCGGCAGGCGACACAGCATCCGAGCCCCACGCTTCGCTCGTCCAGGCTGAATCGTAACCCAGGCGCTCGGCCTCCAGAATGAGATCCATATTGGGCCCGCCGGCATCGCCTTTGTAGCCCAGCAGTATGCCGAGTTTCATGATTGCACTCCTCGTGGAAGCAGCGCCTTGCACTAGTCAGATGATGGCGCCGTTATCTTTCAAGCGTGCGATCACTTCATCATCAACTCCTGCTTCGCGCAAGACGTCTTCCGAGTGCTCACCAAGATCTGGCCCTGGACGGGCCGGCGGTACCGACACATCAGCGAGGCCGAAAGGAGACGCTATTGTGCGTGGCAACTCAGGATTGTCCGTGTCAGCAATGGCGCCGCTAACCAGAACTTGTTCATCAACTGGTAGATCCACAGCACGGTTGAGGACGGCAAATGCCAAGCCATAGCTTTTGAAGCACGCCCGCCATGCATCAACATCTTTTGAACCAATAGTATCCTGGAAAATCCCGGCGAGCGCGGCTCCGTTGTTGCGCCGCGTGGGCGTCTCTTCGAACCTTGGATCGGTCATTAGGTCTTCCCGGTCCAGAGCTTTACACAGTGTGGGCCAGTCACGGTCTTCACGCACGAGTGTCAGCTGCAGCCAGCGATCATCACTGGTACGATAAACATTGGCGACCGCGCTGCGCGGCATCTCTGGTGGCGGGCGCTTCGGCATCGTCCCGCCAATCAGTGCGGCTTGCGCAAAGTTCCCATTCGCCCACAGGCCATTGGCGAGCAGCGAACTCGTAACCAATGTACCTTTCCCGGTTAGATTGCGATTCCAGAGAGCCATCATGATTGCGAGCGCCAGGCCGACACCCGCAGCGCGATCGCCTTGGGCCGGCATAGCGACAGCGGGGTATTGATCATCATATCGCGCACCATCCAGGAT
>JBCDBQ010000341.1:0-7779 GCA_039183375.1 Pseudomonadota bacterium
ACCATTGTCGCAAAGGTAAAGTATGCCTGGGTATCTACGTTGATACCGGCTGTGTACATGTGGTGCGCCCACACAACGAAGCCGACAACGCCGATGGCAACCATCGCATAAGCCATTCCCAGGTAGCCGAAGATTGGCTTCTTGGAGAACGTTGCAACGATGTGGCTGATCATACCAAAGCCTGGAAGGATCAGAATGTAAACTTCCGGGTGACCAAAGAACCAGAACAGGTGCTGGTAAAGCAATGGATCACCACCACCAGAGGCTTCGAAGAATGTCGTTCCGAAGTTACGATCCGTCAACAGCATCGTAATGGCACCAGCCAGAACCGGCAGCGACAAGAGTAGCAGGAACGCAGTGATCAAAACGGACCAGACGAACAGCGGCATCTTATGCAGCGTCATGCCAGGTGCGCGCATATTGAAGATCGTCGTAATGAAGTTCACAGCGCCCAGGATGGACGACGCACCGGCGACGTGAAGTGCCAGAATACCGAAGTCGACAGCTGGGCCAGGGTGACCAGCGAGCGTCGAGAGCGGTGCAAGAACAATCCAGCCCGTACCAACACCGTTCGCGCCTGGCGGGCCTTCAACGAACATCGAGGTCAGCAGCAGGATGAAGGCAACCGGCAACAACCAGAACGAAATGTTATTCATTCGCGGGAAGGCCATATCCGGCGCGCCGATCATCAGCGGCACAAACCAATTCCCGAAGCCACCGATCATGGCTGGCATAACCATGAAGAACACCATGATCAGGCCGTGACCTGTCACGAACACATTGTACATGTGGGGGTTTGCGAAGTACTGCAGACCTGGGTTTTCTAGTTCAAGCCGCATACCCACCGACAACGCACCGCCGATAACCCCTGCGATCATCGCAAAGATCAGATACAGCGTGCCGATGTCTTTATGGTTGGTCGAAAACAACCACCGCGCCACAAAACCTGGTTTGTCGTCGTGTCCGTAGCCCGATTCAGCTGCACTGCCAGCCATCTTGCAGACCCCTTCCTCGCATTGCAATTCAGCCCGCCAGTGCGGGCTGCAGTTTCATTTCTTAGTTTTGGATAGCAGCACCAGCTTGGGCGACTTTCTTGCCATCCGCCTTTCGGTCAGTTTTTGCCGACTTGGTCGCGTCTAGAAGAATTGTCTTGGCCTTCTTCCAATCGCCGGCCTTGGCAGCCTCGACCCACTTGTCAAAGTCATCCTTGGCAACGACTCGGATGGCGATCGGCATCGAGGAGTGATCCTTGCCGCAAATCACCGAGCATTGCCCATAGTAGACACCGATGCGTGTCGCCTTGAACCAGGTCGCTGTCAGTCGTCCTGGAACGGCCTGCGTCTTCGAGCCAAACGATGGGATCGTCCAGGAATGAATAACGTCTGCGGAAGTCACCAGCATATGAACCACTGCGTTCAGCGGGACCGCGATCTCGTTATCAACGGAGAGCTGGCGAACGAGGCCCTTCTTTTCATAGAGCGGACGGGCATCGGTATAGACGGCGCGAAGCAACTCAAGGCCTTCCAGTGCACCGTACTTCTTATCAAACGCGTCTTCACCCATCTCTTCCTTGAGAACGTCCTGGTCTCTGATCATGGTCGACGTAACGGTAAAGTCGCCTTGGTCAGGATAAGAATGATCCCAGTACCACGCGTTGCCAGTCGCTTTGATCGTCAGGTCCGGCTTGGGATAGGTGTACTGCAAGAACAGCAGTTTGAAGGAGAAAACGCCGATGTAAACGAGAATGAGAATCGGCACGACCGTCCAGGCCACTTCCAGAACCGTATTGTGCGAAAAATTGGAAGGCTCAGGGTTGGACTTTGAGTTGTATCTAAAGATGACCCAGAGCATCAGAAGCAGGACGAAAACGGCGATCGCAATAATGATCACGTTAACCTGATCATGAAACGCGGAAATCTCTTCCATCACCGGTGAAGCAGCGCCTTGAAAGCCCATTTGCCCCGGCGCCGGCTGACCGATCTGGGCTGTCGCAATCGTCGCCATTGTCACTAGGGCCAGCACACCAGCCATCAGACCAGCGACGTGGTCATAGACACGTCTCATCATAGAATCCGCCCCAGGGTGATCCTGGATCCCCTCATTTTTAGAATTACTCCAAGGTGTATCGCTGACACTAAGGTACTTATCAATGTGCACAATGGTCCCAAACGTCTCAGGGAAGCGAAAAATACATACCAGTTCGGGGCTGGGTCGAAGTGACGAGATGTCCCTGTGGGCTCAATTATGGAATGCCCGACAGTTTGATGATGGTCCCAATTCAGCCCAATTGCTTGCACATCGCTAGTGACTGACAGCATATGCTTCGCCAGGATGGTCTCATGATCAGACTTTCGCAGCATAAGCGGATGATTTGGACCACTGCCACAGGGAGAATACCACGGCATGCCGCAAGTGAGCCTTTGCGCCGCTCCATCGTTTCGAAGCGCGACTATCGCGCTTCTTGCTCTGCTCTGGGGGCTCTGTTCGCTGACGGCGACGGCGTGGTCACAAAAGCCGATTGATGGTGAGGTTCTCTCTGAGTTCGGCCATTGGCAGCTTGTTTGCCGTGCTCCACCGCCCGGCTCCAAGAAGCAGGTATGCGCACTTGTGCAAAGTGTCACCGCAGAGGACCGAAACAATGTTGGCCTGACTGTATACTTTCAGAAGTTCTCGAACGGCACCCGGGTCCTGCGCGTGTTTGCGCCCCTTGGTGTGCTATTGCCCGCCGGCCTTGGGCTGAAGATCGACGGCAAAGACGTTGGCCATGCGCCGTTTCTGCGTTGTCACACGTTCGCATGCTATGCCCAGGTCGTCGTCGAGGAAAAACTGGTGAAACAGTTCTCTACCGGTAAGAAGGCACACTTCATCATCTTCCAGAGCCAGGAAGAAGGAATCGCAATTCCGATTTCACTGGATGGCTTTCAAAAGGGACTATCCAGCCTAAAGTAGCTCGCCTGAAGCTATGCAGATGAAGCGTCGACAGACGCAATGACCGTTGGCGCTTAAGGATAAACGACGGGTTCCCAGCGCCCCAGAATGTCCGCCAGATCTTCCGCTCCGGCAGACAGGCCCACTGCAATGGCAGATCGCAAGCTCTAAGCCGCCACCTGCTTATCACCTTCAGCGTTCTTAGCGGACTCGCCGTGGCCGGCTCTGGCTGCCTTGTCCTGGTGCTGAACGGTTGACCGCTCGCCATTCTGCACAGCCATGACATCGCGCTTGGGTGTCGTATCCGGAGCTGAATTCAGCGACTCATCATTGATCGTATCATCAAGACCGGTAATCGAGTCGGCAAACGGGAAGAACTGCATCCAGCTCGAGGCCGTGGTTTGCGCCGCCGTCGCGTAGTCCTGCGCGCACTGCTGCCAAAACGCTTGCTGTTGCGACACCAAATCGTGCGGCGACCGACACTTCGTAACCGTGTTCGGCAACGCCATGTAGGCTTTGGCCCTGCGACTGGATAGGCGCAGAAACTCCGCCTGACTGACCGTTACGGCTTTCGCCCATTTGTCCAACCCGCCCGCTTGGGCAGAACTCAAATTGTCAAAATGTCCAAACTGCATGACCGAACTCCCGGCTGCAAAGCGCCTAAGCACTTCTCCGAAACAACAAATAAACCTGTGGACTGACACTTGACATATAGATGTCTGTCACAATTCCGCAACGGCAAAATTGAGTCTCTCCATAACGAAATGGCGAGAAGGCGACTATTCCACAATGAGCTGGATCAAAGTCTCCAACTGATCGGCTTCATCGGCAGGCTTATCCCAGCGAATCCGATGGATCCGCGGGAACCGCATCGCCACGCCTGATTTGTGACGCTTCGACCAATGAACAGAATCGAAAGCAACTTCGAGAACAACTCCAACTTCGACCGAGCGAACGGGGCCATATCGCTCGACGGTATGATTGCGCACCCATTTATCGAGTTGCATGAGCTCCTCATCGGTGAAACCTGAATAGGCTTTGCCGACCGGAACCAATTCGCGCTCGCCACCATCGGTCTCGCGCCAGGCGCCGAACGTATAATCCGAATAGTAAGACGAGCGCCGTCCTGAGCCACGCTGCGCGTACATCATCACACAATCAAGGGTGAGCGGCGCCCGTTTCCACTTGAACCAATGCCCCTTTGGACGTCCTGCGAGGTAGGGGCTCGTGCGCCTCTTCAGCATCAAACCCTCAATGGCCGCCTCACGGGTCTGTTCCCAAATGTCTCGCAATTGGTCCGTATTCGAGACTTCCAGCTCATCCGAGAGATCCGTATGCGCAGGACTGACCTCCTGATGCCACGCCCTCAGATGTTTCCGTCGCAGATCGTAGGAGAACTCACGCAGGTCGACACCATCGACTTCGAGAGCATCGTAGAACCGGACATGAACCGGATAGTCACGCATCATCTTCGCACCAACCGTTTTGCGATTGAGCCGCTGTTGAAGGTCCGAGAACGGAGCCACCTTGCCATCCCGGACAACCAGGAGCTCTCCATCAACGACAGCACTAAAATCAAATGCAGACGTCAGCTCCGGAAAGCTGTGCGAGATATCATCTCCGGTTCTTGAGAATATGCGCACAGCCCCGCCACGCATCACGACCTGAACGCGAATGCCGTCCCACTTCCACTCAATCGCGAAATCATTGAGCTCCAAGGCTTCAAAATCCTGGTCTTCAAGCGGATTGGCGAGCATCAATGGTCGAAACACCGGCAGGTTGGAGATGTCGGGCCGTTCCTGATGCCCTTCAAGCCAACTGAAAAGCTCCTCATAGGGTGGGGCCAGCGCGTGCCAGATCTCTTCGACTTCTGACACATCCTTGTCCCAGGCCTGGGCCACGGCAGTCTTAGCTAGTCTTGCTGAAACGCCAACACGCAGCGCACCGGTTAGCAATTTCAGAAGTGCCCAGCGACCATTGGCATCGAGCTGATCCAGCCAACTCTCAATCAGCTTCGGGAAATCGCTGCGCTGGGTCAGCTCCAACGCCGCCACGATCTCAGACAAGCGCGGGGAGTTAGCACCTTCGGGAGCCTCGGGCCAAAGCAGTGCAACGGTTTCTGCTGTGTCCCCGACATAGTCGCGCGACAACCGAAAGAGCTGCTCGTCGACACGCGGTGCCATCAGTTCTTGTAACGTCTTGCGAACGGGAAAAGTAAATGGCAGTCCGTCGGTCAGCGCCGCCAAAGCCCAGCCGCGATCCGGGTCGGGCGTCTTCAAAAAATAACGCGCCATCAACCCGAGCTTTGCATTTCGCCCGGGCGTATAGACCAGTCGGTTCAGAAGTTCAGCGAAGGCATCCATGATGCCAACGCTATCAGCTTTCGAGCCGGAATGTTACTTGGTCGGACAGAAGGTTGCTTGACCACGGCACTCAACGCCCCAGCCACCCTTCTTGCAGCGATATTTCTGCTTTGTGATCTTGTAACCTGGCGTCGAGCCATTGGCGACAAAAGCCGGCCAGATGCCCCAGCTCACGCTCTGAACCATCGTCTCCAGCGCGTACCACTTGGCGTCTTTCTCAGAGCCGGCACTGGCAAACGCACCCTTTGTCAGACACTTAGCCATAACCGGCTGCGCTGCGAAGACCATCATGCCAGCAAGCGCAATTCCTGCAATTTTTAAGGATTTCATATCAGCACCCCCTAGTTGCTGTTGGGCGGCACACACGGTTCAGTCCCAATCAGAAAACCGCACTCGGTGCCGTGTTGAACATCGATAATTCGCGACCCAAACGCATTATCGCTCGATATCCAACGCCAAAATCATGTCAGGATGGTGATAGCGTGCCTCAATGCATCTCCACTGGACCAAGGCCAACACCGACAAACCAAGCCGGATGTTGACCGCAGCCACTTTGCACAGCAAACAAAGATTCATCACAGACGTCCCGCCTTCGAAGACTTCCCACAGATTTGGAAAATCAGATGATTACTTGCTTCATTCAATACGAAGTGAACCCAGCAACAATTACGGAGTTCGAGGAATACGCCAAAATGTGGATCCCGCTTGTCGAGAAGTTCGGGGGCACACATCACGGCTATTACCTGCCGCACGAAAGTCCAAGCGATCTCGCCGTCTGCCTGTTCTCGTTTCCATCGCTAGCAGAGTACGAGACCTATCGCACAAGGGCTGCCGATGATCCGGATTGCCAAAAGGCTGTTGCGTTTGCGGACAGTATCGGTTGCATCAAGCGATACGACCGATACTTCCTGCGCCCGGTCGCCAGGGACTGAGCGGCACCGACTGTTCTGTGGCGTCAATGGCTCGTTACAACAACGGGCCATTTCTAATGCGCTTGAATGGCATTCTCTATGCCAAAGGCACTTCGCGTCTCCACTCGCTATGGGCAGGATCAGTGCCAAGCGTCAGTGCATCGAAGCGCTCGCGCAGAGCACGCATAATAGGACCTGAGGTACCGGCCGGCAAAGCCATCCGGTCAATCGATTTGACGGGTGCGATCTCCCAGGCCGTTCCACAGAAGAAGGCCTCATCGGCAAGGCCCAGTTCGGAGCGGTCAATCGGCCGCTCCTCAACCGGAGTCCCGTTTTCCTGCAGCAGCTTGATCACAGTGTCTCGGGTTATGCTCTCAAGAATATCCGACTGCTTATCCGGTGTAATCGCAACGCCATCACGAACCATGAAGAAGCACATGGCTGGGCCTTCCGATACCTTTCCCGCTTGCGTCAGCAACAGCGCAGTATCGTAGCCATCAGCCCGAGCCTGGATAGAAGCAAGCCGGCCATTGAGGTAGTTCCCGTTCGCCTTCACCCGCTGCGGCAGGGCTGAATCTGATGATCTCCGCCAGCTCGATACCTGCACGCTGACGCCGTCAGTGCGATAATCACCGCGCGCCATCGCCGTAATCGCCAACGATACGGGCGCGCAGATAAACGGCTGCCCCGGCCCCGACAGAAATGCCGTGGTGGTGATGTGTACGTTTTCGCGGAAGGCATTGGCCTGCAGGAGCTTGATCACGGCCGCGGCCACATCCTCTTTGCCGATCGGCTCTTCGTAGCGCATCATGTGCTGACTATAGACCAACCGGTCGAGATGCTCGTCGAGTTGCCAGAGGTAAAGTTTTTGCGTGTCGTCGTTCCAGTACGCGCGGATCCCTTCGAAGACTGCCGCGCCATACTTGAACGCAAGGGACGAGATATGACAGTTGGCATCTGCCCAGGGGACCAGACCATCCAACCAGGCGTACTGTGGTGTGCTCATGAAGCGGTGCCTTTTTTGACCAGAACGTTTATGCAGCCAGCAGCGAGGCCGCTTTCGCGTCAGCTTGGTCGGCTTTTGATGTGTTGCCAAGCCCCTTGAAGGCTCTCGCGACTGCACGCCAGCCCTGCACAGATGTAGGTTTCAAGGCCGCGCGCTCATTCGCAAGACCGAGTGCAAGATCGTAACGCTTTGCCCTCAGTGCGGCCTCCAGCAGCGTCCATCCGATAACATCTCGTTGCGCAAAACTGCCACCCAGGCGGTGCGTCCGGTAACGGACCGGCAGCAAGCGCTCGACGCACTCACTATAGCGCTCAGCCTGGAAATCCCGCACGGCGAGGCAGAACGGAACACCAATCTCACGGCTCATGGCCACATTAGCGTCCGATGCGCTCTCCAGGTATCGCTCATTCGCGTTTAACAACTCCGCCTGTGCGTCCTCACGACCAGCCGCAACGAATGCCATCATCGCATGCACGTCGTTGAACGCATAAAGCGTATCTTTGGCTGCCGGAGTCCATTTGTCGGCAAGGAAGGACCAGCGATCACCGACGTCGGCCCCAAGCAGCTTCAT
>JBCDBQ010000342.1:0-7768 GCA_039183375.1 Pseudomonadota bacterium
ATCAGCCTGACGCTGCAACGACTACTGGAAAAAATCGACGAGTGACATGTTGATTGAGACTTCTCTTATCGTAATCCTACTGGCAGTTTTCGTTCTGCTGTTGATCTCTGCATTCTTTTCGGGATCAGAGACCGCGCTGACAGCAGTGTCCAGGGCCCGCATGCATGCGCTCGAACAAGACGGCAATGCACGCGCACGCCGGGTTAGCCGCCTTCTCGATAAGCCGGAACGTATTATCGGAACGGTCCTGCTCGGCAACAACCTGGTCAACATCCTCGCCTCCGCACTAATGACGAGCCTCCTGATCAAGATCGCCGGAGAAGCCGGTGTTTTCTATGCAACGGTCATTCTCACACTCATCGTGGTGATCTTCTGCGAGGTTCTTCCGAAGACTTACGCAATCATATCGCCGGACCGTTTCGCGATGTTTGTCGCGCCGGTCATGTCGTTTCTGATCCAAGTCCTGCGCCCCTTCACGGCAGCGATCGACCTTATCGTTCGCAATATCCTCCGGCTCACGCCGTCTCATTCCGATGACGATGCCAACATCTTGGCCGCCCACGAACTACGCGGCACAATCGAGCTCTCAACCCGCGAAGGAACGGTCGACAAGGGCGAGGCACAGCAGCTCGGCGGCGTCCTTGATCTCAAGGAGCTGCAGCTCGATGACATCATGGTCCACCGCACCGAAATGGAAACAATCGATGCATCGGAGCCGCCAAAGACCATCGTCGAGGATGTACTGAAGAGCCAGTACACGCGAGTTCCGATTTGGGAGGGTCAGCCCGATAACATCGTTGGCATCCTGCACTCCAAGGATCTGCTCGCAGCCCTCGGCAGATCAAACTGGGACATCGACGGCCTCGACGTCCGCAAGATCGCCAAGGATCCCTGGTTCGTTCCCGACACAACCAGTGTCAGCGACCAGCTCAATGCCTTTCAGCAGCGCAAGGTCCAGCTCGCCCTCGTTGTCGACGAGTATGGCGAAGTGCAGGGGCTGATTACGCTCGAAGATATTCTTGAAGAGATCGTCGGCCAGATCGCAGATGAGCACGATGCTGGTGACAACTCGATCCGCCCGCAATCTGACGGTTCGGTCAACGTTGACGGCGGCGTTGCCGTTCGCGACCTCAATCGCGAGATGGACTGGGATCTACCGGACGAGGAGGCAGTCACCATTGCCGGTCTGGTTATTCACGAAGCCCAGTCTATTCCTGAGCCAGGTCAGGCCTTCACGTTCTATGGCTATCGGTTTGAGATTTTGCGCAAGAGCCGCAATCGTCTGACAGCCGTCAGAGTGAAGCCGGTTGGCGAGGCGGTGGCCACTCAAACCTAACCACCACTGCTGCCTTTTGCTTTGGCTTTGGCATCGTCGTCTTGGTTGCTCACGCGGCTCGCAGGAGGGACCAAAGCGCGATCGGCACAGCGAATGTGACCGCCGAATAGAAAACGAATAGCACAGCAAACGGGATCGGCTCGCTGCCTTGTGCGCAGCGGTGCGTTTCGTTGGTCGCACGCACATACTCGATCATTTCTCCAAACACGACCCCGCGGATAACCTGCTTGAAGGCAAGCGCCCAAACGAGCGAAGAAAGTGCCAGCGGCATAATCATTTGAATTTCCATAACGACAGTTCCTTTTCCGTGCTGCTTCGAATTTCCGTGCTGCTGGTATGTCGCCGCTACTGCTTGGAAGGTTCAGGCGTCCAGAAGAAAATAGTTCGCTGATTCAATAGGCTAGAGATTGTGGTTAATAAAAAACATACAGCCATGATTGCCTGCACTGGGTTGTAGCAGCAGCTTGGAAAAGTTAGGCGCTTGCGTTTCAGAGCGAGAGTGCCACTCTCAGCTAACCAATCCATCGCCGATACTAAAGATCCACCTGAGCCATGAAATTCACACTTCTCGTCATTCCTTTCATGCGTTCACACGGTGAAGACGTTGCGCTCGCCGGTCGCGACGCAGACCGTTTCCAAACCTGCCTCGAAAAAGTTCGCGAGCAGATGGTGTTTGCCGAAGAACTTGGGTTTGACGGTTTCTGCCTGACGGAGCACCACCTCCAATCGGAAGGTATTGAAGCGACGACCAACCCAATTCTTTGGGACATGTTCATCGCGCAGCACACCAAAACGATGCGGGTCGGCCAACTCGGCATGAACCTGACAGCGATGAACCCCATTAAAGTGGCCGAAGATATTGCCATGCTCGACCACATGACGGGAGGCCGCGCGTTCGCCGGGTTTTCGCGCGGCAACACTCCGCGCTGGACCGCCACAATGGGTCAGCACCTCGGCATTACCTCCACGGAGTCCGACAAGTCCGAGGCGGACCAACGCAATCGCCGGGCCTTCATCGAGAACTGGCGTCTGGTCAAATCCCTTTGGACTGACGACCTGACCAAGCACGACGGCGAGTTCTGGAAGGTGCCGCTGCCAGTCGAGTGGACGTTTAATCCCACCAAGCATTGGGGTGGTGACGCCGTCGACAGCGACGGAATTCTTGAGAAAATCGGCATCACACCGCGCCCATTGCAAAGCCCGCATCCGCCCGTCTACGCACCCTTCAGCTACTCAATGGAAACAGCGCGGTTCTGGGCGGCTGAAGGCACGAAGATGGTATCGTTCGTTTCTCAGGAAAAAGACGGCTTCACCAGTACAACCATCGAGCAATGCCGCGAAGCAGCGACAGCCGCTGGCCGCTCGGCAAAGACGAAAGATCTGATTGCCCTCGGCGGCCAGCTCGTGACCGGCGATACGCAAAGCGATGCAGCTCGCTACGAGAAAATGTTCGACGAGCTTTGGGAATTTGCCTACGACGCACCGCCCTACCACGTTCCCAAGGGCCGCATGTGGACAGGTTCACGCGACAAGATTGAGAACGATGTCATGACGATGCTGGAGCGCTTCGACATCGATGAAATCTTTATCTGGCATCACGTTGGTTACTTCGGTGACGACCTGGAAAAGGGTGCCCTAAAGGCATTCGCTGACGCCGTCATCGAGCCACTCAGGCAAGCTCGGACCTAACACGCTAAGCCCGCAGATCCATCAGTCCAGCTTCTCAAAAAGCAAGCAACCTTGGTTAACGCAACTGCGAATGTTCGCCGTAGTTCCGCTTTCAGCCAAACGCAAACATGCTGTTGAACGTCGTTCCAAGGGGAAACAAGAATGACCCTAACGAGTTGAAAACAATCACTAAACAAATAGACAGGTTGCGGCATTATCGTAAACTACAACTTAAGATAGAAACACTATCATCGCACCACAACAGATAAATGCGTAATCGTGGTGAGTTTCGTGACTTGGCAATTTCCAAATAGAACCCTGGGTTTTCTTGCAGCAGGCCTGCTGGCACTCACGATCCCGATTTACTGCATCAATCTAGGGATTACGGCCCTACTCGACCACAGAGTCAAAGACTCCATCATGAAAGACGCGGAAGCCAAGGCACTCTCCTGGGCGCGCAACCTGGTGGTCAATATCCCATCGATCAAGAACATTGTTAGAACTGGTCAGGCGACACCGGAAGAGCGTTCTAGAATTGTAGACGCCATAGCAGTGGCCGGAGTGTTCAGATTTCAGTTGTTCACTCAAGAGGGCAAACTGGCGTTCGTTTCCGACCGGGACAAGTCAGGCCGCTCAGATACTGCCACTGCCATCGACCGAACGCACGCCAAGACGGCGTTCCAATCGAAATCCCCTCTGGTCTTCATCAAAACGGGTCAGTCTAACCCCACACGACCCAATCACTATGTTGAAGCCTTCGTTCCAGCCTACGCCAGCAATGGCAGCGTCTTCGGTGTCATCGAGGTCTACATTGACGTTTCAGACACCTATGAGGCGCTTGCCACATCTTTCGCCCAGCTGAGTTGGCTCTTGATTGTCGGTTCAGCAATCATCTTCCTGGTGCCCGCCTCGCTCGTCGCTATTCGTAGCTGGCAGCTTAGCGCAAAAGACCGCAAGCTCATCCAGGTCGATCAAATTGACTACCTGACGGGAATTCTCAATCGCAAGACAATTAGTGCACATCTGTCAAAGCTCTTTAGCTCGAAAAAAACGGCAGCTGAGAACGGCATCCTGTTTGTCGATGTCGATTACTTCAAACAGATCAACGACAACCACGGCCACCATACTGGCGATCTGCTACTGAAGCATGTCGCGCGAACAATCACGGATAGCATACGCTCTAAGAATGACGTTGTTGGCCGCTTCGGCGGCGACGAATTTGTTGTTGTTTGTCGCGATACGAGCGAAGCAGAACTCACAGCCATTGGTGAGCGCATCGTGCAAGCGATGCGCGTACCTTTCCGAAATGGCGGTTCAAGCATCAACGTCAGCGTCAGCATCGGCGCCCACCTGACAAACGAATCCGACGATCAACAAAGCGCACTGCACGCGGCCGATCTCGCAGTCTATGAAGCCAAGCGCCGTGGTCGAGATCAGTTTGTGCTGCACTATGACGATCTGGATATCACTTTCAAGCGCCGCCTCTACATCAGTGAATGCCTAAGCAAGGCAATCGCAGACGACCTTCTGCGGCTTGATTTCCAGCCGATCTTCAATGCCAAGGGTGAGGAACTTCTTGGCTTCGAAGCACTCCTGAGACTCCGCGGACGGGACGGCGAAATTATCCCTCCCAACGAGTTCATTCCAATTGCTGAGGAAACAGGTCAGATCGAGTGCATCGGCATCTGGGTTCTCAATCGCAGCATTGAGACAGCAAGTAACTGGCCACGACATCTGTTTGTCTCAATCAATCTGTCAGTGGCGCAATTCAAGAGCGATGTCTTTGCACTGGAAGTCGCGAAGTCCCTCAACCGGTTTGCTTTCGATCCCCATCGCTTGGAGCTCGAGGTCACCGAGTCGCTATTCATTGAAGACAAGGAAGAAGTGAAGAGCCGTTTTGGACTCTTCAAACAGCTCGGAGTTTCTCTGGTTCTAGATGACTTCGGATCGGGATACTCAAACCTTGGCTATCTGTGGAATTTTGGATTCCAGAAAATCAAGATAGATCGCAGCCTGCTGGACCGTCCGGAAAGCGATAGTGAAAAAACCCGGGCTATGTTCAGGGCGATTGTAATCATTGCCGACCAACTTGGCGCCAGTGTCCTTGTCGAGGGCGTTGAGACAGAAGAGCAACTGGCAATGGTCGCGGCGTGCCATCTGGACCAGGCGCAAGGCTTCTACCTGGGTCGACCGACGTTGGAACACGACTTGTCCGAAGCCTATGATTTGGGCGACAGCAGCGTCTACAAACTGACGCCATCTGCCGCGTGAGCGGCGCCCCGTTCAACAGTGGCGAAGGTCGGACAGGGAGAAAGATCTGACAAGCTTGGCTTGATCAGAGTTCCGACCTCGCACGCTTGGCAAGTTCTTCTCTGCCGCCGACTCGCCATAGATGAACTTCGCGAATGAGACGGAGTGTCGGCTTGATGCAAAACAGCAGCGAGCCGAACACGAACAGCCAGGTTGCGAGATAGGTCGTCGCTTCGTCAAAGAACAAGATAGAGCCAACGAGAAAAAGCACTGCAGCACCAAAGTCCGCAATTGTATAGAGCAGTTCATAAACTGCATAGACATTGCGCAAGCGTTCCGAGCGGTGGGCGCTGGCCGGATCAAAGCAGTTGAATGGTAGGGACATACAGGTTTCTCCTCACAAGGCTTACGGAAAGCCATAATCGATCCACACCAAAAGCCAACGACATTCGGGGTCATCAACCAAGGTGGATAAGGTCAGAGCCATGGGATGCTTCTGCCGGCACAGGCAGTTCACACTTGTCCGAATACCATGTCGCAAACACGCCTACTGCAGACGCCGCAGCTTATGGATCTTTGCAAGGCGGTCGAGTGAGAGCGTGGCAGAATGCGCAAGGTAGGACTCCCACAAGCGCGAGATCTTGGGTTGCCTGCGCAGCAATTGAACGAATGACTGAAGCAGATCGAGGCTGATGGGCTTTTCTGCAATCCAATAGATCCGCCCATCGGGATGTCGGTTGAACCTTTTATAAAGATCCAGTGCGAAATCCTTCGGGTCTATGTAGTTCGCCATCATCGATCGTCGAGCAACGACCGCTCCCGTGATCAATTGATGCGTGCCAATTGGGTTGAGCGCAATACCCACCCGACCAAGTCGGCTTGCAGCAACACTGCAAGCGCCCCCACCCAGACTATGACCGGAACATGCGAAACTGTATCCTGCGAAGCGGGAGCCGTAGTAACGGATCACGTGTTGGAAGTAAGCACAGGCAACGTCAAAGTGAGGCGCGGTCTTGCCCAGTAGCGCCACCCAGTCGTTGAACAAGTCAGCTTTACTTTCCGGATCCGTACCAGCGATAGCAACGACAATGCGCTTGGATTGGTGATTGACATAGGTGACCGCTTGAAAGCCTTTCCAGTCGTCAGCTGTTAGCTTGCGCCGCGTCTGCTCACATACGTCCCGCACCCTGCCTGCCTTAGCGCGCTCCAACACCTGCCAATGGTAGACTGGCTGCCAGGCCAACGGCTCAAACAAAGCGCGCTGGACCTGGCCACTCAAAGTTAGAATGGCGCCCTTGATCCGCAATACATTCAGCCGCTCGTAATCTCGCCTCAGGGAGTTGGTGCCAAAGACGAAAGATCCAGGCTCAAGCCGTTCGTGATAGGCGCGGGTTGCAAGTTCCATCGCCTCAAAGTGACCGACGAACTCTGCCCGCTTTGGTATCGGGCGAGCCAGTTCTATCAGACCACGCAAGCTTGACTTCTGCCCGACCACGGATTGAAACGGCTTGTTGGCTAAGGAAGACCGGCGAGGCTCCTGACCAGCAGCATCATTCGATGTTCCTGTGACCGCCAATAACAGCGCACCGAGCACTGCCGGCATTGCAAAGTTCCGCATTCAATTAAATCATCCGAATTCTGCAGATCACCGGTTTCAAATCTTGAGGCGCTGACTTGGCAAACTTTTCCGGCGAACTGACCTGGCAAACTGACCCGGCAAACTGAAAAAGTCAGAGCCCAATATGGAATGGGTATCACGTTCCAATAACTGAAACGAACCCCGGACATCCATTGTGGAAAGACTGTGCCAAAGCTAGCGGACTGACGACTGGAATGAAGCCGCACGTGCACTATGCGATGAAATGTGAAACTATGGTGCGATTATCCACCCTCATAAACCGAGCACTCATGCCAAGCCCGTTCGGCGCCGTCAGCACTCTCTTGCAACGGACCAGAACATTACCAAAGCCTTTGCAAGCTGCACTCTTCATGGTGATGGCGATGTGCTTTTTCGTGTCCATGGGCGTCTTCATTCGCTTGTCGGCCGAGAACATGCACATCCTGCAGGTCGTATTTTTTCGAAATTTCTTCGCTCTTGTCCTGCTATCGCCTTTGCTCCTGCGGAGTGGTTTAGAGCTACTCAACACAAAAAACATGCACCTCTATTGGTGGCGCTCGCTTATCAATATTGCCGGCATGGCAGCCGGCTTCTGCGGTGTCCTAATTGTCATCGGCCCAAACCTTGGTGGCCTCTCGCTCGGCGCCGGACTGGCACTCACTAACGCTGTCCTGCTCGCGGCTACGGCCTTGATCGTCAAGCGATTGACGGGAACGGACCGGGTCGAGGCCATCATTTTGTGGATGGTCCTACTCTCAACGCCGATGGCTTTGGTGCCGGCGCTATTTGTATGGACATGGCCCGACGCGACGACATTGTTCTGGCTATTCAGCCTGGCAGCGGCCGGCTCAATCGGTCACTATTGCTGGACATCGGCATGCAGTCTCGCTGAGATG
>JBCDBQ010000343.1:0-7766 GCA_039183375.1 Pseudomonadota bacterium
CCGTGAACTGATCGAAGAATTATGTGTTGGTGCAAGTGATGCGACCTTCATTGCAAGGATATGCGCACCAGCCGCGAACGAGCCCGGTTTCGAAGTCGATGCGGACGTCTTCCGGGTTGTGTTGTCAGGCCAGCCCAGTACTTCGGCCGAGATCGAGGAGATGTGTTGGTGGGAAGATCATCCATCTCTCGCCCTCAACGTGGCGCCACTGAGTAAGAAGATCATGATGCGGATTTCCGATGTCGACACTTGATCGGCCGACAGCGCACAGCACTCTCAGGGCCTTGATCAATGCGTCGTTCCATTATCCCTTTGACGACGCTAACTGCGCAACTTCCTTCAATGCGTGTGCCCATGTCGCAAGGTCGGATGCCGAGTAAGCAATACGAACACCACTAGGAGCGACACCCTTTCCCACTGCGAAGGCGCGACCCGGTGCGACGGCGATACCGAGCTGCGCGCACTGTTCGGCAAAGCTCTGTGCTCTCCAGGTAGTCGGAAGGGAAAGCCATCCATGCAGCGCCTCGGGCGCACTCCTGTAGTCGAGACCCGCAAACGTCTTTCTCGCAATTTTGAACATCGCTTGAGCATCACTTCGTTTCGAAGCTTCAATCTCGCTTACCAAGCCTTCCTCGACCCAGTGCCGCGCGATTGCAACAGAGAGAGACGGGGCCATCCATCCTCCAGCGCGAATGGCTCCGGCCAGAGCATCCCGAAAGCGTTCTGGCGACGTTATCAGGCCAAGGGAAAGGCCGGGCATCAGACGCTTCGATAGGCTGTCGATCTGGATTACATGGTCGGGAGCATACGCAGCAAGCGGTTTTACCGGCTTCAAGAAACCGTAGATCCTATCTTCAATTGCGGCAACGTTATGATGTTTGAGGATCGCCGCAATTGCTTGTCTGCGTGCGCTTCCCATCGTCAGCACCATTGGGCTTTGCAGGGTCGGCTGCAGATATATCCCATCAATACCCCCCTCCACCCTTTCGTTAAGCGCGGTCGGGTCCATTCCCTCGGAATCGACGGGTATGGGCAAAAGTTCGATCCCAAACCTCCGCGCGACTGCAATGGCAAATGGATAGGTGAGTTCTTCAACCGCAAGTCTACCTCCGCGTGGAGCCAACGCACAAAAGGCGGCAGCAATCGCCTGTTTTCCGTTGCCAGTCAGAAGCAGGTCTTGTGAGGATACTTTGTGACCGGTTTCGCTCGTCAGGTCCGCGAAGACATCCATCACGTCAGAGCTTTTTCGAACTGCGGACGGACCAAGATCGTCTCTCGACAAGCCTGATTTGAAAAAACCCGCGGAAGACCGGGCGATCAATTCATGAGTTTCTGGAGCAAGCCGAAACACAATCTCCAGATCGATCCCGGTTCCGGATGGTTCCTGCATGGAAGGGTCAAGCGGAGCAAAGCGGTTGGAGACATATGTTCCTCGGCCGACTTCACCAGTCACAAGTCCGCGACGCCGCAACTCATCGTAAACACGGCTCGCCGTAGAAACAGCGATGCCACGCTCATATGCAAAGCTCCGTTGTGGAGGCAGTCGCGACCCCAGAGCCATTTCACCGGTTGCTATTCGCTTTGCAATTTCGTCGGCAATCGCAACGTACGGCTTCATAGGTTTATTGCTCCGAGATCAATATACTTGTTGCTCAGTGCAATATGTGCGTGCGAAGCCTGCCTTTGCAAGGAGAAACACATGCCATTTCTATCAGTTTCGCACCGTTTGGCGGCATACACGGCATGGGCCGACGACGTCATGCTCAGGAATGCTGAACAGGTGTCTGAAGCTGAGCTTGGCGCCCCGCGCGACACCCTTTTCAAGTCAATCGCCGGAACGTTCGATCATACGCTTGTGGTCGCAGAAATTTTTCGCGCTCATCTTGAAGGAAAACCACATCCACATACCGCACGGTTTCGGAGCGAAACGCTTCCCTTCTCGGAAGTCGCCGAGCGATTGCGGGCAATAAACCGCTATTTCGTTGAAGCGGTTCAGAGCTGGTCTGAGGACACACTATCTGAGAGCGTTTCCTTCGATTTCGTCGACGGCGGCAAGGGAAAAATGTCGCGCGAGGAAATTCTGTTGCATCTCGCAAATCACGCGACCTATCACCGCGGCTTTGTAAGCGTATTGCTCTTTCCTCATTGCATCAAAACCGCACCCACGGATTTGACGGTTTTTCTGCGAGATGTTTGGCCCAAAATGGAGGAAGAAGTGTGAGCAGGATCGCTTGGATCGGCTTGGGGGTCATGGGGTATCCAATGGCGGGGCACCTGGTTTCCGCGGGTCACGAGGTCACCGTCTTCAACAGATCGTCAGAGAAAGCCAATGCCTGGACGCAAGAGTATGGTGGCAGTATGGCCAGGACGCCAGCCATCGCTGCAGATAACGCCGAGGTGGTCTTTAGCTGCGTTGGAGCAGATGATGACCTCCGGTCTGTGACGGTCGGTAGAAACGGTGCGTTCGAAAGCATGAAGACGGGTTCCCATTACGTCGACTGCACCACCACATCAGCGAACGTCGCCCGCGAATTGGCAAAGGTTGCGGCAGAGAACAGCCTACATTTCCTCGACGCGCCGGTATCCGGCGGCCAGGCCGGCGCTCAGAATGGGCAGCTTACGGTGATGGTGGGCGGTGATCTTGACGCATTTCAACAAGTGTCTCCTGTGATCAGCGCTTTTGCACGGACAGTCACCAGAATAGGAAAGGTTGGCTCCGGTCAAACAGCCAAAATGGTGAACCAACTGTGTATAGCCGGTGTTCTACAGGGCCTGGCAGAAGGGATTTCACTCGCCAAAATCGCTGACCTTGATGTTCGTCGGGTCATGGAAACCATTTGCGACGGAGCAGCTGGATCGTGGCAAATGTCAAACCGCTGGGAAACAATGAATGAAGACAGCTACGATTTCGGATTCGCTGTCGACTTGATGCGAAAAGACCTCGCTATCGCGCTGAAAGAAGTGAGCCGTCTTGGCGGCACAGCGCCAGTAGCGGCTTTGGTGGATCAGTTCTACGCAGACGTTCAGAAAATTGGTGGCGGACACTGGGACACCTCCAGCCTACTTACGCGGCTCCGTTAGCAACTCACAAGAAAGCGAATGTGGGACCCCGTCACAGTTCTGGTCTGTTTTCTTTCCGTCTTTGTGATTGCCGTGATGAAGGGTGGCTTTGGCGGAGGCTTTGCAATCATCGGCATCCCATTCATTGCGTTGGTTCTAGATCCTCTGACAGCCGGTGCGCTTCTTGCGCCAATCTTCGTCATAATGGACTTCATTGCATTGCGGGTCTGGAAACCATCAACCTGGTCCTGGCCCGACCTCAAAGTGCTGTTGCCAGGTATGGTGATCGGCATTGCTCTGGGTAGCACGGTTCTCTCCGGATTGGAGCCAAATCTTGTTTCAATCCTGTTGGCTGTGGTCACACTGGGGTTTGCGGCGCGCTGGTTCGCCGGCTACCGTGTTGCCAAAGTGAGAAACCGAAACACGGCATTGGCGCTGGTGGCCAGCATCACATCCGGATTTACAACCATGATAGCCCATTCCGGTGGGCCTCCGCTGACCCTCTATCTGCTTCGTATTGGATTGCCAAAAGCAGTTTATGCCGGAACTATCAGTGCGTTTTTCACCGCTGGGAATGTTTTAAAGGTTGGACCATGGTTAGTGATTGCCGGGATCGATCGTGACATTTGGTTGCTTATAGTACTCATCTCGCCCAGCATTCCTCTGGGACTATGGGCTGGACTGGTGCTTCACAACAGGGTTGATCAGCGTCAGCTCAGCACTCTCTGCTATTCTTTGTTGATTTTGGCCGCCACACACATGCTGATCGACGGTGTACTCGGTTATCTTGAATGAGGGGGACTGGTCGACTGCACAGCCTGTTGTGTGCCAACCTTCAACCTAACCGGCGTGCTCAATATCCAAATTCGATTACCCTCTTTGAAAATGATCTACATAAAAGACACGTTTCAGATACCTCCTCGCGCAGTATCATCCCTAGTCTTTTGCCAGCTGCCGGCTAACCCAACAGCTTTTCGTCCAAAAATCTGATACGCCGTATGTGGCGTCCACCTTCGAAGTCCGACTGCAGAAATGCTTCGACGATATCTAAGGCCAACCCGAAACCAACAACTCGTGCTCCCAATGACAGCATATTTGCGTCATTGTGCCTCCGTAGCATTCTTGCCGAGTACGTATCCGAACACACCCCACACCGTATTCCAGCAACTTTGTTTGCGGCCATCATGATCCCCTGCCCTGTTCCGCAGAAAACTATTCCTAGGTCAAACTCACCAGACGCGACTCGGGAAGCAGCTTCAAATCCCTGGATTGGATAATCCGACTTTTTTGCAGCCTTTGGACCAGTATCCTCTACAAAAAAGCGCTGCTCCATAAGGTATTCACAAACCTGCAAACGTAGTTCAATGGATGCATGATCACTTGATACTATGATCCTCCGTGTTGTATTCATCAGACTTTCCCCATTTCAAAACGCGTGTGCCTCAGCAACACTTCCTTGCCGAAACAAATTTCTAGACCAAGTAAACTAACTCTCCTCCGATCCATCTTCCGGCTCGGGTAAAACTAAGCCAGTTGGCAAACCATCTATACTGTGCAGGTTTTTTTCGGCCCAATATTTCTTTAGACCTGCAACTCCAAGTGCATTGTGCCAGTTGTCAATAGCTTGTCTTTCGCCGCGATACTCGAACAAAGGAACTCCGTTGCCACAGGAAGTTTGTACAAGCTCAATATCTAAAGTAATAATTTGGCGCGTTCCGAGGGGTACGACGCCGTCGTATTGCTCCTGAATTAACGTAGAAAATACACCTGTTTGCCATCCAAAGGCTTTGGCGCTCCCATAGAGTCGAATAATTCGAGGTGGTCCCTCAAAAGCACATAGCATAATCGTCAGTCGCCCATCGGCGATGACATGCGCAGCTGTTTCATTACCACTCCCCGTTCGATCTAGATAAGCGACCGACTGATCAGAAAGAATTCGGAGACACCCAATCTCTCGAGGTGACATATTAACTCGACTTTTCGCGGTTGCAGAGGCAACAAAGAAGACTTTCTGCTCAAGGATGAATTTGCTGAGATTCGCGTCTAGTGCTCGGAACTGTTTTGCCATCTAACTACACCCTTAGTTGAGTATGCTTGTGAATATCTAAAGAAGCGAGCGCTGCCAAAGCCTAGGAAGAAAAGACGAGTACTCAATGTACGACGATCACTGATGTGCCAATTATGGCAACTGCTGCTCCAACGATAGCCTGGGGAGGCGGCGCTGTGCGATCCCTCAGGGATTGTATCGGAATAACAAAAACTGGAGCGAGAGAACCGAGTACAAGAGCAACACCAGCGTCCAATCTGGTAAGGGCATAGAGTAGGGCTGAGGATGCAAGAACATAGCCAATGAGGCCAGGTAAAACTGATCTAAAGATTAGACTTGGAGTCACGGGGGCTTGAGAACGCGTTCGCGCGGGAACGCAGGGCGCAACTACAGAAACGATCATAGCCGCGCCCATGAGTTGAATTGCTGTTACCGCAAAAGGATTTGCTCCACTTTCCAAAGCGGGCTTTGCGGCTAAGAACGCGGTGCATTGGCTGACGACGCCCAACAAGCCTATCCCGCAAAAAACGGAGAGGTTTCCGAAGCTCGACGTTTGACTATCGCCAGTTCGATCTTTTGCCGCAATGGCGAGCACTACACCGAGGAGGCAGAGAGCGCCCCCAAGGACGTCGACAGCATTGACGGTCTCGCCAAGCCAAAAGTAGGCCATCACGGCTGCCACCGGCGCGCGCAATGAGAATGCAATTTCTGCCCGGCGCGGCCCGCCCATGCGTAAGCAACTCGCAAAGCACAAGAGCCCCATTAGTAGCGCCAATGCAGAAGTGGCGTAGTTGAAGCAATGCTCGGTGGAAACATTGCTCCAGAGAGACAGCGAAGAGCAAAGCACAAACAGAATTGCACTACACGCAACTACCTGAATTCGAATGAAGTTGAATGAACCGAGTGCGACGGCTGGTCGTTCAGCCAGGGTAGTGCCAACTGCCCAACCTGCCGATGCAGAAAGAGCTGCCAATGAGGAAAGAAAAAGCACGACAACGTCATCCAATATGCTATCTATTGTGTAGCATTAATTCGCTACTCATTCGATAGCAAGGAAAAATATGACAAACCGGATACCTGTGCCCGGCAGCCCTGTACGCGGTTCGAAAACCGGACAGCCAATCATGGCCCTCTTCGATCTTCTTGGGAGAAGTTGGGCACTTGGCATCATCTGGAATCTTTCAAAGGGGCCGATGACCTTCCGGGTCCTCCAAGATGATTGCGGGGGTACCTCTCCAACTGTTCTGAACCGAAGGATCAAGGAGTTGACGGCAAGCGGCTTCATCGAGCGAAGCGATCAAGGATATCGGCTTACTGAAACCGGCGCCAAATTGTCGGACCTGCTGAGGCCACTTGGCGCATGGGCTGACGACTGGGCCGAAGCGTTAGATGCCGCGATCGTTCCGACCTCTTCGAAAAACGGTGAGGAGTGAGAGAAGATTGGAACAGCTTCTCTTCATACTAATTGCGTTCTTTGCCTCGTTCGCATCAGCCGTCTTCGGCTTCGGATCTGCGCTGCTAGTGCTGGCAATCGGATCCCAGGTTTTGCCTGTAAAGGAGACGGTCGTATTGGCCACCATACTCTTCACCGCGTCAACACTGACTAAGTCCCTCCTCTTCCGCGCTTCAATAGATTGGAAGATGGTCGCCTTGATGAGCCTTGCATGCATGCCGTTTGCGTATGTCGGCGCTCAGTTGCTCGCTGTAGCTCCTGCGCAAGTGATGAAACCAATACTTGGTCTGATGATCCTCATCTATATCGCGCTCACACTGACCAATCGCCTGCCGACCTTCCGGATTGGGATGCGCGGCCTCCTGATCGGCTCCGCCATCTACGGGCTCACATCAGGCTTTCTCGGCAGCGGAAACGTGATCAAGGTCATCTTATTCAGGGAGATGAAGATAACAAAAGATGCTTTTGTCGGCGCGATGGCTGCCACGGCAGTTTTGTCGAATTTCGTCAAAATCGCCACCTACGCCCAAACCGGCTTGCTCACATCGAACATGGCTCCGATAGCAGGTGCCCTTGTACTTATCGCAGGCGCCGTCGCATTCTGCGGTCGGCTCATCTTGACCAGACTCAGCCAGGACGGGTTCCAAACCGGTGTTCATATCATCCTCGGGATCGCAGCAGTCTCGTTGCTCCTTTGAAACCATATGGGCATCACAATCTCAGAATGGCGGAACGCTCCAACCGAAACCAACGGCACAACCGTATTTGCTGTTGGAGACGTACACGGATGCATTGATCAACTCAGGGAACTTCTGGAGGAACTCGCTTGCCTAGCGAGATCCACTAACGAGCCCACACTTGTCTTTCTCGGAGACTTGATCAATCGAGGGCCGAGCAGTCTTGACGCGCTCCTGGAATGGTCGAGCGAAAGACATGACAACGTCTACGACGAAGTGCATCGACTTTTCGGAAATCACGAGCAATTGCTAATGATTATTGCAAGTCGTTCAAACGGCTATGAAAACGCGATATCCAAATTCATGGAAATCGGCGGTAATGACATAATAGCAGAATTAACTTCGGAGCCATCCAACGCGTCAAGAGCCCTCTCGGGAGAGAACCTAAAACACAAACTGGACAAACGGACCTTGGACTGTCTCCAGAAGCTCAAAAGCCACACTCTCATAGGTAATTTGGTTCTGGTCC
>JBCDBQ010000344.1:0-7762 GCA_039183375.1 Pseudomonadota bacterium
GGACGGAGGCCTAGGGAGAGTAAGACCTCACCACCGGCAATTTGAGCGGGCGGAGTTACCGCTCGCGAGATGGTTGGAACGCCCGAGCCGCCCAGATCGGATAGTTCTTGTAGAAATACCGTGTCCCTTCGGCTGATTGGCGGTCGTTATGGTACTTGCCGTAACCTAGGTTGCTGCGCGATGAGTGGGTCTTCACGGATTTCGATTTGGCCTTGGCGCCATAAGTTTGTGCCTCAGCCTGTGCAGCGAAGCCCGTCATGATCAGTCCGATTGCCAGTAGCGTTCTCATTGTTCTTCTCCATTGTTTTATCAGGCGGGAAGACTGCCCCGCTGTCTGATTGGCAAATGGAGATGAATTGCCGGTGCGCCAAGTCCATCTGGCAACTCCGTGAACAGGTGTCACCAGCTGTGAGATGAGTGTTATGACGGCTTGAACTGCTAGCTCGCTGCTTGCTTCGATTGTTCGTAAAGAGTGTGAGGATCTTCGGCTTGGCGCTTCGGAATGAAGAGTGTTTTCGAAATAATTGCGTCGCGCCAGCCGTCCCACGTCTCTACACGAACGCGTGTGTCGAGATCCGCCGCTTCTGGCTTGACGAGCGCCAGGGCAATGTTGCCCTTCAAGCGCGGTGACCACGTGCAACTGGTCATGCGTCCAATCTGGTCTTGATTGGTGTCGCCGACCCGCCAGGGATCCTCGTTGGGTGCGAGCCGTTCACCTTCGATGCGCAGTCCGACGAGTTTCTTCGCCGGAGGCTGGTCTTTGGCCAGGCTCAGAGCTTCGCGACCGACAAAGTTTGCGTCGTGATCCAGCTCAACCAGGCGACCGAGGCCGACATCATAGGGTGTCTCTTGCGGTGTAACATCGACGCCGGCCGACAGGATGCCCGACTCGATACGTCGGGTTTGGTTGACGCTGCCAGGGGCGACATTGCAGCTCTCGCCAGCAGTCATTAATGCCTCGAACAGTTCGTCACCCAACGCGGCGTCCTGCAAATAGATTTCGTAGCCGAACTCACCACTCCAGCCGGTGCGGGAGACGATGAGTTGTGAGTTCGCGAAAGGAAAAGCGGCCCACCAGTAATACTTCAGATCAAGAATTGCCTCGCCGAACAGGTTGGCCATGAGAACAGGTGACTTGGGCCCTTGGACCTGGATGACTGATACGTTTGCATCGCGAATAGTGACATCCAGGCCGGCGTTGACGGACAGGCCGAGCGCCCAGTGCTCGAGATCCCAGTCAGAGGTGGATAGCCAAAATCGATCTTCATCCAGACGCAGAATGATCGGATCGGAAAAGACGCCACCGCTCGGTGATGTGATCAATGCATACTTGCACTGCCCGACAACGCATTTCGACATGTTGCGCGGGGTCAGAAGTTGAACAAAGCGACCGGCATCCGGCCCACTGATCTCGATCTGTCGCTCACCCATCGCTGGCCACAGAGCGACATCGTTGACGACCTGCCAATACTCTTGCTCGGGATCTGAGAAGGAACCAGAGATATAGGTCCGGTTATAGACCGAGAAGTTGCGGCAGCCGTGGCGCCACGCCGCTTCGAAGAATGCGCCCTTGCGAATGCGGGGTTGAAAGGCAATGCGCGCACCAGTGTGTGGGATCATGGTTCTGGTCTCGTGAGCCGGGTTGTTCCCGTGCAAGAAACAGGTGCTCGTGTGAATTGATTGGACTGACTTGCTTGATCGAGTGGGGAACTACAAAGCAAGTTGCGATCTCATTCGCCAATTGCGCAAAAAATCTCGCGTACCTAATGATCGGAGATGTGATCTAAAGGCCGCAGGCGTTGGCGGTATCGATCCATTGAACTTGCGTCCAGATTGCGGAATTTCGAGCTCAAGTTGTCTGCAGCTTCGGGCTTGGTGCTATCGCGGCTTGTTTGCGTGGCCTTTTCTCAAGTGCCTCGGACGACCCGGATCGAATCTTGATTTAACATTCCTGTAAAGTTGACTGTTCGTGAGCGTTGCCCAATGTCATCAGAGAGCCTACCTTAGACACTAATTGCCCGAATGGTATGGTTGTGGATCGTTTGAAGTTCTGTCTGCCATTTGCCGCAAATTGAGATGATTTGAAAGCCGCGATAGCCGGCAGATCAAAGGAGAGCCACCATGTCGATGATCCGTGCTGCAATTCTGACGCTGTTTGCTACAAGTCTCTTTGCCCACGGTGCTCAGGCACAGACCAAAGCGGCAGTCGGAAATCTGACATGCACTGGTGGAGCGGGCGTAGGTCTCATTCTCGGTTCAAAGAAGACCTACCGCTGTTCCTTTAAGCCGATTGATGGCGGGGCGGCGCAAAGTTACTCTGCGACGGTCACCAAGGTCGGACTGGACATCGGTGTCACTGGAAATTCAGTGATTGTTTGGTCAGTGCTTGCCGCCGGTCCACAGGTTCGGCAGGGTTTCCTGGCTGGTGAGTATGCTGGTGTGGCGGCAGATGTCGCACTTGGAGTTGGCGGTGGTGCCAAGGTTCTCGTTGGCGGTTCAGCCAAATCGGTTGTTCTTCAGCCGCTCTCCATTCAGGGCCAGACAGGGGTGAATCTCGCCGTCGGTGTTAGCGGAATGAAATTGCAATAAGCGGCGGAAAGCCTAGGTGCTTGTGTCCGCCGTTTGAGTTTATGTCAGCGGCGTCGGGTGTCATCAACCGATGTCAGCGAGTACGATCGTGACCTGGCGCTGTTGTCCGTTGCGTTGCACGGTGATCTGGGCCGAGTTGCCGACGCCGACCCGTTCGAGAGCATTGGCGAGTTCTGCAAAACCTTTCACCTCCGTACCGTTGACTGCAATGATGACATCACCGGTCTGCTGCCGGCTGAGGTCGACACCAACCAGGCCGGCCTTCGCAGCCGGTCCACCGGGCGCGACATCCATAATCACAACACCCTGGACGTTGAGCCGGGAGGCAACATCCGGTGGCGCAACCCGTATGCCAATGCCTGGCCGTGCCGGCTTGCCGCGCTGGATTATCTGAGGCGCAATACGGTTGACGGTGTCGACTGGTACCGCGAAGCCAATACCGTTGAATGTGCCTGTACCCGAGATGATGGCTGTGTTGACTCCGATTAGGCGGCCAGCGGAGTCGAGTAACGGACCGCCGGAATTTCCGGGGTTAATCGCGGCGTCGGTCTGAATAGCATCCGGGATCTGCCTGCCGCCTTGAGTGGGGAGCCGGCGGCCGAGTGCGCTCACAACACCGGTTGACAGGCTGCGGGTCAGACCGAAGGGGTTGCCAATCGCGAACACGGCTTGCCCGATTTTCAGGTTGCTGGAGCGGCCGACGGGGATGGGGGTCAGCCCGAACGACAAGCCGCTGACTTTCAGTACCGCAAGGTCATGGTCGGGTGAACTGCCAATAATGCGGGCCGGTGCGGTGTTGCCGGAATCAAACCGAATGAAGACGCGGTCAGCACCTTCGATCACATGATGATTGGTGATGACGTGACCGGCGGAATCCCAAATGAATCCAGAGCCGGTTCCGCGTTGGCTTTGGCCCTGGCCAAACACAGATCGGCCGCGACGCTCCGTTAAAATGTAAACGACTGAGGGTGCAGCTGACGTAAAGACGTTGTTGGCCGTCTGCTCAAAACTCGCCAGTTCGCCGCGTGGGGTTACATCGCGTGAGGCCGTGTTTGTCAGAACCGTGTCCCGGCCGTAGGCGAACACCAGAATTCCGCCAATGCTGACCGCGAGTATGAGCAGCCAGTAACGATCAATCAGTCGATGCATCGAACATTTGTCCTCTCAGTTGCCGCTCCACCGGCGGCATTGATCTTTGCCATTACTCCAGGGGATTTGGGTATTCTGACGTCAAAGCAAAAGTCCGACAAACTGTTTTGGTGAACCGCACAAAAGTAACTTTGAGCGTCGGCCAAGGCTTGGGCGGCACTGCATCTGCTGATGCTGCCTCATGCTGGTTTAACAAATGACAGTCGATCGTGCAGCCCGGAGGGGGAGACGGCCGGTTGCGGCAAGGGCGAAAGAGGCTTTTCTAATTTCAGGCTCTGGCTGCCATGCATCATGATTTGGTCTTGGTCGGAACCCAGTTTGGCCGTCAAGTTGCTTCATGTTGAGCAAAAGCCTGACGACGAGGAGTGTGCTCATGGGATCGAGAGACCTGTATGATAGTGGTGCGATCGAGATCCACGACGGCCAAGGTGAAGAGTTTCAATTGACCGTGCATGGCCGGGACGGTGCCCAATGGGAACGATGCGCCAGTGCAACTCTCACGATTGGCACGGGCACAATGTTTTCCTTTGCAACACTTGGCGAAGAAGATTTGCGCCGCTTAGCAGGCGAGTTTGCACACGCAGCCAATGTCATCCGTCGTCACGAAGATGGCGTGCAGGCAACTGTGACTTCGTCCGTCAGCGTCCCAGGAAAGCCAAAACTGACGGTTGTCTCAGAGAGTTGAGCCGATACCAATTGGCCCGAGACATTGGCTAAGCTTTGCTCCCCGCTTAATCTAACTCACCGAAGCGATTGAATTCATGTGGTGGGAAGCGGATGCTGAAAGTCTGGGGACGCGCAAATAGCTCGAACGTTGTGAAAGTCATGTGGTGCGTCGGTGAACTCGGTCTGGCGCACGAACGCATTGATTGGGGCGGACGGTTCGGTGGCAACGATGAGCTGCGCTACAGCAGCATCAATCCGATGAAACGGGTACCAACCCTGGAAGAAGCAGACGGCTTCACGCTGTGGGAGAGCCACGCGATCGTGCGCTATCTCTGCGCCAAGCACAGTCCAGGTGGTTTCTTTCCGGACGATTTGCGCATCAGAGCTGAAGCGGACAAGTGGATGGATTGGAGCTCGCTCTATCTGCAGTCATTCAACTTTGCTTTCCGGATGCACCTGTTTGCGTTGCCCGAGGCAGAGCGCAAGCCGGAGGAAGTCTTGGCCGCTTCAAAGAAGGTTGAGCCTTTGTTTGCTATTCTGGATCGGCATCTGGCTGACAAGATCTATCTGTGTGGCGACAAATTCACGATGGGTGATATTCCGGCGGGATCATTGGCGCATCGTTGGCTGACATACGCACCGGAGCGGTCTGATTTGCCGAACCTGGAGGCTTGGTATGAGCGCTTGAAGCAGCGTCCTGCCTTTGCTGAGCATGTCATGAGCGTGACACCTGGCGATTGAGTTTCGATCGCTGCACTGCCACTGGCCATCATTGATGGATGCGCCCCGACTGCCGGCAGATATGCTGACTCAATGGATATTGTATCTGCGCTCGCGCGCCGTGAAATGCTTTGGGTGCGAGACTTAGTATGCTATAGTTATCAGTGAATGTTAGCTGTTCGGTCGACTGATTATTAGCCATTTGGCAGTATGTTTAGAGGTGTTCTTGTGTCTGCGTCCGCCGTGTCACCATTTCTTCGCTACGAAGAGCCCGAAGAAGCTGCCACGTGGTTATGCGAGGCGTTTGGCTTCAAAGTTGGCAACATTGAACGCGAAACCGATGGCCAACTGATTTGCATTACACTTGATGCTGGCAGCAGCACCATTGTCATCGGTCCCGTCGATGGGACGCAGCTTGATGGCCTTCTCGTGCAGCCGGCTGAGGTCGGTGGTTTCGGAACCCAGACATGTTATGCGCATGTCGCAGACGTTCAGGCTCATTACGAACAAGCAGCTGCAGTTGGAGCGAACATCGAAGTCGAACCCGATGCGGCGGACGATGGATCGATGTTCTACCTGTGTCGAGACCCGGAGGGGCACCTCTGGAGTTTTGGCACGATGTCGTTCAGCCCAGACATCCCAGCGGTTTCCCATCTTCCCGTTGTTGCGCATCAACAAGCCCAACCGAAACATTCGCTAGGTCGGAGAGTGGGCGCTGTTGTCGCTGTGAGTGCGTTGCTGCTCGGTGGTTCGATGATCGTTTATGCGGTCAACGACTCCGGCCGGCCATCGCAACGGGCTAACGCCAACCACGCGCCGACGTTCGTTGCGCTGAGAGAAGAATCCCAGCGTGAGCGCGAACGGCGAATTGCGGCAGAGACCGCAGCGAAATCTCTGTCAGTCCGGCACTCGGAAGCTGTTGCGGCCGGGGCGCGCCTGAAGACGGCACTGAATGATGCGCAATCCTCTCTGCAGGAGCTCCGACTGCGCAGCAAGGAAATCGAACAGCGCGCTACGACGTCTGAGGTGGCTGCAGCGCAGTCGATCAACAAGATGAGCACAGAGCTGTCGCACACCCGGCAGCAGCTGGCCGCTCTCGACAAGGCTAAACGAACGGCTTTGACGTCGGCCACGACTGCGGCTGAGAAGCTTGCGAAGGCGACTGAACTCAATCGGGTTCTGAGAGAAAAACTCGATCAAGCCACCAGCACCATTGCGTCTGTTCGCGAGCGGAACAGCAAATTGGCAACAGCCATGGCCCGGCTGCGCTCCACGCATCAATCCGAGCTCAGGGAGAGCAAGCAACGCCTCGCGTTTGCATCATCCAAGTTTAGCGAAGTGACGAGCCAGTTGACCATTGAGCGCCAGCGTGCCGATGTTGCCGAGAACGAGCTGGCCAAGACCATCAGTCAGCTCGATACGGAACGCGCAGCAGCCAAGCAGTTGTCGGAGAAGGTTGCGTGGTTGCAAGCCAAGCTCGGCGACACGTACTCCAACCTGCGATTGCGGTTTGTTGCGATCGAATCCCAGGATATCGAGTTGGCTCTCGCCAAGATGCCGGCGACATTGATTAAGCAACCGACGGTCGAAGTCACTCCGCCGGTGCCAAGCAAACGCGAGCGTGCGAAGTCGCGTAAGGTTGTGCGCAAGGCCAAAGCATCGAAGGCTATCAAAAAAGCATCGAAGACTGTCAAAAAAGCAGCGGTGCCGCCCAAGTTGCAGTCGCCATGCGCGCGCGCCGTGTGGGCCAGTTTCGGTCAAGGGCGGAGCCAGGACGATCGCAGTATGACGGCCATGGCGCGCAGACTCTGCGCTGGGGCCGCGCGATCAGCGGAGCCGGTCAAGTGTTACAAGACCGTCATGAGTGGCGCGGTCAATTGGGGTGGCGGCAATCAATGGCAGCGGCAGAACGCGCTCAAGCTTTGTGCCGGCACGGTCAGCACGCAGGCAACGCTCACTTGCTTTAAGTCGTCCCTCCAAGCCGAGGGCTGGCGGCAAGCCGTTGCCAAGTGCTCCACGGGGTAGCGTGGGTCGACCTGACAGACATTGTGAGACCCGACCTCGGTGCTTCGACGGTGGTGCCGACCAGTGTCTGGTGGCGTCTTATAGGAAGAGTCGAAATCGCCATAGGATGTCATTTTCTGCCTTCTTCTACTCTTCCGAATTTGCGGGGTTAGCTTGTTAACTGCTCGTCGAACCTAAGGTCTGTGTTCAGACCGCATTCGATGAACGCCTGATAAAGTTCATCGGAGATAAAGAAGCCGCCGACAGCTTGCACGGGGCCATCCTCTTGCCATAGGTGCATTCCCGCTACGGCTTCCTGATTGACCACTACCGGCAGGTTCCGCTTCTTTGCCAACAATGGAATGGATCCCTTACCGGGGATCTTGGTTTCACCTCTAGTGAGGTTCGAGCGCTCGGCATTGATCGAGGTTACGTACCTGCAGATGTGGAAGTAGTAGTATTGGTGAACGTCGTAGGTCTCACGGCTGCCGTAACGGAGTTCGAGCGGGAGAAAGTCGTGGACACCCGGCTCAACCCCCTCGACCGCAGATCTGAACTTCTCCGACACACACGTGCCACCAATGCCAATCACATCGGTCAGCTCTTGTCCCGCGCGGTCCACAAACACGAGAGA
>JBCDBQ010000345.1:0-7737 GCA_039183375.1 Pseudomonadota bacterium
CTTATGAACCCTTTTCGCCCAGCAATGAGTTCCATGATCCGGACACCTGCTCGACTTAGGACCCGATAAAGCCGAGGCCGTTTTGCCAGCATTGCCCACATCCCCAGCGTAAACCTGTAAGGTGTGGCTGTAAGTTTTTCACGCCACTGTTTCTCGCGTAGTTTCCGCATTAGGTCCGGTAGCGGAATGTTGACGGGACAGACTTCCTGGCAACGCCCGTTGAGCGTGCACGCGTTCGGCAGGTCACCGGCTTCAGCAAGGCTCGACATCGCAGGTGTCAGGATTGCGCCCATGGGACCAGGATAGACAGCGCCATAGGCATGACCGCCTACAGCGCCATAGACCGGGCAATGGTTCATACACGCGCCACATCGAATGCAGCGCAGCATGGGTCTAAGAAAGCTATCCAGCATCTCGGTTCGACGATTGTCGACCAACACGATGTGCATTTCTTCCGGTCCATCGAGATCGCCATCCCGCTTCGGTCCGTTGTGAAATGTCGTGTATTGCGTGATCTCCGTGCCGAGAGCGGCGCGTGCCAGAAGCCGAATGAAAACGGTGCAATGCTCCATTGTCGGAACCAGCTTCTCGATGCCGACATTCACGATGTGTATCGGCGGAGGTGTTGTCGTGAGCTCCGAATTGCCTTCGTTCGTGACTGTGACGACCGATCCGGTCTCAGCGACGATAAAGTTTGCTCCCGATATTCCAACATCGGCGTCCATGTACTTGGGGCGAAGCTCCTGCCGCGCGCTTTCAACCAACGTCGCGACTTCCCCGTCCGCGATCGGTTCGCGATGCTTTTCCCGAAAGAGTGCCTCAACTTCCTCGCGTGTCTTATGCATGGCCGGCATCACGATGTGTGACGGCGGATCATTAGCAAGTTGGATGATGTGTTCCGCCAGATCTGTTTCGATCCGCTCGATTCCTGCTTCCGCGAGTGCTTCGGGAAGACCAATCTCCTCACCAAGCATGGATTTGACCCTGGTCGTCGTCTTGGCGCCCTTCTCGCGGCAGATTCCGACAATGATATTCGTCGCTTCTTCCGGTGTACTCGCCCAATAGACTTTGGCGCCGGAAGCAACGGCATTGCTCTCGAACTCCTCCAAATAGTGGTCGAGATAAGCCAGGGTATGGTCTTTGATCTTTTCCGCTGCTTTGCGGGTTGCATCGTACTGCGGAAACGCACCCAGCATGCCGACGCGTCGTGACTGTAGCAGCTCTGTTGTGCGATCAAGTGCGACGCGCAGGTTGGGTTGCGCCAATGCTGTTTTTACGTTGGCTTTGAAGGCGTGTGAGGTTTGCCTCATGAGGATTCCCGCTCCGGCTGGCAGATCGCAGGCTCATCCGCCATTCCGGCAAGTATTTCGATCGCGTGATAGGCTTTGATCGGTGCACCGTCTCGATTGAGTTTTCCAGCCATGTTCATCAGACAGCCGAGGTCCCCGGCGAGCAGTAGATCGGCACCAGTGTTTGTTATCTCACGCGCCTTATCAGCCACGATCTGGTTCGATATGTCCGGATACTTCACGCAGAATGTACCGCCAAACCCGCAGCAAGCATCGCTTCCACGAAGCGCTTTCAAGGATAGGCCGTCGACGTGTGAAAGCAGTTCGCGTGGTTGATCGTGAATGCCAAGCTCGCGCAAACCGGAACATGAATCGTGATACGTGGCTGATGCTGGGCATTGAACGCCCTTTGGGACGTATTCCATGACGTCGGTCAAAAAGCTCATAATCTCATAGGTTTTGTCCGCGACAGCGGTATGTCGTTGGCGCCAGTCATCGTCGTTTTCGAATAGCTCTGTAGCTTGGACCTTGAGCATGCCTGCGCACGACCCTGAAGGGACAATGACATAATCAAAGTGCTCGAAGGCCGCGATCACCTGCTTGACGATGTCGCGCGCATGCCCATCCGCTCCGCTATTAAATGCCGGCTGGCCACAACAGGTTTGCGCTTCCGGGATGCCAACGATGCATCCGGCGTCTTCGAGCAACTTGAGGCTCGCAAATCCAATGGATGGGCGCATGGCATCGACGAGGCAGGTGACGAATAGGCCGACATGCGGCGAAGCGGGCCGATGGGTCATGAAGATTCTTGATTCCAGGTCTTTAAACGACATCTTCTGTAGCAGTGATCGCAGAAGATACCAGTTGGCAATTAGTCGTCGGAAACATTCTCGCCAAAGAATAACAGGCAGTCGTCTGGATCCTTGACGTGGAACTCGCGCATTCCGTAGGGCTGGTCGAACGGTGGTCTGACACGCCCCTCAGGTAACGGATCGAGCTTCGCCTTGAGATCGGTATAGAGCTGATCTACGCCACGCACCCAGAGATAGATTGAGATATTGTTGGCAGTGGCTTTGAGAGCTTCTTCATCGTCACAAGCAAGGAAGTGGATGGCTGCGTCTCCGTGGACGGCAATAGCAAAGCTCTGATCCTCCGCCACCATCCGCCGCTCAAAGCCGAGCACGTCAGCATAAAAGTCCATCGTTTGCGCAACATCACGCACTGGAACAATTGCGACTGCATCTTCAATCACTGGTTTGGCCACGGGAGTCTCCAGCACTAAACTTGATCAGGCTCAGGTGTCTTGTCCGGGAAAATGCACAAGTCACGAATGATGCATCTGGGACAGGACGGCTTGCGGGCGGTGCAAATGTAGCGACCATGCAGGATGAGCCAATGATGCGATGGCACGCCATACTGCGGCGGTACCGCTTTGAGGAGTTTCTCTTCGACTTCCAACGGTGTCTTCCCTGGCGCAAGGCCAAGGCGGTTGGCTATCCGGAAGACATGCGTATCGACTGCCATAGTTGGTTCGCCAAACCAAACATTCATGACGACGTTGGCGGTCTTTCGACCAACGCCCGGCAATGTCTCCAGCGTGTCGCGGTCAGCCGGAACGTTGCTGTCGTATTTGTCGATGAGCTCCTGTGATAGAGCGACAACATTCTTGGCTTTGTTGCGATAGAGCCCGATTGTCTTGATAAAGTCGCGTACCGTGTCCTCGCCGAGCGCCACCATCTTTTCCGGCGTATCAGCAATCGCAAAGAGGTCTTTGGTCGCCCGGTTAACACCGGCGTCGGTTGCTTGCGCTGACAGTACAACAGCGACCAAAAGCGTATAGACGTTAGAGTGCTCCAGCTCGCCCTTGGGTTCCGGTTCTGCTTCGGCAAAGCGGGCGAAAATCTGCTCGATCGTCTCGGTCGAAATACGCCGCCGCATCGTCTTCTTTGCAGCCTTTTTCTTTGGCTTTTTAGTCGGTGTCTTTGGTTTATCAGCGGACTTGGCGGAGGATTTTTTTGCAGCCGCCGTCTTGGGGGGCGCCTTCTTTGATGCTGCTTTAGCTTGCGGCATTTGGTCAGAACTCGCGATCAGTTAGGTTATGGGCTACGTTAAAGTGAGGCGTGGTTAGATCATAAGGCTCAAATCAATTGTCAGGCAGGGCGAGAGTACAAGTTGATAACAGGTGAAACACCTTCCCACAGTAGTTGGAGCGACAATTCCAGCCCCAACACAGTGACATTTCGTGCTGTTCTTACACCCAACAGGTCTCTAAGCCCATGGGGGTTTATACTCCTCATGAGTGTGCTGTGCGTCGTTAGTTTTGCAATCGGGATCGCCTTTCTGTTGATGGGTGCCTGGCCCGTTCTGGGTTTCTTCGGGTTGGATATTCTCCTGATATACTGGGCCTTTCGCTGGAACTACCGAACTGCCCGCGAGTTTGAAACGGTGGAGATTTCCCCGCAATCAATCACCGTAACGCGGCACTCGCTGGATGGTGTGGTTGATCGGATTGATTTTCAAACTTATTGGGTGCGGATTTTCGTAGACGAGGAACCCAGTGGCCGCGCCCATCTGAGGCTGCGCTCGCACGGTAATGAAATCCGGCTCGGGCAGTTCCTCAGTGACGATGAGCGACGCAGTTTCGCTGAGATTCTTGAAGCCGAGGTTCGGTCGGCACTGCGAGTGGCTTAGGCCAAGGGCTGGTTAAACCCGTCACAATGGCTGTTTACATCGCAAGTTTCGGGTCGCCCGGGTTCCGTGATGGAACTAGGCTAGGCAAAAGAACGTGTGAGACTGGATCAAAGATCATGTTGCAAACAGCCGAAATCCAACCAATCCGTCAGCAGGCGACCAAAACCGGCAAAGACTACGAAGCCGTTCGAAAGGCCATTGTTTTTCTCTCAGAGAACTGGGCAGATCAGCCTGACCTCGAAACACTGTCACGAGAACTGGATCTGAGCCCCGCGCATTGTCAGAAGCTTTTCAAGCGCTGGTGTGGTCTCAGTCCAAAGGAATTTCTACAGGCCATTACGCTTGACCATGCCAGAGGGCTCCTTGAGGGATCTGGCAGCATCCTCGACTGTGCTTATGACGTAGGACTGTCGGGCGGCGGGCGCCTCCATGATCTCTTTATCGACCACGAGGCGATGACACCCGGCGACTATAAACGGCGCGGTGAAGGCATCGACGTCTTCTACGGGTTTCATCCATCTCCGTTCGGCGACACGCTTTTGCTCGCGACAGAGCGTGGCGTTGCCGGTCTCGCATTTGTCAACGAGGATATCGGCCAAACCCGCGCCGATGCGTTGATGGATATGATGCAACGCTGGCCGCGCGCCCAGTTCACAGAGGCGGCTAACAAGACGGCGCCGTTGATCAAGCGGATTTTCAACGCTTCGGAGTGGTCATCGGAACAACCGGTGAGGCTGGTCCTTATCGGCACGGATTTCGAAGTCCGCGTCTGGGAAGCGCTGCTCAAGATTCCCATGGGCCGTGCCGTCAGTTACACGGACATTGCCCAGCACATTGGCAAGCCTTCCGCGTCGCGTGCGGTTGGCTCGGCGGTAGGACGCAATCCAATATCGTTCGTTGTCCCGTGTCATCGCGTGCTGCGAACCGATGGTTCGCTAGGCGGTTACCATTGGGGATTGACGCGCAAGCGTGCAATGATCGGCTGGGAAGCTGGTCAGGTCAGCGCAGGTTAGGTTAGAATCAATGAGTGACATAGTCGTTGAACAGCAGAGTGGGGTGTGGCTCGTCACGATCAATCGTTCCGACAAGATGAACTCACTCGACTTTGCTGCTCACGACGAACTTGTTGCAACCTGGCTTAGATTTCGTGATGACGATAGCGCCCGCGTCGCTGTGCTCACCGGTGCTGGTGAAAAATCGTTCTGCGCCGGCGCCGATCTTAAGACCTATACAATCGCCTTTGCGACTGCCCCGCCGCATGAATTCAGGCAGAAGTGGGTTGATGGCTATGGTCTTGGTGGCATTACGCGTGGCCTCCATATCGACAAGCCAATCCTCGCGGCCGTGAATGGCTTTGCAATCTCTGGTGGCTTGGAAATAGCACTCGCCTGCGATCTGCGGTTTTGTGCGCCGCAAGCTGAATTCGGACTTCAAGACTCGAAATGGGGCTTTCATGCCTGTGATGGCGGTCTAGTGCGTTTGCCGCGAATAGTCGGGCATGGGAATGCTATGGAAATGATCTTGTCCGGCGAACGGATTGATGCGGAGCACGCACTGCGCATCGGCCTCGTCAATCGGATATGGCCTGCTGATGAATTGCTGCCAAAGACACTTGATTATGCCCAAATGCTGGCCTCCAGGGCACCGCTATCGCATCGCTTCGCCAAAAATGTTATGCGGCGCATGGACGGGCTGACGCAGGAAGAGGCGCTTAAGGCCGAAGTCAGCTCCTTCTACGACCTTGGTCAATCCCAAGATCTCAAGGAAGGCACGGCGTCCTTCAGAGAGAGGCGTTCGGCGAATTTCAAAGGGCGCTAAAATATGTTTCGGAGAGCCGGTTTTTTTGTTCAACCGACTTTCGGCACATGGCTTCTCAGTAAACTTTATTGTCGGCATAGCATTTGCGCATGAAGCTACAGCGCTCGGGACCAGAGAAATGCATGCTGGAACCCTTCGCCGGTCGTATAAACTTGCAGATCTGTTCTAGTCCGTCCGTCGTGAGCCAGCCCTGTCGCCGACCGCGTTGAACAGCGAAACAATCAGCCAGTTCCTCACTCGGTCCACGGAATTGATGGCCGCACTCATGTGAGTAGATCCACAGTTTTACAGCTGTAGGGACGCGCGAGATCAGTTTCGGGTTTAGGATCAGAAACCCTGGATACGCCGCTCCATAATCATCCAAACTGGGGTCAAGCACCGTCGGCCGTCGCCCGCATATGAGCTTGTTGCCGTCTAGCACAAGTCCACCTGCCGGAATGATGCGCGCATTTCCGACATGCGCGGCATACTCATTCACGCTGGGCGGCCTTTGACTGACAGCTGGTGTTGGCGCGAGGACAGCAGCGAAACAGGCGAACAGAACGGCAAGACCTGCAATAACCGCCGCAAATACGCGGTTGCCCGTCAACGGCATTCTTCTGCGTCCCCCAGTCATTCGTCGAACACGCGGATAGTGCGCGATGTTGTTGGCTTGGGCAACATCGCGAACTCCATTGTCCTATTCAATTTTGTCGAATGTGGTGCAAACGAACGACTCGCTGATCAAAGAGCACGGTTCCCTCCCGGCATTTGCCGCGGATAGGCCGGTTTTGCGTCATTTATCAAATTACTGTCAGATCACGCCTTTTGCGCGACTGCCAGGTATTCGATGATCGTGAAGCCAATGTCGTCATCGTCTCTTTCGACGGGACGAATATAGGCGGCGAAGGCCGGTGAGGCCTGGCGAAGCATGTCTGCGAGACCAGGAACTTTGTCTGCAGGAACGGACTGGTTCTTGCACCAAGCCTTGAAGCTCATGGCTTTATCCAGGAGTTCCTCGTGCACCACATCGAATCCGACTGTTGTCATACAATCCTGCCATTCGGTCGGCGTCCAGGCGCGACCATGGCTCGGGTCCCGGACTTTTTCGAGCATATTATAGGACTGAGCTGCCTCTGCCAGCTCACCCTTTTCAAATCCTGGGGTGGTTGACGTGTCCGGTGATACGTTATCGACCAAGGCGAACTTGCCGCCTGGTTTTAGAACCCTGTGTGATTCGGCGACGAACTTTGCGATGTCTGGAAAGTGGTGCGGTGCAATTCGGCACGTGACGAGATCAAATGTGTTGTCTTCAAACGGCAAAGCTTCGGCATCTGCATGTGCAGTATCCACGTTGCCAAGGCCCTTTTCTTTGACCAGCTTGCGAACTTGCTCAAGCATCTCTTCGGTGAGATCCGTGGCCAGCATGTGCGAAACATGTGGCGCGAACGCAATTGCTGTATGACCTGCCCCAGTTGCCACATCCACGCATACCCAACTGGAATCTGGCTGAACTGCATTCACAAGCCCATCAAGGGATGCACCCTTGGCGTGCACTGTCGAACCAACGTAATTGGCGGCGTTTGCACCAAATCTTTCCTGGACAAGTTCTTTGTTCATTCCGCTGTCTCCTTGTTTGTTTTGCGACTGACAGCCCGTTTTTCTTCTGGGAGATCGTTGCACACTCACAGGGACTTTGATTATGCACGAATTGCTGGTTCAGAACACCGGGTCAATCCACGAGAGCGTCGATTGCTGCGTTGACCCCGCCGGCAGAATGAGGAATTCCGCTGGCCTTGAACGACATCTCTATTGTTGCCAGGGCTCCGAGTAGCATCGGTTCGTTTAGATCGCCCAGGTGTCCAATCCGAAATGCCTTGCCTGCTAACGGACCAAGTCCCTGACCAAGAGAGAGATTGTATCGGTCGATCGCAATCTTGCGCATACTGTTGCTGTCAAA
>JBCDBQ010000346.1:0-7725 GCA_039183375.1 Pseudomonadota bacterium
CGGCGAGTACGGCTTGTTGTCTGCATTCGTATTTGAGGTCGTGGCAACGTTCCTGTTTCTTGTCACCATTTTGGGCGTAACAGCACGTGGAGCGACAGCTGCCGTTGCTGGTCTTGCTATCGGACTTGCACTCGTTGTCATCCACATCGTTGGCATTCAGATAACAGGTGTGTCTGTTAACCCAGCACGGAGCCTTGGTCCGGCACTGTTCGCCGGCTCTGGCGCCCTCAGCCAACTCTGGCTGTTCATCGTTGCACCAATGATCGGCGCCGGACTTGCAGGGTTGCTGTTTAAGTCTGGCCTTATGGATGCGAGCGACTCTTAAAAGATAGAGCTCAGTGTCAACTTGAGACCTACTTAATGTTGATCGGCACAATCTCTATAGGGCGGCATTTGAATCGAGCGCGATGCTTCGCGCTCGATCGAACGCATCCTATTACTGGCTATCACGTCAGTGTCTTCTTGAAAGCCTCTGAGGTTCTTCATCGGTACCTAAATCTTCGATACCGTAGACGGCAATCCATCCCCCGGAATGCAAATTAAATCGCGATTGATGGGTTACCGAGATGAAGCTGAACTTTGCGAATCTGACACCCAGCTTTTGTGGTTTTGTCTCGTGGCCATCTTCGATGTTGCCGGAAACGTCTAACCTACGGCTGGTACCATCGCTGTAGTGAATGCGAGCTTCATGAATGCGGACGTCATGTCTTAACGCCACAAACTTGACCCACTTACAGCTCGCGCAATCTTTTTCCAGATCGATCCTGAAGTGACGGACGCTAAAACGAGGAGACCATCTCTTCGCGATCAACGTCCAGCTTTGCGACCAGGACTGACCTATACGTGCCGGATTTGTAGGGCGCGCTTCAGGTTTCGCGGTACGTAACGCTGCGCTCCGAGGCACAGTCTCGCGTGCTTTCGCCGGGGTTCTTTCTTTTCTGCGTGCGGGAGGCTTACTAATTGTTTCGAGGCCATTGCTGTCCCACAGGGCAACATCTTGAGACGTCGGCTGATCAGTCTGATCCTTGCCTCGAACTTCGTCCATTTTAGCACTGCTACGTTTACTTTGGTTACCAGAGTCTGGAGGCTGGGTGGTCGGCAGGTCAGAGGTGCGCGTTTCGGATCCTGGATCACCGGCCGCGCGTTCGTTTGATGGCAAAGTCGGATGGGGCGAAGCAGTCTTCGGCAAATTCTTAGTCGCGAGTCGCCACTCCGCTACCTGCTGCCCTGATTGTTGTTCTGGCTGCTGTCCAGGCTGTTGTTCGGGCGGTTGTTCAGACTGGCGCGCGAGCCCAATTGATCGTTCTGATGCGTTTTCGGGCTCTGCTTTCTCCGTCGCGCGGCTGCCAGTGTTGCTGCGGCTCGATGCTGATCGAACTTGCTCCTCAAAACTCACGTCACGATCAATCGCGTAGACAAGGGCGAGCCCAAGACAGACGGTGATCGCGGCTGCGACAGAACCGACAATCTTTACGCGATGCTTTCGGCTGTCCCGGTCTTTGAAGGTATGGCGGCGCCCCGTGTCGTATGCACGGCGCAACTTGGGATCGCCCAGCACCGAGTAGGCCTGGTTGATGTCACGCATGAGTTGGTCAGAGTTTGCCACTCGATCGGCAACGTCAGGATGGTGCGCGCGTGCCAACTCGTGGTACGCAGCCTTGACTGCGAAAGGTGTTGCGTTCAGCGGCAACCCAAGTGTCTTGTAGTAGTCCCGCATAGGCTGTTTTGGCACCCGTAAAAGGTGGCGTTGATCCCCGCGCGCAACTGATATTGTGATTGTGTCGATTCTTTATCCATTTGCTCTAAAGGTTTGCTCGGGCAGCAAAAAAGTGCACTGCAATACACGGAGCCGACTGACATTCAGACATCGGTCACTGATTGAATCAGCCTCTCGTTCGATGGCTTAAACAGAGCACATCGTACATCGCATGACGGCGTTGTCGGAGTACTCAGCTCACTATTTGATCCTGTAGAGTTTAGCAGTTTGTCATCAAGCCGACTGGGTGATCGCGCAATCTTCTCAAGCAGGAGACCAATCAACACACCAGCCCTTGCTGTGAAGGCATTTGACTTCTGATAAGCGAGCCTGAGCACAGATTAGTCTTCGCTCTTTTGAGTTGGCAGCGAGCGGACCAAAGTGCCGTCACCCGGCGAGGCGTCTAGGATCCGCACGTCATCTGCAAACTTGCGCCCCTGACAAGACTGGTACCGTCGAGCGGTACAACAGATCAGAACCAAGGGCGGTCTCCAGCTTTGATAGTTTGGAGCAGGTAACGGCAATTGCCATGTAACGGCAAATGCTATGGCGAGCTCTTGCATGGCTGCGCTCATGTTCAGATTTTCAACAACGGGCGCAAAGAACCGGATGATATCTGCATCTACTTCATTATATTCTATTTCCGAATTCTGAACTCACGAATGAATTCTTTATATTGTTTCTTACAGCAATATCTTGACGTCATCAGGCACAGGGCTGCCCATTGTGAACGCCCCGCGGCGCTTGCACTGAAATCAGCTAGTCAAAGCACTTTGCGGCTTTGCACGCTGATCAAATTTCACACACGCCAGGCCGCCAAGACGGCCATGGAACCGGGAAATGTCTCAAATGTCCTATTACTCAGTTCTCGCAGTTACCCCAACCACTGACGACTGGATTCCAGCCTACATCGGCCCGGCCAACGCCTTGGTTGCCAAGCATGGCGGCAAGTATCTGGCACGCACCGCTACCCACGAGCAGTTGGAAGGCGACAAGCAGGATGCCGCGCTTCGTATCATCATCCAGTGGCCGTCGAAGGAAGCCGCAATAGCTTTCATGAATGATCCGGAGTATGTGCCGCACCTCAAGGCGCGAACCGAAGGATCGGTTAGCTTTCACTTTCTTGTCGAAGCAAAAGATGATCTCGCCTAGCTCAGAGCACAAACATTAGATCGGACTCTGTGCTCTCCATGTTGCGTCATCGCGCGGCGCGGCTACGCCGAGAGCTCGCACAGAGAGCCAAACCTTTGTCCGCGCTAAAATGAGAAGACACAATGTTGAAAGCAGTCGAGCAGCAATCATTCCGAGCGATGAATCGCGGCTACAATCATGTGTTCAAGCCCAATCGTCTTAGTCTCGGTCTGGTCGTCCCGATTGAGAGATACGATAGCAGCGCCGTGCCAACGATGTCGGAGCATGTAGAACGCGTGCAGCTGGCGGAGAGGTTGGGTTTCGCTGCAGTCTGGCTGCGGGACGTGCCGTTCAATGTTCCATCCTTCGGTGATGCGGGACAGATCTACGACCCGTTCGTCTACCTTGGTCTTCTGGCAGGTCAGACACGTGAGATCGCTCTCGGCGTTGCCAGCATTATCCTGCCACTGCGTCATCCGGCGCACGTTGCCAAGGCGGCGGCGTCAACTGACGTGTTGTCAGAAGGTCGTTTGATCCTCGGCGTTGCATCGGGTGACAGACCTGAAGAGTACCCGGCGATGGCGGTTCCCTTTGCAGATCGCGGCGAACGGTTTCGAGCGAGCTATGAGTACATTCGCAGCATGAGCGCTCGCACACCTACAACTGACAATCCTTACGGAGCGGTGGGTCGCGACTTAGACATGTTGCCAAAACCAACCGCGGGAGAATTGCCATTGCTGATTACCGGGAGTTCGCAGCAGAGCCCGGATTGGTTGGCTCGGAACGGCGATGGATGGATGACCTATCCGCGTAACGCGACTGATCAGGCGCGTGTTATTGGTGACTGGAGAGCGCGCACCATTGCGGCAGGTGGCCAACCGAAGCCAGTTATGCAACCGCTTTATGTAGACATTCTTGATGATCCTAATGCACCGGCACGACCCATCCACCTCGGCTTCCGCTCGGGTACACAGGCACTGAAGACGTACCTCACCTCACTGGAAGACATTGGCATCAACCACGTGGCACTGAACCTCCGCTTCAACACCGCCAACATCGAAACAACTCTACAGCGTCTGTCTGATGACGTCCTGCCGGACTTCGCGCAATAGCAAACGCCAAGAAAAAGGATAAAGAGTATGAGCAAGACAATCCTGATTACAGGTTCTACCGACGGCATCGGCCTCGAAACAGCAAAGATGCTCCGCGAGCAGGGACACACAGTCCTGCTGCATGGCCGTAGCTCGGCAAAACTTGAAACGGCGGAGAAGACTCTCGCAGCACTGCCAGGTAGTGGCGACATCGCGTGTTATCAGGCGGACCTCTCTAGCATGCAGGGTGTCGAGACGTTGGCGACCGAGGTTGCCAACCGCCATACAAAACTCGATGCGCTGATCAACAACGCAGGCGTCTACAAGACGCCCAATCCGATGATGCCCGACGGCCAGGATGTACGGTTTGTTGTGAATACGTTCGCGCCTTATCTTCTGACTGAACGCCTTCTGCCACTACTCGGTAGCGCGGGACGTGTCATCAATCTCTCTTCAGCCGCGCAGGCACCGGTCGACCTTTCTGCGTTGTCCGGACAGCGGAGGATTGACGACATGTCGGCTTATGCACAGAGCAAGCTGGCTCTTACAATCTGGTCGCAAGAGATGGGTCGCAAACACAAAGAGAGCGGTCCGATATTCATTGCAGTTAACCCGGGGTCGCTGCTTGCAAGCAAGATGGTCAAAGAAGGATTTGGCGTCGCCGGTAGCGACTTGCGTATCGGCGCAGACATCCTCTGTCGTGCGGCTTTGACGGATGAGTTTGCGAACAAATCCGGTCAGTACTTTGACAATGACATTGGCAGGTTTTCTGCGCCACACGGCGATGCGGGCGATGCAGCGAAGTCGGCGAAAGTTGTTGCAGCAATCGAAGAGACCGTCTCGGCTCTCCGGGCTTGATTGCTCAGCCCTGTGGACAGCGTCGGTGGCTCGCGTGACGAGCTGGCTGACGTGTCGCCCCGGTGCTTACTCGCGCAATACTTTTTGCATGCAAACGGTTTTCGTGTCCGCATAGCCGATCCGCTCGTAGAAGTTCTTAACGCCTTCATTGTCGGCACGGATCAGGAGTTGGACTTTCCAACACCCGCGTGCCTTCAGCCATTCCTCGGCGGCCTGCATCAACCGACGGCCGAGGCCATCCCTTTGTTGGTTTGGATCGACAGCCACATAGTATACCCAGCCGCGATGACCGTCCTCACCAGCCATTGCGCTGGCGATGATCCGACCATGGTCTTCGACGACAAGTATGGTTGAATGTTTGTCGCGGCGCGCGAATGCGATGTCGCGTTCCGGTGGGTTCCATGGCCGCGCGACGCCGGCGCTGTGCCAAAGGGCAATGACCTGATCTACGTCCCGATCTTCTATCTCTCGTATTTCGCTTGTGTCGGGCAATCGCCAATCTCCCAAAATGCAACAAGACGCCCTACGCTATAACGAAGGCGCCTTGCTGACCATGTTACCCTTCGAGGCTGCTCTTAACGAGCAACAATCTTTCCGCGGGTGCGCCTCCGGTCACGACGCGCATCCTGACGTGCACGCCTTCGTTCTCGACGCGCGTCCTGGCGAGCATAACGTGCATCGCGGCGATCGGCGCGCCGCTCTTGACGCAGTTGCCTGCGCTGCTGGCGCTGTTGTTGACGGATTTCTCGACGGACTGCGCGCTGTTGGCGACGTACGGTCCGGCGTACGATGCGCTGTTGCCGCCGCGTTGCGCCCGATGCTTGAGCAGCAGCCGGACTTGCGGACACGCCCGTCACGGCCAGGGCCCCGACGGTTGCAACCGTTGGCCCGATTGCCATTGCGCAAACAGCAAGGATTGTAGCCAATGTGGCTTTCGCGATCATTCTCATAAGTTGACTCCAGTTTCATGTGTTGGGTTGAGTAAGCGTTCGGCTCTGGCGGCCGAATACTCAGACACAATCACGCGAACTCGCTGTGCTTGCTTGAGCATTGCCTGAAGATTGGATGAGGAATTCGAGGAGTATTCCGCAGCTCTGGAAAAGGAAGTGCAGTTGATGACTTGGATTCTCAACGCACCGCTTCTGCGACCAACCCGTTGAGCCAGCAGGCGGCAGGCAGCGGGCCATCGTTCCCTTGCACCGCAGAAGATTGGCTTAATGCCACGGGGTTTAAGTCTTGATGCGCGTTATTACGACCTGCGGCGGACTGCAGAGCGTTTGCAAGATGGCGCAGCAATGCTCAGCTTTACGGATCAGAAGCGCGAGCTGATCACGTTGCGTTTTGGTGGCCGCGCTGACCAAGACGTCGATGTCAATGGACTGGAAAGCGACAGGTACGCCCGGTTCCATTTGCAAGGCGCCGCGCGCATCGACCTGAATTTCTACTTTGACGTTCAGCCACGTCAGCTCGATGCTCATCGCGCTTGCAGTCATCCGAATGGCTGTATCAAGTCCCGCGGCAATCGATGTTGCAAATAGTTCTTCCGGGCTTGGCAGATTGCACTCGCCACCAAATGCACGATGCACGCTCGCCGCAATGTAGTGCGAGCTGTGCTGACCGCACAGAACCGCCGTCGTCAATGGTTCGGTCGCCGGCACGCAGGCCGATGAAGATTGTGCCTGATAGGTGATCAAGGCGAAGGATGGATCGCGTAGATAGGCTTCACGCAATGGCGCCTGACGCCATCGCACGCTTTTGTTTTCAATGCTATTCGACCGAGCCACATCAGGCATGCTGCCTCTCTTCATTGCAGTGCACTAGGCAGCCTTGCTCGAATTTTCCTTAGTGCATTGATCGATACTCACAATGTGCTCACCGATCATTTGATTTGTCACATCGGCATGAGTGATCGGCGCCATATGACCGGCTCCTGCGATCTCCTCAACCCGGGCGCCGGGTATCGCGTCTGCGATCAGAACACTCGCCCGCAGAGCCGGACGTCGGCTTGCTCGCCCTCGGATGACCAGTGTGGGGCACGTGATCTGAGTGCAGGCCTCGACGCTCCAATTCTCCGCCAAGGCTGCCTGGAAGTTTCGACCTGCTGATTCAACCTGGTCGCTCAATCGCACTTGCAGAGTCGGTTTCAGCTGCTGCCATGTGCCAACGCCATTCCAATAGTCGACGAAACTTTGCATTCCATCCGACCCGAGGGTTCGCCAAAGGTCCTGAATTTCCCGGTAGGCGTTGCGATCGTCTTGTGATCCTTGAGCCCGCAGAATGTGAAACACAGCCGGTTCGATTAACGTGAGACTTGCGATCATATCTGGTTGGGTCATTGCAAGCTTCAATGCGACCGCACCGCCGAAGGAATGCCCGACAACATGGATAGGACCATCACTGTGCAGCGATATTAACCGAGCAACATGGGAAGCTTCCGCCGCCATCGTGCTATTCGCCCTGATTCCGTTCGCGAATGCCAGGCCATAACCCGGCAGGTCTGGCCGCAGCACCGTGTATTCCGGGGCCATGGCTTCGGATAGGCTTTGCCATTGGCTGCCAACGCTCGCGGTGCCGTGTATCGCAACTATGGAATTGGCACTTTGACTGAAAAAACGCATTTGTCGGGTCCTCTTTGGGATTGAGTGAATGTTCACCGACAGATGCCCGGAGATGGACGTCGTTGCTTGAGGACTAGGTGAGGATTTCCTTGGGAAGTAAGGTTAAGGTGTCATCACAGATTGGCGATGCAAAAAAATGCGCTTGCCTTTCATGTTAAATCTCATGTGTCGTCAGAGATTTGTTATAGATTTCCAGTCGGACCGCGCGGCAGGGGAAAAGGTTAGTTTCATCAATGAATTTCGTGTTCGGTGAATTCGAACTTGATACCAA
>JBCDBQ010000347.1:0-7714 GCA_039183375.1 Pseudomonadota bacterium
ATGGCCGCTTCCATATCGAGACCTATTAGCGATTGGCACGAGCAGGCAAATGGCCAAGACCGAGAGCATACTGCAATTGACTGCCAAGGCGCCGAGCCGCGGCCCAGACAAGTTGAATAGCCCTGATCAGCGCTATCTCAGTGAGCTTGGTCAGGTTGTGCGTGCGTTTCGTCAACGCCGGAAAGTATCGCGCAAGGCGCTTTCCGAAAGTTCCGGCGTATCACAGCGGTTCATTGCCCAGCTGGAGGCGGGCGAAGGCAACATTTCAATCATGCGGCTGAAGAGTATCGCTGATGTCTTGGGCGTGCCGCTGGAAGCCATTATCGCGCTGCGCGATGAGGAGGAGGTCGCCGACGCCTACCGTATGATGCGGCCACTTCCAAGCGACAACATCTCTCAGATTGCGCAACGCGCCGCTGAAGTCTCAGGGACCAACAAAATCGCCCTGATCGGTTTGCGCGGTGCTGGCAAAACCACCCTGGGTCGACGAGCAGCTGAGAACCTCGGCGTCAGGTTTGTCGAGTTGAACACCGAGATAGAGCGCCTCAACGGACTGGCTGTCTCGGAGATCTTCGCGCTTTATGGGGAGCCACGTTACCGCCAACTGGAACGCGAGGCGCTCGAGGAAATCACCAACGACAGCGCCCCGCTCATTTTGGCGATTGCAGGAGGTATTGTCGAACATCCTGAAAGCTACGAATGTCTGCTCAGCGGTTTTGTCACTGTTTGGCTGCAGGCCTCGCCGGACGAGCATATGGCACGTGTCCTGGCGCAGGGCGATCGCAGACCGGTGGCCGGCCATCCGGCAGCGATGGATCACTTAAGAGAAATTCTGCGCGTCAGAGAAACTGCTTATGCCCGGGCCCATTTCGCGCTCAATACGTCAGGCCGCGAACTTGATCAATCCGAGGCCGAGTTGATGGCCCTGATTGAACCGCGCCTTCAAATAAGCGTCTAGCCAAGCACGATCGAAGGCCTTGCGGCGACGTTTCATTTTCATGTTGCGATAATCGTACAAGACGATGTGTGACCGGATTTCGGCAGGCGCCTGGGCGGCCACCAACTAGGACGCGCAGTCCACGCACTGCGGAACGGAAGGGTCGAACTGTAAGCGCTTTTCTGCAATCTCTTCGCCGCAGTCAATGCAGTAGCCATATTCTCCCTCATCGATACGGACCAATGCCGCTTTGATCCGTTGTAGGTCACGCTCACGGTTGCGTTCGGTGACGAGCGCCATGGCCTGCTGCTGAATAGCATCAATGCGCGAAACACGCCCGACACTCGATTGATCAAGTTCGACCGCCTGGCGCGCGCCGGCCGATATCTCGCTAAGGTTCTGAAGTTCCTCGCGCCGCTCCTCAAGCATCAAGCGAAAGCTTTCAATCTTGTCGTGGTCCATATCTGCGTCCATATCTGCACGTTTCCGTCGGCAAGTGTCAGTGCCTTTAGGCGAGCCGGGCTGTCATCTCTCGCGGCGATGCATTCCAGCCACGCTCTGACTGTCAGGCAAAACCCGACCCAGAGCGCCACAGAGTAGGGATCGATGCAGAATTTGCAAACGTGAGCGATTCGGAAGGGCTCAAAGAGAGAACCCTCCGGATCCAGGATCCGGAGGGCTCACGGCCATGCGTTGCTCAGGAAGGGACCACCACCAGGCGCACGGCCGAATGCCTTAGGAGTGAATTCCATTCGTTCGATGGGCTACCTTAGTAGTGACGGCACCAGTGAAACTTCTTCTTCCAGTAGTAGTTGCCTGTTCTGTGGTAGCGGCGAAGGTAGCGGTAGCAGCCTCTGCCGTAGTGTGCGTAGTGCGGGCGCCAGTGCCGACGCCAGTGATGGCGGTGACGAAAGCGGAGATGAAAACCGCGGCGGCGAAAACCAACCTTCACGATGCCACCAGCTTGTTCTGTTGCGGATGGAGCGACATTGCCTAGATTTGCGAGGCCGGGTTGTGCGCTTGCGACTGAGTTCGCTGAAACCAGTGCGGCGAATGCCATCGCAACCAGTGTGAGTTTCTTGATCATTGGGTCCGTTCCCTCATCAACGAGTGTTTTGATTTGTTGTCGTCATCTGATGAGGGGAAGATGCACTAGCCGATTGAGTCCCGCTGTCCCGTAGGTGACAGGTGAAAACTTTTTAGGGTTTGCCAAAAAAAGAAGCCCCTCAACCGAAGTTGAGAGGCGACACAGTTTGCAGTTTGGGAGAGTTGGGCTAGGCCAGAAAGCGCTTAAGTTCGCTGAGCCGTTGCAGCAGTTGATCCATCTGCGGTAGGTCCTGCAGATGCTGAAACTCTGGCATTTGTAGCGCGAAGGCGCAGGCCGCGATTGAGGCGGCAATACCTGTGAAGGCAACTGCAAGACGGCGCTTCTTGGGCTTGCGCGCGGCCTTTACTGTCTTTTCCTGAGTGGTCGGGAAAGGCACGACCGTGTCGGTTGTCGGCTCCGACTTCACTTCGGTTTTGAGGTCAGTCTCAGCTTCAGTCTTGATCTCGGTCACAGTTGCTTCTGAGGTTTCGGTAGCCCCAGCTGCTTCCATGGCAGTGCCGTCAGAACCTTCGCCCGCAATTGTCGTGTCATCTTCTCCGGCATCGTGGTTGTCAGGCTCAATGTCAGAGATCGCCTCAACCGCTAGTTCTGCGGTTTTGCTGATAGCTGACGCGTTTTGCTTAAGCTCTGCGGCGGCGGCGGCTCCGTCAAATTCAATCGGTTGATGCATGCTGCCGTGGCAGTCCTCATCTGAAGCCAGATTGAGCAGCTCCACGACGACCGTATCATCGCCTTCCAAAGCAGCGGCGTCGATGGCCTCGTTCTCGTTGGTCTCAAGTGCTGCAATGACGATGCTGTCCTCGTTCTCTTCAGAGGTGAGCTCCTCGCTTGCTTGCTCGTCAAGTAACTCCGGCTCATCGCTGGCCTTGTCCTCTGAGTCGTTATCTTCGGAGATCCGAGCCTCGATGGCGTCCTCACTCGTCAGCGCATCTTCTTCCAAGATGGCTGGGGCAGAGAGATAGACAACTTTCTCTTGCTCGCTCAGCGTTGCCTCGTCGGAGGGCGTGATCTGTTCATCGATCTCTGCGATCTCGGTCGTGTCAGCAACCTGATCGGCTACGTCCTCAACTTCCTGCAATTCCGCGACAGGTGAAGATCTATCTGAAGCCATTGAACCGAGGTCAAGATCAATATCGGAGATAGTTTCACCCTCGGCATCGGCCTCAGGCTCGACCTCAGCAACTACGCTGTCGTCCTGGACATTCGCCTCCAAAGGACTGTCGCTGGAGCAGGTTTCCTCATCGCCCGCTGCAAAGCTCAGATCATCTTCAGAGACAACATCACCGCAAGCCATGGCCGTTACGTCTACGGCCGGGCCGGCCTCTTCAATTTCGTCTGAGCGAGAAATCTCCTGACTCTCAGAATCCGCAAGCGTCAGATCATCGACTTCGTTTGCTTCTGTTGGCTCAGAGCCATAAGAGAGAACACAGGTGACGGGTGCTGCATGATCCTCGGCCGCGTCGACAAGATCATCATCTTCAGCAATGGTATCGCTGCCCCCAGTTGGTGCAAGATTGCCAATGAGCGGAAGAGGAGAGCCACTGGTAAAATCTATATCGACGAGTTCATCTTCGACTAATTCAACAATCGGCTGAGGTTTGGATAGCGTTTCCAGTTGCTCGACTACGGAGGAGAGTTTTTGTTGCGCGTTGCTAGCAGCGGCTTCAAGTGCGTCAAACTCGAGCTGCAATTCGTACAACTGCGCTAGAGCCGTCTCCAAGTTCAATACTTCACCCGATACCATTACCCAATTCCTTCAACTGGCTTGACTGCGTGAAAGGTAGGGTAAGTGTGGCTGATATAGGTCAACAACTTCCTAATGAAAGAGCCATTTTGAGACATTTAAAAAGATGAGTCGTGAGAGAGAAATAATCAATAAAAACAATAAGTTATGAAGATAATGGGGTTTATGACAGCGGTGTTGATTTGCCAGCGAGCAACCGTGGGTTGTTATCAATTGTGAATAAAGTATTTATAGATGGATGGAGTTTATCAGTATTTGAGCTTGCAAATACTCTTGAAGCCGCGCCGCAGTATATAAACGGCTGTCATTCTAGTAATTGCATCTGAAAATTATTGTTTAGGGCTATGAATCGATTAAGCCGAATGGTTTCGCGGCCAAACCAATATAATCCCATAATGAGCCCGCATACGACGATGGTAACAGCAACTCATATTGGTTTTCTTGCGAATGGAAAATCAGAGCGGATGTATGATGGATAGTCGTTTGGGAGAATGCGCCAACTGGGAATGACTGTAACCGCAGGTCGATAGTGGACAGTCTTGTAAGAAGAGCGCGTGCAATCGAACCTTCGATCGTCACTCGAACCCGAGAATGGCTGAGATCAAGGGTCGGCGCAGATGCCGCATCAATGTCCGATATGGATGCTGGGGCAACCTGAGAGTCCATCGTCCAAATCAGCAGGCGGGTGGGGGCGATGCGAAAGCAGACACGGCCATCCGACGTTTGCGCCTGATGAAAGCCGCCAAGCCCATCCAGATCAAGTTCATGCAACAGAGGTGTAACGGCCTCCGTGAAGGCGGCTCCCCAGCCAGCAATCTGCACGAGTGAGCCAATGGATGCATGGCTGATCTTGAGTTCAATCGCATCCGCCATGCTGCCGCCTCGCGCCAGCAATGGGGTCTTGCAGTGTGCTAGCGGTGATCGGACATCAACCATTCTGCCGCTCTCCTTCCGGATCGAAGAAGTGATGAGAGACAACTTTAGCTTCAAGCGTCTGGTCTGAGAGAAAATCGATGCAACGTATAACCTCTCCCTGCCGCTCGCGACCGTTCTTCAACAATCCAAGCGCAATGTACTTGTTGAGTGCTGGCGCGTAAGTCGTGGAAGAGACGAAACCATCTCCGTGACCGGTCGGATCACCGTGGCGCGGAAACAGAAGCATGCCGGGCTTGGCGCCGACATCACCGACAATTTCGAGGCCTACGAGAGATTCGCGGTGTGGACCTGTGAGTTCGGTTCGATGGCACAACACTGATCCGATGAACGGTTTCTTGGAGCTTGCAAATTTCTCCAGCATGAGATCTTGCAGTGTCGTTCGGCCATCGATCTCAGGGCCTGCTATATGTCCCTTCTCAATCCTGAGCGTGCCCATGGACTCTGTGCCATAAGGGATTAATTCGTGTGGAGCCCCGGCCGATTCCAATGCCTGCCAGACATGGAGACCATGGCCCGAAACAACATAAACCTCATAGGCCAGCTCGCCAGAATAGCTCATCCGGTGGACGCGCACATCGACGCCGTTAATCTCGCCCAAAACGAAGTGATTGTTGGGCAGTCCTGTAGCACTTAAGTCAGCGCCGGTGACAACATCCTGCAGCAACTGACGTGACTTGGGCCCGGCTACAGCGATCGCAGCCCACTGATCCGTGACCGACGTGACATGAACCTTGAGGTCCGGCCATGCGACCTGGAGAAGGTATTCGAGGTGGGCCAGAACAGGGCCGGCATTGGTTGTCGTGGTCGACATGAGATAGTCATGTTCACCTAAGCGTGCCGTCGCGCCGTCATCCATCACGAAACCATCTTCGCGCAGCATGATGCCGTAGCGTAGTCGTCCAATGGCAAGCGTTTTCCAGCCATTGACGTAGACCCGGTTGAGAAACTCCGCCGCATCGGGTCCCTGCACTGCAATTTTGCCGAGAGTGGAGACATCCACCATGCCAACGTGCTCACGCACATGGGCCGCTTCGCGCCGATAGGCCTCGTCCATACCTTCGCCGCCACGAGGATAGTAACGGGGGCGAACCCAGGCACCCGCGTCAATCATCGATGCGCCCTGATCAACGTGCCATTGATGCAGGGCTGTATGGCGCGTCGGGGCGAAGTGCGGACCTGTTTCATGGCCGACAATGGCGCCAAAGGAAACGGGTGTGTAGGGCGGGCGGAAGGTCGTTGTGCCCGTCGCCTCGATATCAGCCTGCCGTCGCTGCGCCATGCGGGAGAGGGCATTGAAGTTAGAAGTCTTGCCCTGATCAATCGCCATGCCGGATGTGGTGTAGCGCTTGAGGTGCTCGACCGAAATGAAACCTTCCAGATGGGCAAGATCGATGTCTGACAACGTGACATCGTGCTGAAAATCTACGAACGCCTTGCCCTTCGTCTCACCTTTCGTGTTGGTCACAATGGACGTACGTGCCGGTTCTCGAGACCAATCCACCATTTGAGAGAATGATGGCGGGGCAAGAGAGTGAGCAGTTGAAGCAGAGCCTGGCGCTCGAGCTGCCTCACCTGCGTTCTTGCCCGCGTTGGCCGCGCAGGAAACGATCTCATCAATTGCGCCGTGCCCAGCCGCTGCGCCGACACACTGCAGACTGCCGGTATTCGAGGGCTCAGGAACAAAACAGTTGGCGCTACTATTGAACGTTGGTTTACGGCCGGGATGGCTCCACAAGTGGAGTGTTGGCGACCAGCCACCTGACATGCCAATCACGCTGCAATTGATGACCCGCTCGGTGCCTTGCAGCCGGCCCAATGAATCAATCGATCCCACCGTCGCCGACTTGACACGTCCTCGACCGTGAACGGCCAGGAGACCGCGGCCCAACTCAAGCTCAACATTGGCCGCGGCAAGTGCAGTCGACAACGCCTCTGGAACTGAACTTCGGGTATCCAAAAGCGTAACGCGGGCCCCCGCATGGGCGACGTCGATCGCGGTCAGATAGGCACTGTCATTGTTCGTCGCGATGACCACCTCACGACCAGGCAGCACGGCAAAGCGATTAAGATAGGTTCTCAGCGCGCTTGCGAGGAACACACCCGGTTTGTCGTTGCCGCCAAACACAAGTGGTCGTTCAACAGCCCCGGAAGCCAGGATGCATTGCTTGGTGCGGATACGCCAATAGCGCTGCCTCACCTGGTGATCCCGCGGCTCGCTAAGATGGTCGCTGCATCTCTCAACCGCACCATAGACGTTGTTGTCATAGGCACCGAACACGGTGGTGCGACTGAGGACCTGTACGTTGTCGCTTTGAAGCAGTCGCTCTTTGCGCGCCGCCAGCCATGTATCGCTCTCACCGTCCGTTGGCTCTGAGAGCAGCGAACCGCCCAACTCAAAGTCCTCGTCAGCGAGAATGACATCGGCTCCGGTTTGTGCGGCCGCTTCGGCTGCAGCAAGACCCGCAAGGCCGCCACCGACCACTAGCACATCGCAGTGAGCATTGACGACTTCGTAGCTGTCCGGATCGCTGAGATAGGTCGCCTTACCCATGCCGGCAGCACGCCGGATCACGTGCTCGCAGAACATCCAGAAGCGGGTACCCTTGAGCGGACCGATCACAGGTCCCATAAACGTCTTGTAGTAAAAACCAGCAGCTAGAGCCGGGCCAAACAGTTGGTTTATGGCGCCAATATCCAGCCGTACATTTGGCCAGGCATTCTGGCCGCTCGCCTGGAGGCCATCGAACGCCTCGATCCGGGGTGCCGGGGTATTGGGCTCCGTGCGTCCTTCTTTTCGCAATCCAACAAGCGCATTGGTTTCTTCTGAACCCGCCGACATCACACCGCGTGGGCGGTGGTACTTGAAACTCCGTGCAACTGTCAGTTCGTCGTTCGCAAGCATCGTGGATGCCAGGGTGTCACCGGGGTGAGCCAGCAACTGACGGCCATCGAATGTGACGAGGTGCACCTGGCTGCGATTAATCCGACC
>JBCDBQ010000348.1:0-7706 GCA_039183375.1 Pseudomonadota bacterium
AACAAGGGACTTGAGTTTGCGATCGTCAACTCATCTAGCTGGGTGCGCTCAGATCCCAAGCTGCTTCACCGCCTGCTGCAGAACCTGGTCTCAAATGCCATCAAGTACACCAACGCGGGCAGAATTCTATTGGGCGTCCGACACCGCGTTGGCCTGATAGAAATTCAGGTCATCGACACTGGGCCAGGGATACCTGCCGCGCGCCAGGCCGAAATATTCAAGGAGTTCCATCGCCTCGATCCCACTGCGAGCTCGGGACGGGGAATCGGCCTTGGCCTCTCGATCGTCGATCGCATCGGTCGCATACTTGATCATCACGTCGGTCTGCGATCGACGCAGGGCAAAGGCTCTTGCTTCTTTGTGAGATTGCAACAGGTCGAAGCTCCGCAAGAATCGACAAAGCCTGAGATTCTCCCGGCATTTGCACTGAACGATGTGCACGTTCTATGCATCGATAACGAACCCAAGGTCTTGGAAGGGATGGCAACGCTTCTCAATGGCTGGCATTGCATTGTCACGACAGCCACTTCAGTAAAAGAAGCGCTCGCGGCCCTTGAAACGCAAAATCGGCCGGTGGACCTCGTGCTTGCAGATTACCACCTCGACAACAACGTCACCGGCGACAGCGCAATTGAAGAACTGCGCGCAACATTGGGCACCGAACTTCCCGCTGCAATTATCACTGCGGACAACTCGCCTGAAGTGCACAAGAAACTCCGAGACAGTGCGATTCCCGTTCTCCGGAAACCCGTCAAAGCAGGCGCGTTGCGCGCAACAATCAGCCGTCTCTCGCGCCAACCAATCGCTGCTGAATAAAGTCCCGAACGCACATCCGCCGCTCAGCCGAGTTGAGCCAACCGGTTGTGAGTTCATGGGCTGGCATCTGGGCTCCATTGCTCCGACGTGCTCAATTTGTTGATCGCTATGACCGCTTGCGTCCTACTGTCTACGTTCAGCTTTTGCAGAATGGCCGAAACATGCGCCTTAATTGTCGCTTCTGACACGCCGAGCTCAAAAGCGATCTGCTTATTCAGCAGCCCATCTCCCAGCATAACGAGAACCCGCACCTGTTGCGGCGTCAGTGAAGAAAGGCGCTTCACCAGTCGTTCTTCTTCACTCGACTGTGGAGTTGATAGATCGATGTCGGGCGGCACCCAGATGTCACCATCCATAACCGCCTGAACAGCACTGCGAATTTCATCAATAGGACGGGATTTTGGGACAAAGCCCGAAGCGCCGAAGTTCAATGCCCGGCTAATGGTTGCCGCATCACCGGTCGCTGAGACAATGAGGACAGGGATCGATGGATATTGCGCACGCAGAAACAACAGCCCCGAGAACCCTTGCACGCCCGGCATATTGAGATCCAACAAAATCAGATCAACATCGCTGCCAGATTTTAGGAGCTCAACGAGCTCCGCCAGCGAACCACACTGCCGTGTCGTGATATTCCCAAACGCGCTCGTCAGTGAACTATCGAGGGCGTCACGGAAAAGCGGGTGATCATCCACAATGATGATTCGCTGTGTCGTTCCCATATCGAAGTCTCCGAGCGGTTAAGCGATCACGCAACCCTCTCATGCCGAGCCAGACCAGATGGCCCGCCTGCAGAACATTTAAGCAATTTGCCGTATTAAACGGCAAGAATTATTCGCTTATACCACGCGGTATCACCACTCAAATCAAACCTTAGACTGATATAGAGCATAATTGGATTGGGTGTCTGTCGCCAACGTGAGAGCGATGACCTGGGAAAACGCCCTGCCAGAAGACGAGTATTGCAGGCGCAATCGCAAGTGATACAAGTCGTCAGACGACTTCAACTCGCTTGAATTTCAGCCCTATTTGTCGATTAGCGATAGACAACGCTTTACAGCGAGACACCATCCAGGACCCGAGCAGAAAGACATCACTGTGCTTGAGAGAGACGAACGCAAACCCTATTGGCGCTATACCAAGCTTCAATTGATCGCCAGCCTGGCCCCATTTCTGATTTTGGTCTTCGTACTCCCGTTCTACGCGGAGAGCTTGAACCACAATAAGTTTCTCGGGTTCCCTCTTGGTTACTTTCTGGCCGGGCACGGACTTTGGCTCATCGGCATCTTCACAATCGCGACGTACATGAACCGTCAGGACTCTATCGACCATTGGCACGGCGCCAACGAAGATTCCTAACTCAGATACGAGCTATCATAACCTCGCAATTGAGCGGGACGGACGACACCCTACCTCATGGCCACGACACACCGCACACGTCTCGTCAATCCGAAGCTGGGAATATACTTCAGCATATTCTCAAGTTTGCTGATTAGTGCATTTCTGCTCTTGTTGATCTTCGAACAGTTAGGCATTGCGAGTATCATAATCCGCAATGCCGTGCTGGCCCTAATTCTCGCACTGTTTGCGACCATCGGCATTGCCTCCTACACCAACAATGTCAGTGAATTCTTTGCTGGCGGGCGACGCGTTCCGGCAGTTTACAATGGCTTGGTCATGGCCGTCGTCTCGGTCGGTGGCCTGGGTGTCGTTACGCTGACAGGCCTGTTCTTTCTCAATGGCTTCGATGTCTGGTGCATCGTTATCGGCATCACAACGGGGTTTGTCGTGATGGGGACGATGATCGCGCCATTCATGCGAAAGTATGGCGGTTACACGGCCCCTTCTTATCTTGGAAACCGCTTCGACAATCAGTTTGTAAGAATAGTTTCGGCTGCCGCTTTCTCAGTTCCTATGCTGTTGCTGCTGGCTGCCGAACTTCAAATAGCTGACAGCGCGATCGGCCTGCTGGTGAGTTCAACCTCTACGCAAAGCGCGGCGATACTCGCCATTTTTCTAGCGGTAGCTATTACCATCGGTGGCATGCGCTCCTTAGGCTGGGTTGGTGCAGCACAGGCGATTACGGTCATGCTGGCCATTATCGTGCCTGCGGCCATGCTTGGCGTTATTGAGACCAACCTGCCACTCGCACAGTTAAGTTACGGGCCGGTCCTGCGCAGCGTTGGACGCATGGAATTCGCCCAACAGGTTCCGGTTGAGCAATTGTCACCACTCGCGGTGGAATGGGCCAGCCGCGGTTTCAACGCGATCAATGAACGAATTGCAGAGCCGTATACCAACATTGGCTCAATCAGCTTTGCGTTGACGACACTGACCGTTGCGCTCGGTATTGCAAGCGCACCGTGGTTGTTGCCTCGCTGTGGGACAACAATCGGCGTTTACGAAGCAAGAAAGTCATTGGCTTGGAGCGTCTTCTTTGTCGGAGTTATTTTCCTGACACTGTCTGCTTTGGCGGTCTTCTTGCGCAACATTGTGATGCTTGAAATTGTCGGACAATCTGCGGAAACCGTCCCGCTTTGGTTTCAAACGCTCATGGCATCAGGGCAGGCCACGATCAGCAGTACAGCAGCATCCCTCAGTCTCCCCGACATTACGTTTGATCGCGACAGCATTGTATTCATTGTGCCCGCTGCCGCCGAGTTTCCGACAATTGTTCTTCACTTGATGCTTGCCGGAGCTATTGCCGCGACACTCGCAGCCATTGGTTCAACGGTGTTCTCCCTGTCTTCAATGTTGACCGAAGACATCCTGTTTGGCCTGAGCCGAAGATCAGAAAACATGTCCGGCAGGGTGCTGGCCGCGCGCATAAGCATTGTTGCGATCATTGTCTTAGCTATTCTTTTTGCCCGGGTCGTCACCTCGGACCCGCTCAAGCTTTTCTTCTGGTCGCTGTCGATCAGTGCTGCAACAGCATTCCCGGTCATCATCCTGTCGATCTGGTGGAAACGGATGAGCGATTTCGCAGCCATCGCAACAATCCTCACCGGTTTTGGCGTTTCGATCCTGGCGATCATGACCAGCAGCTCGTCACTGGTCTCCATACCCTCCGAGCTCATTGGTACGCTTGGAGCGCTTCCAGCATTCACGGTGGCGATTGTCTTATCAAAGCTCGGTCCCGCTCCATCTCGGCATGTTCAGGATGGCGTTCGGGATATCAGAATCCCTGGCGGAGAGACGATATTTGATCGAGAACAAAGACTGCAGCGCCTGAAGGATCGAAAAGCACAGCAGGCTGGATAATTGACTATTTTGCGCTACAATGGCTAATGACTGACGAGCGAATTTGCTTTGGCCAAGAAACGTCGCGCATTCTATGGTCTCAACGAAACAGCCTCGCCGGCTGAACTGGAAATCACGATCTTCTGTGGAACCACAAAGTTAAGAAGATTGTAAGCAGGTACAAGACAGACCATGGATAACCATGCCCGAACGCCTGGCAAATTCAACCTGTTCCCATCGCAATCGGCGCGATTGACCGGCCGCCTAAAGGTCTCTGACACGCATGAGATCTACTATGAGGAATGTGGCAATCCGAGCGGGCTACCGGTTCTGATGGTACACGGCGGGCCCGGAGGCGGAAGCAATCCGCTAATGCGCCGATTTCACGATCCAAAACAGTACAGAGTTATACTGTTCGATCAGCGCGGTTGCGGTCGCTCGACCCCGCACGCAGAACTCGAAGGAAATACGACCTGGGATCTGGTCGATGACATCGAGAAGCTAAGACAACATCTGTCCATCGATCGATGGCAACTATTTGGCGGCTCATGGGGCTCGACGCTCTCCCTGATATACGCCATTACACATCCGCAACGCGTTTCGAGTTTGATTCTGCGTGGCATCTTCCTGCTGAGACAGCAGGAGATTGACTGGTTCTACAAAGACGGTTGCAACGCACTTTTCCCGGACCGGTATGAGGAGTTTATCTCCGCACTTCCGCCGCAGGAACGCGGGGATGTCATTGGCGCGTTCTACAAACGGCTGACGGCGCAGGATCACGATGTGCGGCTCGCAGCAGCCAAAGCGTGGAGCCAATGGGAAGGCAGCACAGTCTCTCTGACGCCTAATCCTAAGCGGGATGCCAACAGCATTTCACACAATTACGCGTTGGCATTCGCGCGGATCGAATGTCATTACTTTTATAATTCCGGTTTTTTGGAATCGGATAACTGGATCCTCGACAACCTCCACCACGCACGTGAGATCCCCTGCCGCATCGTTCATGGTCGCTACGATGTCGTCACGCCTCTCAAGAATGCTTGGGCACTCCACACGGCCTGGCCGGAATCCAAGCTCACGATCGTTCCGGACGCCGGTCACGCCATGAGTGAACCCGGCACCATCCATGAACTGGTCGCTGCCACGCAGGCATTCGCTGCTGGCAGTTTCTAGTTTTGGAACCATTGTCGTTGGGACTTGTGCAAACACCGCACTAGCTAGAAATCACGAGGCAGTGCCGACGTACGCTTGCCCATTAGGACCCAATGTAGTGAGCGATAATCTGACGGTGCCTTGCGCCATCTCTATGCTCAATCAGGTAAACCGCTTGCCAGGTTCCCAGCAGCATCTGGCCGTCACGCACTGGGATCTGTAATGAGGTCGAGGAGAGCATGGATTTGATATGCGATGGCATATCATCGGGGCCCTCACTGCTGTGCTCATAGTGCGCGTCACGCGGTGCAAGACCATCCAGTGCCACAAGCAAGTCGGACTGCACGGATGGATCGGCATTCTCCTGTATCGTGAGTGACGCGGAGGTGTGACGAATGAAGACAGTCAACAGACCCTCTGCACCTCCGACGCTTCGCAGCCAGACCGCAAGTTCCTCCGTGATATCCGTAAAGCCGGGATCACGCGTTGCAACGCTGAATTCCGTTTGCGCCTGCTGCAGCATTGATCAATCCACTCGATCTACAGCTTCGGAGCTAGAGCTGTTTCGGTTCGTTGCTCTGTCCCTGCTCCAGCTTTTTGAGGCGATCCTGAAACTTGCGCAACATTCGCTCGAAATAGTTGAGCGCCTGATCCACTTCCTTTTCAGTCGGCAATCGGAACGAATTCGGGCTACCACCAGGACGTGGTGGATCGGCTTCGCTATTGGACTTGGGACTGCCCATTCCGAGCATCTTATCCAACCGATTAACCTCTGACCGCAGTTCCTTGTTTTCCTTCTGGAGACGCGCAATCTCATCGTTGGCGGATTTCTTGTCCGCCATCGGCTTGCAAGCCCAGGCATCATCCGTTCGACTGCACAGTGAAACCGCGCCAGTCTGCGTATCTAGCCGCAACATGCCGTCGTCGGTCTGATGCATTGTATAGCGCCCGCCAGTGGTCTGCTGCGCAACAACAGGCGCTGATATTGCCATACCGATGGCAACCGGGACCGCGAAAATACCACTCGCAATCAATGACTTACGGAACATACTCATGGTGCTACCCGCCCTCCTACGTTGGTTGGGTGATCATCACATAGTCTCTTAGATCAATTTTTGCCAGAAGCAGGCGGCGAATTTACGGGCCGTCTTCGCCGAACCGACAACAATATTGATATGATCTGGACGAAATCTTGGATCGACTTGTATATCCATCAAAGCGCTCAAATCGAGATAATTAAAAACACATTTATTCCAGGCGGATACGCCGCCGCCCTTAAGATTAAATTTACTACGAATCACCGAATTTGACCGTGGATGGTCCAGCAATAGTGAACGCATCGGGGCCGCAGGACAGTTTTGATCGGCGAAGCAAGGGAATCAGCCCATAAACAAGTGGCTAGACCGCCGCCAATCGAATTTGTCCAGGAACAAATTTTATGCTCCGAGGGACACGATGTCAGAATTCGAAGTAAATGCGAGATTTTCAGAAGACGATTGGCCCGACCAGCCATCTGATGCTGTTCCGTCGGGCGAAACTGATTCCATGAACGCTCTTCTCGGCGCCATTTCTACCATGATGGCAGAATCCGAGAGCCGGCAGTCCGCCGCCCTGCATGAAATGCAGGAAAGAATTTCGCGTCTGGCTGCGAACACACGCGGCACCAAGGACAGGCTGCCCGGCGAGTTTCAAAGCGCCTTTCAGCAAATCGAAGAGGCGATGGAGCAGCTTGCAGCGAGAATTCAAAATACCGCTCCAAGCCCACGTTCCAGTTCACCCCACGATAGTCAAAGCGGTTTGATCTCCAACGCTGCTCTCGGGGACACGAACAATTTGGCAGGCCTTCCGCGCGCAGATGAGCAAAAGCGACTGGCAACCCTGGCCGATCATTTCCTGACGCAAAGCCAACCGTCTCATTCAGAAGCGGAAGGCACGGCAGCTGCTGCCATCCCACAAGCACCAGTTCAAGCCGTTGAAACACCGACTGAACCGCCAGCAGCTGAGTTTCAGGCGGCAGGAAACCCGGATGACCCTTGGGACGAGATGACAGCCGAGCAACTCACACAGCTCTACGAGAGCGGTGAGGCTGGTATTCCCCATTCGATGGAACAACCCTTCCAATTGGCAACATCGCCGATAGCTCAGCCGCAGACACAACAGTTGCCGGTCGTCCACGTCGACGATAGCGAACAACGAGCTTGGCTGACAGAGAACTTCAATCGCATTATTGCCCAGATTGAAACGTCAACCGTTGCAGATACTGAAAGCGAAGTTGACCACATCGAACTGCTTGGCGAGCGGCTCGACCAGATGGAATTTCGGCTGCAGGGCGCGATGGAAGCCCTACCAACGAACACGGACATGTCGGCGCTACAGGATATCGAGTCCTGCATCGTCGAATTCACAGCCCAGCTCGAGAGGTCTCAAAGCGAACTGGAGCGCATCGCTCAGGTCGAAACGCTGGTTCAGGAACTTGCCGAGCGGCTTTCCGAAGAGCG
>JBCDBQ010000349.1:0-7621 GCA_039183375.1 Pseudomonadota bacterium
AACTTCGCTGCTGTGATACACGGAGACGAAGAACCTGTATTGTCAGGTCGCGATGGTATGCTGACCCTAGCAACGACGCTTGCAATTACTCAATCAGCCCAGACCGGCCAAGTTGTGCGAATTGACGATATGTTGGCTGGAACCAAGAGCACTTAGGACACGCGAATGCCTGAACAACAACGCGCAGCCTGCGTCATAGGATATCCAGCCAAACATTCACGTTCGCCCAAACTTCACGGCTACTGGATTGAGCATTATGGCATCCAGGCCAACTATCGCGCCGAGGAAATCGCACCCGAAGGCATTGTGGAGTTCATCACGCATCTATCTGATCACGGCTATGTCGGCGCCAATGTAACAATGCCACACAAGGACATTGCATTCGAATTATCAGAACCCGACGATCGTGCCATCTCAGTTGGCGCTGCCAACACGCTCTGGTTTGATAACGGCACGCTGCGCTCGACCAACACTGACGTTGAAGGTTTCATCTGTGCATTGGATGCCGCGTCACCTGGATGGGACGGCAATCGGCATAGAGCTCTAGTTCTGGGCGCCGGAGGTGCAGCCAGAGCCGTCATATATGGTCTCATTGAACGCGGCTTTGAGACAGTCCACGTGGTCAACCGAACTATTGAGAAAGCAGAAGCATTGCGAAATCGGTTCGGCGCGAGCGTCAAACCGGCGACATGGGCAGAGTTACCGAACCTCCTTCAAGGCTCCCAATTACTCGTCAACGCGACGTCACTGGGCATGCATGGTCATGATCCACTCGATATTGACGTGTCCACGATGGCAAGCAACGCCGTTGTATCTGATATTGTCTATGTGCCCCTGAAGACTCCCCTGTTGGCTGCAGCTCAATCAAGGGGCCTTGCGACGTCAAACGGCCTCGACATGTTACTGCATCAAGCAGTGCGTGGATTTGAATTGTGGTTCGACCGGCGACCCGAGGTGACACAGGAACTCTATGATCTCTTGGCTGCCGACATCGAAGCCGCTTGAAAGAGCTTTGCGCTGGCCTCGACCGAGCATCGCTAAGTCTTGCTTCAGGTATAGGGTAGCAACAGGCAGCGGCGAACCAAATGCCAGCGCCTCAGAGTTGCATCTACGCAATTTCGCCAGAGTACAGGGCGAGTTGAATACACCTTGATCAAGCCGGACTGCCTAGACCCGAATAGCCTCCGCCTCACGGAGGAACTGTTTGTTGACAGCACTCTCCGGCCTTAGCGCTAGTCGCTCATTGGACAGGGCCACTGCCACATCCCTTTGTCCGGCGCGAATGGCAGCTTCCGTGAGCGTCCACTCAACGAGATCCCGTTGGGCAATACTGCCCCCCATGCGCCAAAGTTCGGCCTCGACGGGAAGCAGGCCGTCAACAGCGCCTGCATAGTCTTTGTCGACAAAACACGCCATAGCCTGAGCGATGGGGATAGCAACGTCTCGGTATGCTGGCACCAATTCGCCATTCGAGCTCGCTGACCGCTTCATTCCGCTGAGAACCGTATCGTAGGCCGCTCTGTCACCGGCGCGAAGGGCGGCCATGGATGCATGAATCTCGTTGAACGGACTAGACATACCCCTCAACTGCTGCTGCCACATTCCCAGTTGCTTTTGCCAACGCTGACCGGACTCACAGCCCAATGTCTCAAGCCGCCACAACAGAGCCGTAGCGTTGCACAATTGGGTTCCGACGGGACGCATCGCCGGTATGACTTCGTCATCATAAATTGCTAGCGCCGCATCAAACTGGCCAAGTTCAATGTGAAACAAGGCTTTATGCCACCAGATATGGACACGATTGTTGCACTTTGCATCTGACCAGTAGGGCATGCGCCCATCCATCCAAGCGACGCCCTCGTCCGGCCTGCCCGTCATCTCCAATACATGGGAAACAGCATGATGTGGCCAGTAGCCGTAAGGCTCCAACTCCGAGGCAGCACGAGAGACCTCCTCGGAACGCGCATAGTCGCCCAGCTCTTCCAGGCCAAACCCGTAGAATGATAGCATGATCCCATAGTTCGGATCGTCTTTCGACCAGGAGGGAAGCGCGCGCGCCGACCGTCCGGCCACGCGATGAAACCGACCAAGATAGCCATCCAGTCGCATTGCGTATTGATGCCCAGCGAGATCGTACGGATCGCTCATAAGGTGACGATCGAGTGCTGCAACAGCGGAAGGCCACTGCCCGTGTGCGGCAAGTCGCAATGCCTTGAGATGCGCACCTTCGCGGTCGCTCAATCCAGCTGTGTCGACACCATCATGAAGTTCACGCGCTCGAGCAACCTGTACGCCATCATTACTCAGCGCCAGCAACCACCCCTGCATAATGTCCGCCATTTTGCATTCGGGATCTACCTCACGCGCCGGTCCAAGATAAACATTCGCATCACCGTAGTTGAGCGTAAAGGCTCTCACGGCTTCGCTGATATGCTCCGATGCCCGCGCGTTGGTGCTCAAGCTACCGCTCCTCGAAACATCCTGCGCCATATAAAGTATTCCTCCACTGCAAACCTCAAAAGGTCTGCATGTCATTGTCCTTGCAAGCTACGCCGAAGGACGCTGCAAACCATAGTGATCACGCAGCGTGGCCCCTTCATATTCAGTCCTGAACCGCCCTCGCCGTTGCAGAATCGGAACAACCTCATCTGCAAATACTTCGAGCATATGCGGCAACAGAAGTGGCATCACATTGAAGCCATCAGCTGCTCCATCATCAATCCAGTCTTCGATAGCGTCGGCGATTTGTTCCGGTGAGCCGGCAATAACAAAGTGGCCCCGAGCACCCGCCAGTTTGCCAAGAAGTTGGCGCATTGTGAGCCGCTCTCGCTCAACAGCACCGACAATCAACTCTGTTCGACCGCGCGAACTCTGGTTCTCAGCAGGATCTGGAAAATCACCAACTGTCAGAACGCGATCCAACGGAATATGCGTGAAGTCGTAGCCATCGAAACGCTGTGAGAGCCGGGACAGAGATGTCTCAACATCGCAAAGCTCGTTCAGCTCCTGCTCCATCCGCTTTGCTTCGGTCTCAGTCCCGGCGATGACCATGCTGATCCCAGGCAAAATGAGACACTGGTCGGTTGGCCGGCCATAGGCGGCAACGCGCCCCTTTAGATCTTTGTAGAAGTCCTTCGCCGTTTCCTTCGTCATATGCGCCGTGAAGACAGCCTCTGCATGCTTGGCAGCAAAGTCTTTGCCGGTATCAGATGAGCCCGCCTGTACCAATACAGGCCGGCCTTGCGGAGGACGCGGAATGTTCATAGGTCCCGCCACGTCGTAGTACTGGCCATGGTGGTCGATCGGATTGACCTTCTCACTCGTGTAATAGAGGCCGGCTTCACGGTCATCGATAACAGCATCATCCGACCAGCTATCCCAGAGCTTCCTCGCGACATCGACGAATTCGTCAGCGCGTTCATATCGGTCAGAATGAGACAGCCGGCCTTCACTCCCGAAGTTTGCGGCCCCAGGAATGCTAAACGATGTCACGATATTCCAAGCCGCGCGCCCGCGACTGATGTAATCCAACGAGCTGAACATGCGCGCGACATTGTATGGCTCTGAATGTGTCGTCGAGGCCGTCCCAATGAGCCCAATGCGCCGTGTCTCCATGGCAATCGCGGAAAGCATCGTGAAAGGCTCAAGATACAATCGCGCTGTGCGGTCTGTATCCGGAGGTAAGGCAAGCGTATCGGCCAGAAATATTGAGTCCATACAGGCCGCCTCGGCCTTCTTCGCACAATCGACAAAGTGCTCGATGTCAGTCAGCGCCAAAGCTGGCGCCTCCGGATGACGCCAAGCGGCCTCATGGTGACCGCGTGAGTAAATAAAGAGGTTCAAGTGGATCTGGCGTTTCATGGACATGTGCCACCATCAAAAGAAACAACCAACAGAATATCTGAGTGAAACGGAAGCGCCATCATCAGCGCGATCTTTGCCTTGGCAATTATATACCCGCACATTGAGCGCCATGCTCAAAAGGCGGCAGCACAACGATGCTGAAACGCCACTTTATGCAATCAAGTCCTGGCAGACTCAGTCGGGTTCTGCTTTGTTTTGCGCTTCCGCTGCTTTACGTCCGCCTTGGTTGGTTTGCCTTGCTTTTTCTGAAACTTACTCTTGCCGGACTTTTTCAAGCCTTCTTTCCCGCCATTGGATGACCGAGACCGACCACTCTTTTGATCCTCGCCACGCGCATTCCGTAGCTTCTTGCCTCTATGCGATTTCTCTCTCTCAAATTCGGGCGCTTCTTCCAGCCGAGCAATCCGGATGCTCTTTTGCAAAGTTGCATTGGGTCCAATACTGGCGAGGAATTGATCGACACTGTCGGCATCAATCTCGACCAACGTTCTGTCTTGCTGAACCCTGATTGCGCCGATCTCCGGCTTGGTCAGCCCACCGCCCTTGCACAACGCCGGGAGCAACCAACCTGGCTCAGCCTTTTGCTTACGGCCAACGGACAGCGAAAACCAAACACTGTTAGCAAGGCGCGGTGGAGCCTGACGCGATCGAGGTTCAGGCGATGACACGTCTTGCAGCTCCTCAGGAGCCGACTGGCCTTCCCTCACGACACCAACAAATGCCTGCGCGATCTGCTCGGCGCTGTACTTGGAGACAAGCTGCCGGACCAATTCGGATTCATTCTCCTGGATTGGCTGTTGCAGTGCCGTGTGCGCCAAAAGTCGGTCGTCGTCGCGCGCCGCAACCTCTTCTGCAGAAGGCGGACTATCCCACGTTGCCCGAATCTTGGCACTAGCAAGCAGACGTTCCGCGCTTCTGCGTTTATTGCCTGGTACGATTAGAATGCTCACACCCTTACGCCCAGCGCGTCCAGTCCGACCGCTGCGGTGCAATAAGGTCTCGCCGTTTGTTGGCAGGTCCGCATGAACAACAAGTTCAAGATTTGGCAGGTCGATGCCGCGCGCTGCCACATCGGTTGCAATACAGACCCGTGCACGACCATCCCGCATGGCTTGCAACGCATGGGATCGTTCATTCTGAGTGAGTTCGCCGGAGAGAGCGACGACTGAGAATCCCCGATTGTTGAAGCGCGCCGTAATGTGGTTCACCGTAGCGCGCGTTGCACAGAATATGATGGCGTTCCGTGCCTCATAAAATCTCAGCACATTCACGATCGCGTTTTCACGATCACTCGCTGCGACGGTGAGCGCACGATAGTCGATATCGCTATGCTGCTTCTTCTCCTCCGTAGTCGAGACCCGTGCAGCGTCATTCTGATACTTGGAGGCCAGATTGGAAATGCCACGCGGTACGGTCGCTGAGAACAACAATGTCCGTCGCTCAGCCGGTGTCTCAGATAGAATGAACTCCAAGTCCTCACGAAAACCGAGATCAAGCATCTCATCGGCCTCGTCGAGAACCACAGCACGAATTTCATCGGTCACAAGCGACGAACGTTGAATATGATCCCGGAGCCGACCAGGCGTCCCAATCACAATGTGCGCACCCTGCTCCAACCGTCGTCGCTCCGTCCGCATGTCCATACCGCCAACACACGAACCAATCACAGCACCCATTGACTGATAGAGCCACTCAAACTCTCGTCTGATCTGCAGTGCCAGTTCGCGGGTAGGAGCAACGATAAGCGCCAAGGGGGCAGCTGGCCGGCCCAACTTCTCTTCACCGGCGAGCAGCGACTCGGCGAGAGCTAGACCAAAGGCAACGGTCTTCCCAGAACCGGTCTGTGCCGAAACCAGCATATCACGGCCCGACACACCTGGTTCCAGCACTGCGCGTTGGACGGGCGTCAATTCATGATAGCCCCGCGCAGTCATTGCATCGCGCAAGCCAGGCGCAACGGCTTCAAGTTCAATCATGGAATACCTTTCAAACCCCAACACTCTGCAGGGGCGGAGCAAGTCGGCAAATCAGGAAGCTTTGGCGCGCGGCATGTATGCTGAGGCACGTTGCGGGCGCAGCCTTGTCAATCTGACGGCGTTCATATCGCCTAAGCCCTCAGAAGTATACTGTGATAATGCCGCTATTGGGCCAATTAACCGTTAATCCGCACGTTTCCCATCGCCCTGCGCTCGACGCAGTGCCGCCGCGAGCGCCGATTCGCCATCAATCCCGGCTGCTTGTGAAACAGCGCGTTCTGCAGGCGCTTGCCCTTTACGCTTCTTGGGGTCTTTCGCAGGCTGCCCATGCTGGTCTGCCCGCGGACTATCCTTCTCAGCTCGCGATTTCATAGACAAACCTATCCGCTTCCGCCCAACGTCAACGTCTTTCACGCGCACATTTACAACGTCACCAGCTTTAACGATATCACGCGGATCCTTCACAAACTGGTCTGCGAGTTCGGAAATATGCACGAGGCCGTCCTGATGAACCCCAACATCCACGAATGCCCCGAATGCCGTGACGTTGGTAACAACGCCTTCGAGCCGCATGCCCGGAGCAAGATCGGTGATCTTTTCAACGGCCTCTGAAAACCGCGCGGTGCGAAACTCCGGCCGCGGGTCACGACCCGGTTTTTCAAGCTCTGCTAGAATATCGCGTACAGTCGGCAAGCCGAACTGATCGTCGACAAAGGCATCTGGCTGCAGGCTCTTCAAGAATGCATCATCGCCAATCATAGACTTGACCGACCGGTTCTTGGCCTTGGCAATACGCTCAACCACCTCGTAGGCTTCTGGATGAACAGCCGAGGCATCTAGAGGGTTTGGTCCATCCATAATACGCAAAAAGCCAGCCGCTTGTTCAAAAGCCTTTGGTCCCAGCCGCGCCACCTTCTTAACTTCAGAACGCTTCTTGAAGGCTCCGTTATCATTGCGGTAGTTGACGACATTCTGAGCGATCGTAGCGTTAAGCCCTGCTACGCTCGCCAGCAGCGGAGCCGAAGCTGTATTGATATCAACTCCAACTGAGTTAACACAGTCTTCGACAGCGGCATCAAGTGACAACGCTAACTCATTCTGGTTGACATCGTGCTGGTACTGTCCGACGCCAATAGCCTTCGGCTCAATCTTGACCAGTTCAGCGAGCGGATCCTGCAAGCGACGCGCAATCGACACGGCTCCTCTTAGCGAAACGTCAAGATCCGGAAACTCATCCGCTGCCAGTTGAGAGGCCGAGTAAACAGAGGCACCAGCTTCTGACACCATGACCTTCGAAATCGTCGGCTGCTGAAGTTTGCCAATCAATTCACCTGCCAGCTTATCCGTCTCACGACTGGCCGTTCCGTTCCCAACGGCAATCAGGTCGACAGCATGTTTCGTGCAGAGCCCCGCCAACGTCGCAAGTGCCCCGTGCCAATCGTTACGAGGTTCGTGCGGATAAACCGTTGCCGTTGCGAGTAGCTTCCCAGTCTGATCAACGACTGCAACTTTGACACCAGTTCGAATGCCTGGATCCAAACCCATCGTCGTTCGCCGACCGGCCGGAGCTGCGAGCAACAGGTCTTTGAGATTGGCTTTAAAAATATCAATCGCTGCCGCATCTGCCTTCTCTTTGACGCGTGCAAGGAGGCTTGTGGTCAATGCCGGGTGAAGCTTGCTCTTCCACGCCGCCTCGGCTGCCTCGACAAGCCAAGCATCCGCAGCACGACCGCGGTCGGCAATGGCGAATTGAGCCATGACCTTAACTGCTCCTGGATGAT
>JBCDBQ010000350.1:0-7616 GCA_039183375.1 Pseudomonadota bacterium
GGTGACGTCACATTGATCTCAGTCAGGTAGGGCCCGATCACATCTATACCGGTGAACAAAAGTCCGCGTTCGCGCAGCGCCGGACCAAGCCGCTCGCAGATTTCAAGGTCTCGGTCGTTGAGGTCCACCGGCTCGGCGCGGCCACCGACGTGCATGTTGGAACGTGCTTCGTCTTCGGCTGGTACGCGATTGATAATACCGGCAACTTCTCCATCCACCAGGATGATCCGTTTGTCGCCCTGACGGACCTCGTCGCGGTACTGCTGCACCATGAACGGTTCACGGAAAGACAGCTGGAAAAGTTCAACAAGTGAGTTGAGGTTTGTGTCGCCCGGCTTGAGACGAAATACACCAGCGCCGCCATTGCCGTACAGCGGCTTCACAATGATGTCCTCGTGTTTGTCACGGAACGCTCTGACATCCTCGAGGTTGCGAGTCACCATCGTCGGCGGCATTAAGTCTTGGTAGTCGAGGACGAAGACTTTTTCTGGAGCATTGCGCACTTGGGCGGGATCGTTCACCACTAGTGTATCAGGATGAATCCGCTCTAGCAGATGGGTCGTTGTAATATATCCCATATCAAACGGTGGATCTTGGCGCAGCAACACGACATCCACCTCTTTCAGGTCGATGGTCCGCTTGTCGGTCAACGCGAAGTGCTCGCCCTGTTGATCCTCGACCTTGAGTGATGCCCCGTGTGCGATCAGTCGTTGGCCGTCCAACGTCAGATCAGGCGGTGTGTAATAGAATATGTCGTGCCCCCGCGCCTGCGCTTCTAACAGGATCGCAAAGGTCGAGTCGCCGGGAACATCAATCAATTCGATCGGGTCCATCTGGCAAGCAACTTTTAATGGCATCGGTTGGGTCCTGCTTGGTATTGGATATCAGTTCTAGGCGGGTAGGTGATGTTACGTCGTGGGCTGGAGAGCATCGGGAATGTGCCTGGGCAATCCGGCTGGCGAGATAAGTACGCAATCCAAACCCATTCTGTGATCTCGAAAATTCTTCTGCCGCCACAACCAGTAGTCGGCGGCCTTGGCGATGCGCTCAGACTGTCTCCGCGTAATCGGCTGCGTGTCGCTGGCAAAGTCTTTGCGATACTTGACCTCCACGAACGCAACCCTGTGGCCTCTATGTGCGATGAGATCAATCTCGCCGAAAGGCGTCTTCACTCGCCGACTTAAGATTCGGTAGCCCTTGCAAATCAATAGCCCGGCTGCAAGCCATTCAGCCCAACGGCCGCGGTTCTCGCTTATTCGCCGCCGTTGTGAATTGGCGGATCTGCCATCGACCTTCTTGCCGCTTACCAAAGCCAATTCAAGTGCTTCCTCGGAGACTGTCAGTTCTCTTGCTTCAACTTCAGACCGATATCGTATACCCGCGACTTTGGAACGCCAAGGTCAGCGGCAACCAGCTTAGCTGCGCGCGCTGGTGGGTGATCATTGAGTATCGCGGCCAGCTTGGATTCGATCAGGTCATCTGAGACCTCTTCCACTGCAGCAGCTTTGCTCTGCCCGATAACAATCGTAATCTCACCGCGCGCCGCAACATCATCTGCCCAGTCCGCCAACTCCGAAAGCGAGCCGCGCTTGATCTCCTCATAACGCTTTGTGATCTCGCGAGCGACGGCCGCCGGACGCGGCCCCAGAACGTCAGCGAGATCTCTGAGGCAACCATTCAGCCTGTGTGGCGATTCATACAGAACGAGGGTCGCAGGAATGGTCGAAAGCTCTTCAATCTGCTGGCGCCGTTGCGTGCTCTTCTGGCCGAGAAAGCCAGCGAACAGGAAGCGGTCGGTCGCCAGGCCAGAAACGGTGAGAGCTGAGATCACGGCTGAAGGCCCGGGCACAGGCACAACCTGATGGCCAGCATCGAGCGCAGCGGTCGCCAGCTTAAATCCGGGGTCAGATATTGCCGGCGTTCCCGCATCCGATATCAGAGCGACAGAACGACCAGCCGCCAATTCTCTCAGGATCTCCGGGCGAACCTCGCTGGCATTGTGTTCATGGTAAACGGACAAGCGACGGTTGATCCCAAACCTCTCGAGGAGGCGACGGCTGATCCTGGTGTCTTCACAAAAGAGGCGGTCAACGCCGGCCAAAGTCGAGATCGCCCGCAAAGACACATCTCCGAGATTGCCAATCGGAGTTGCGACAAAATAGAGACCCGGAGCTACTGTAGTCGCCAGCAGTCGATCAAGCTCGCTGGCGACAGCCTGGCCGATAGTCACCTGGTTTCCGCTGTCGCCAACGTCGTTTTCAACGTTTGCCAAAATCAAACTCCAGTGCGAGCGAGGCAAAAAGCAGCATTTATGCCCCACTCTTGATGTTTTGTGCGTTTATCCACCAAGAGCGCTGGTGCGATCAATGCGAATATGCGTGTTCATCATACGTTGTGCGGGTTCAGCACACGTAGTCGTGTGAACTGAACTACGAATTGAGTTGCTCCTAAGTTTGGCTGTTTCGGCATCAAGGGTTGCGAACTTTGAGAACAGACCTTGGTAAATTCTGGCCCCTGAAGGCAATCGCAATTTTCGCGATGTTGGGCTTGATGGCTGCAAAAGTTTCCGGTTGCGCAGGAGGCGGCTCATCGCCTGCCTCTCAGTTAACCAGCGTGCCAAATGCCACCGCTCAAAGTACAACCGGGGCAGTTGCTCCAATTGGTGGTAAGGTCCAAGCCAAAGTTGCATTGCTACTTCCGCTATCGGCGAAGGGACAGCACGCCGTTGTGGCCAATGGCATGAAGCAGGCCGCGGAGTTGGCACTCTTCGAGAATAATCAACCCGGCTTTCGCCTTCTCGTTAAGGATACCAAAGGTACGGTCGAAGGTGCCCGCGCGGCTGCCACAACCGCTGCAGCGGATGGTACCGAGCTTGTCATCGGGCCCTTGTTTTCTTCTTCGGTTAAAGCCGTATCAGATGTGCTGCGACCAGCGGGCATACCGATTGTCGCGTTCTCGAATAATCCGCAGGTCGCTGGAAACGGCACCTATCTTATGAGCTTCCTCGCGTCGGAAGAGGTTGAGCGCATCGTCAGCTACGCCGCCTCTCGCGGACGATCACAGTTTGCCGCTCTCATCTCAGACGACGAATACGGGAAAATAGTTGAGCACGTCTTTCGCCAGACAGTTCAGAGACACGGCGGCATAGTCGTTGGCTTGGAGCGTTATCCGCCGGGCACGGGTGGCATATTGGAGCCAGCGCGCAAGCTGTTCGAAGACATTGAGGTTGCCAAAGAAAACGGTGTGATCGTCGACTCGTTGTTCATCCCCGGTGGACCCGAGCTACTGTCGATCATTGCGCCGTCGATCAAGCACGCAAAGATCGATACCAATACCATCAAACTCTTGGGCACGGGCGGCTGGGATTACCCCAATATCGGTCGCGAAAGGGCATTTGTCGGTGGCTGGTTTCCATCACCAGACCCGCGCAATTGGCGAAGCTTTTCCGAGAAGTTTTCCAAGGCCAATGGCGGTGCGCCGCCGCGCATTGCGAGCCTTGCTCACAATGCTGTGACGATTGCGATCAAACTCGCCACTGCCAATCCGAAGGGTCAGCGCTACACGGCCGCCAACCTGGCACGGCCGACGGGCTTCAACGGCGTGGACGGTGCGGTTCGCTTCACAGCCGCAGGACTGCCCCAAAGGGGCCTCGCAGTCCTGGAAATCCAGAAGTTCGGCAATCAGGTGATCGACGCAGCGCCACAGACTTTCTCCGGTACTGTTCTGGGTCAGGCCGCACCACGATCGAGCTTCCAGTACGCATTCTCGCCCACGCGCTGAAGCAAACTCGACTGCTGGACGAAGCGCGTCATTTGCGCTGCTTCCACCGTGAGTTTCCCACAGCATAGCAGTGCCTGGCTGATAGATTTCGACAAATTTGCTAGCTTGCCAGCCGTTCCATTAGCGACGGAGTGGCTCGATGTTGAACCTATGCAGATTCATATTCGCAACGTTTACCCTCGGTCTATCGCTCTTGCTTGTGAGCTTGCCGGCCCAGTCGGCTAAGCGAATTGCCCTGCTTATTGGCAACAGCGCGTATCAGCATTCCGGCGAGCTCGAGAACCCGGAGAACGATGCTCAGCTAATCGCCTCGGCGCTACGCCAGGCCGGATTTGAGGTCACTATTCGGACCGACGCCAACCTCAAGACGATCAAGAAGGCGTTCCGGGAGCATACCGCTAAGTTGAAGGCAGCTGGAAAGGATAGTGTCGGCTTCTTTTACTACGCCGGTCATGGCACGCAGGTGAAGGGCATCAACTACCTGTTGCCTGTCGATGCCAACATCGAGGATGAATCCCAGGTCGAATCTGAAGCCGTCTCCGCCAGTGGATTGCTCGCGCAATTGGAAGGCGCGGGCAACAGCATGAACCTGGTGATCCTGGACTCATGCCGCAACAATCCGTTCAAGCGCGGCTATCGTGCGCAGGTCAACGGGCTTGCGCCGATGCATGCCCCGCCAAGCACACTCATCGGCTACTCAACCCAGCCGGGCAACGTCGCCTATGACGGCACTAACGGTTACAGTCCCTATGCGATTGCTCTGCACCGTGCCATCCGGCTGCCAGGGCAAACGATCGAGCAAGCGTTTAAGCAGGCGCGCGCCGAAGTCAATGAAGTGACCGGCGGCAAGCAGATCCCCTGGGAAGAATCGTCCCTATTCACAGACTTCTATTTTTTCGAGAAGGGACAGAAGGCGTCGCTCGCGCCCGCAACCTGGGATGGACAGGCATTCGAACAGGAGGCCAGTTTTTGGAAGGACATCCGCACCAGCCGCGACCCCGGCGCGTTCCGCAGCTACTTGAAGAAGCACCCCAAGGGGACATTCACACTTCTCGCGAATGAGCGCCTGGAAAACCTGAGGCAGCTCGCAGCTGCCAAGCCGGCGCCGACGGCAAACACGGCTTCAGCGCCAGGAACCTACTTCTTCGACGATTTCAAAGGCGACGAACTCGGAAAGCATTGGGATGTGATGAACCCGGATCCGGAAGCTTACATCGTCGAAGACGGAAAGCTCTCGGTCTTACTCAGCGATATCCAGAAGCCAACGATAGGCAACATTACAAACGTATTCCGCCTTCTCAAGCCGATCCCTAAGGGCGATTGGACGATGACGGTCAAACTCGACTTTCTGCCACAAACAATGTCGGAGTGGCTGCGCATCGGCGTTACCAAGCGTGATGGCAAAGGGCTCATGTCATCGCTGCAGATATACACCTCCAGCTATGGCCGTGATACGCGCGCTTATCTGCGAGGAGACAAGCGCACCAGGAAGAGCAGCGAGTTCACCCAGGAGTTGCTGAAATTCTACGTCAAGGACTCGCGCAACATTCAGGGCCGCACGACAGCATTCAAAGGGTATGTGAAGGCGATCTACTTGCGTCTCGAAAAGCGGGGACGACGTTACATCTCGTCAGCCCGCATTGATCCACCGAAGTCCTTGGATCAGGCAAAGGCCGTCGCGAAAGACTGGGTCGAATTACCCAAGTTGACATCGCTGCGGGTTCCGGGCGATCGCTTTACACTTCTATTCCGCACAACCCGTACAGACACGCGCCTGCCTGCAAACTCGGAAGGCCTGGTCAGTGTCGACTGGGTCAAGATCGAGGTGCCGCAGTGAATGCAGATCGCGCTTGCTTTGATCGAAGCAAGTATTGTGTCCGGGTCGGTTTGACCAGCGCGGATAGAACGTCAGTAATCTTGTTCAGCGATCAAGAGACGTCGCATGCTTGACGTGTTGGCGGTCATATCGCCGATATTTGTGCTGATCGCATTGGGTTACCTCGGGGGGCGAGTCGGTTGGCTGCCGGCGGAAGCTGCATCCGGCCTGGCAGCCTTTTCATTCAATCTGGCCATACCGGCAATGCTGTTCCGGTCAATGGTGGTGGCCGATTTGCCGGCTTCTGAACCTTATAGGATCTGGGGCTCCTACTTCGGGGCTGCGCTGGGAACGTGGCTCGTCGCCACCATACTCACCGCGATCTACTTGCGCAGACCAGCCGCCGATGGTGTTCCCATCAGTATGAGCGCCGGGTTCGCCAATGTTGTCATGATTGGAATTCCGCTATGTCTCGTCGCCTTCGGTCCGCAGGCGGCAGGAACAAGTGCCATCATTGTAGCCCTCCATTCGCCGCTACTTTGGTTGATCGCATCGCTCCATCTCCTTCTGGCAGGAAGCGATCGCGGCATCTCTCTTGCGGGTGCTGCAACCCAATTGTTTCGCGACATTGCCGGGAACACGATTATTCTTGCGATTATTGCAGGCCTGCTTTGGCGTCAGACGGGGCTCGGCCTGCATCCGCAATTCGATCAGATCGTCGATATGCTGGCAAAGGCGGCCATACCTTCAGCGTTGGTTTCGCTGGGGCTCAGTCTCGTAGGATTTCGTATTGCCGGCCAACTGCCAACGCTCAGCCTGATCGTTGCCCTGAAACTTGTCCTGATGCCTCTATGTGCCTGGTATCTGGCCAGCGAGGTGTTTGAGCTGCCAGCCTTGGAAGTCGGTGTCATAACAATCTTCGCGGCTATGCCGACGGGTGCGAATGCTTACCTGTTCGCAGCAAAACACGGCAGAGCAACCAACTCGGCTTCCGGCGCTGTAGCACTCGGCACGTTGCTCTCGATAGCGACCGCAGCCGCAACAATCTATTTCCTGGATGTGCGCTGAGCTTCGTCGCGCTAAGCCGCAAGGGCTACCGGCTGTACGGCCGCAGCTTCTCCCGTGCGAACGACCGCATTGTCATAAACAGGCTTTGCAAAGCTAGGCAGTACACTATGAATTTCGTCGAACAAGCGATGCAGCGCATACTCGGTAGCGTCCAGTTGCTGGACGGTATCGCGGTGCAGGGATTGGATAGACTCTGATCGGATGAGCGCAGTCTCAACGACCTGCGAAGCACGCTCAAATTGGAATGCAAGCGTGATACGCGTTGGCATCTGATAATCGCTTTTTGCGATGACTTTCCTTTTTCGCGAGCCAAGCAAGCCAAAAGTCAAAAGTGAAATCATGTCGCGTGCTTCCGTTTCATAACCTTTGTCGCAGATGGCGGCACACGAAGTCATTTCCACATTGATGAACAATCGGAAAAATCTTCGCGTATTGAGAAGGTCGCTCCCCACAGCCTCAAGTGCCAATTGGCGTATGGGGCGATAAGATAGTCTTCTCAGTAAGTTATGGGCGTAGGGTACAGTACAGCAGAATCAGTAATTAGGAAATAGTTTGTATTTATTAATGAATTATTGACAAGGAGTTATCGCTTAATGCGTGGTTATAATGATCATGCCCGTAGTTCGGGCGTGATCGCATGCAGATAATCGTGGGTTCTCCGGAACGAAAGGTGACTCGGTTTTTCAGTATCACAAATCGAAGTTTTATGTCGGAAGCACAAACGCATCGTACTCCTGCATAATACTCCGGATCTTGGCCAATACATCCGCAGGGGTCGCCCCCGTCTCTCGCAGCTGCCGCAGTGAAGTATCGGAAAGGCTTTTCGACAACTTCCGTCCATCCGTATCGAAGACGAGTGCGTGATGATGATAGATTGGCTGCGGTAGATCGAGCAGGATCTGCAGGAGGCGATGTATATCGGTTGCAGGTTGCAGGTCCTGACCACGCACAA
>JBCDBQ010000351.1:0-7613 GCA_039183375.1 Pseudomonadota bacterium
GAAATCCTCCAGTTGTTCGTGGAACAGTTACCCAGGTTGCTTAATCAGCTTGCCCAGGCGACGACCGATCGTGACTGGTATATGGCGGCACACACCCTAAAAGGTTCGGCTCGCGCTGTTGGTGCTGAAAGGCTCGGAGAGCTTGCGGCGATCGCAGAAAATAAAGCAGCACAGCGTCAACGGTTTGATTTGCAACCCATAAGGGATGACGTGCGCGAGATCATGGACTATCTGGCGCAAGCGGCGTGATAAGCGATCCAAACCAACCCGTGCTTTAGACCCACGAAGGCGCGATAAAGATCCGAGTCAACGGTCAGGCTCCCACCGAACACCCTGTGACGTTTGGCGCGGTCTATTGTTGCAACGCACCTTGCGTTTCTCGTGGGGTTCGAGTCACAACATTCCCGAAAGAGATGACCACGCGATTGCCGAACGCTGGCCACCTGACGCTGCGATAGTTTTCCAAGCCGGAACTGTCATGAATCAAGGAGCATGGCACGGAATGCCAAAGATCACGTATGTACAACACAACGGGACCGAGACCGTCGTTGATGCGTCGGTTGGGGTTACGGTGATGGAGGCTGCAAAGCTCAACCTCGTTGACGGTATTGAGGCCGAATGTGGCGGTGCTTGCGCTTGCGCTACGTGCCACGTTTATGTTGCGGATGATTGGGTTGAGAAAACTGGTTCAGCATCCGAAATGGAAGAAGACATGCTGGACTTTGCCTTTGATGTGAAAGAGACCAGCCGATTGTCTTGTCAGATCAAGATCACCGAAGAGTTGGACGGGCTGGTCGTGACAGTACCTGAAAAACAGTTCTGACGATCGGTCACGCTGCATCCGTAAGATATCTTTCCGGAGAAACGGCGTGACCAAGCAAGCGCACACGAAAACGGCGGATGCGCCAGCCTCGTCGCTCTGCAAGTGGGCACAGGTTCAGGCCGCGGGTAATGTGTTAAAGCCCGACCGCGAGAGGAGTTCACATCATGTCGGCAAATGGAGCCAATGGCGATTCCAGCCCGATTGAAACCGATGTCGTGATCATTGGTGCCGGTCCAGTTGGATTGTTCGCAGTCTTTGAGCTTGGGCTACTCGATATCAAGGCCCATCTTGTCGATATTCTGGACAAGCCCGGTGGCCAATGCGCCGAGCTTTATCCCGAAAAACCAATTTATGACATTCCAGCCTTACCCATTGTGTCAGGTCAGGAACTGACTGACCGGCTCTTAGAGCAGATCAAACCGTTCGATCCAGTGTTCCATTACAACGAGCGCATTGATGAGCTGAGACGAACAGAGGATGGACGCTTTTTTCTGCGCACCGACGACGCCAAATCTTTCCTGGCCAAAGCCGTCGTCATTGCAGCAGGTGGCGGCTCCTTCACACCCAAACGTCCCCCGCTCGCCGGCATCGAGGATTACGAGGGCAAATCAGTCTTCTACTCCGTGAGACGTATCGAAGAGTTTCGCGACAAAGACGTTCTGATCGTTGGCGGCGGTGACTCAGCGTTGGATTGGACGCTCAGTCTTCAACCTGTCGCGAAAAGTCTGACCTTGTTGCACCGTCGTGACGACTTCCGTGCCGCTCCACATACTGTCGAGCAGATGCGGTCATTGGTGGCTGACGGAAAGATGAATCTGCTCATCGGACAGGTCAAAGAGCTGCGCGGCGACTGCGGTGAACTCTCATCGGTTGTCGTAAAGACAAAGGAGGATGACACGGAGCTGACCTGCAATCGTCTGCTGCCATTCTTCGGGCTCACAATGAAGCTCGGTCCGGTTGCCGATTGGGGGCTGAACCTTCATGAGAACCTCATCCCCGTCGATACGGAAAAATTCGAAACCAGTGAATCTGGAATTTTTGCCATCGGTGACATCAACACCTATCCAGGCAAACTGAAGCTCATCCTCTCTGGTTTCCACGAAGCCGCTCTGATGTCGCAACAGGCGCACCGGTTGATCTATCCGGACAAGAAGCTTCTCTTCCAATACACCACATCCTCTTCAAGCCTTCAGAAGAAGCTCGGTGTCAAAGACTAAATTGGGACTACGAACGAGGTTTTCGGCTCAGCAATGATACAGACCGGGGCCTTCGATTTATCGGGGAGAAAGGCTCTTAGCAGCCATCACTGTTCGATCTGAGCTATCTCAAACATTGAAAGCAGAAGCAACACTCCGCAAACGGCCCACAGGGCGGCATTGCCTCTCCAGGTTTCGATTTGCTTCATGATGATCAACGATATCATAAGCAGTATTGCGCTGATGTTGATGATGACCAGACCGGTGAACCCCAGGCCTTGAATGTTGGGCTGGCTGGCTTCGACATAGATGGCGCCTGCGAGACCGATGAGAACGCCCCCCAGCAGCCGCGGCCAGAACCCAATATTGCCGTGGGGTAGCCCAAAGACGCGCGCAAGGGATACGGGCAGAGCCAATAGCGCAATCCCCGCCGAAAACTTCAGGATTGTCTCGAACCAGAGTATTTGATGCGCCATGGGCCAGAACTTTACTCAACGAACAATCGCAATATCACGTCGGCCCATTCGAAGCGGAAGGAAGCGGAAGGATGGAAATTACTCATTCAATACGGGGTCATAAATCCGGCCAGGATTGAATTTTTCTTCCTTGACCGGTGCATCGGTCAGGCCATCAAACAGCCCTGCCTCCTTCACGACCTTCTTGACTTCTGCAGTGTAGTCGCCTGCCAAATATCTGGTCAGGTTCTTTTTAATCTTCTCGGTCCGCGCCTTCGTGCAGTAACTGTCTAAAGGCGCAATGTTGCGTGTCACGCGAATGCGCGCGAACTCCATTCCCGTTTGAACTTTTTGCTGCACGTCGGGCGCCGGATAACGCACACTCTCAGCGGCCAGATAATTTGCCTTGAGTTGTGCCGGATCGAAGTAATATCCGCACTTTTGGGCTCGCGCGATTGTTGCTCCAACCTGTACCGCGCGCTCTACTGGGTCATCCGGTTTCACGGCGGGTGCAGCTGGTGTTGCGCTTTGCGAACTAGAGCCAATTGATCCGGTCGAAAGGCTTGGCAGCTTCAGGCTGCCACAACCCGTTAGAAACAGGGTCGCGCCGATCAAGCCCAAGGTGCGGAGCGATGTGATTCTGTATGTCATGCGCGCAGTTTGCCCAAATGCCACCCCTGGTCAACACTCAGACTGCGAGTGGTCAACCGTTATCCCGAAGGTTGGAATGGCGGACAACCAAAGCAACAAAATGGCAAGCGGCGCGCGAGGTCACGCTGCTTGTAACATCCGTTAGCGCATAAGTTCGCGCATCGCGCTATCAATTCCGTCGATTGTGAGGGGATACATGCGACCGCCAAACTGCTCATTAACCATTTGAATTGATGGCGTCCACTTCCAATGCTCTTTGGAAACCGGATTGAGCCAAACACTACTCTCGTAAATGTCGGTGACGCGATTGAGCCAAACCGTCCCCGCTTCCGGGTTCATGTGTTCAACCGAACCACCCGCCACGGACAGCTCGTAGGGGCTCATGGAAGCATCGCCGACGAAAATAACCTTATAGTCTGATGGGTACTTATGAAGCACGTCCCATGTCGAGCTCCGCTCGGTCCATCGCCGTGAATTGTTCTTCCACACAAACTCGTAAAGGCAGTTGTGGAAGTAATAGTACTCAAGGTGCTTGAACTCTGTACGAGAGGCTGAAAACAGCTCTTCGGCGATCTTAATGTGCCAGTCCATCGAACCACCGACATCAAAGAACATCAGAACCTTCACGGCATTGCGCCGCTCTGGCCGCATGTGGATATCGAGGTACCCCTTATGCGCCGTACCCTTGATTGTGGTATCGAGGTCAAGCTCGTCTGCAGCCCCTTCGCGCGCAAACCGACGCAAACGTCTCAGACCCATCTTGATATTGCGGGTGCCAAGCTCGACCGAGTCGTCGTAGTCCTTGAACTCGCGCTTGTCCCAAACTTTGATGGCGCGGAAGTTCCGGTTTTCCTTTTGGCCGATCCGGACGCCGGCGGGATTATACCCATAAGCACCGTAGGGCGAGGTGCCACCGGTCCCAATCCACTTGCTGCCGCCCTGGTGGCGTCCCTTCTGCTCCTCGAGGCGCTTTTTAAGCTCCTCCATGATCTTCTCCCAGCCACCCATCTCTTCGATCTTCTGCTTTTCTTCGTCGCTGAGATAGAGCTGTGAAACGAGGCGGAGCCATTCCTCGGGAATTTCTGCTTCGGCCGCATCCTGCATGGCTTCCAGGCCTTTGAAGACGTGGCCAAAAACGCGGTCGAACTTATCAATATGGCGCTCGTCCTTGACCAGGCATGAACGCGATAAATAATAGAAGTCTTCGACCCGCTGATCTGCCAGATCCGCTGACATCGCCTCCAGCAAGGTGAGATACTCACGCAACGAGACAGGCACCTTGGCAGCCTTGAGCTCAAGAAAGAAGTTCGTAAACATAGAGCCTCACTGGTGTCCCTGTGTGGTCAGCCGTCTTTAGACCACCGCAATTTAGCAAGTTGATAGCAACTATGACCAGCCCGAATGTTGAGACGATCCTCGTTGAACCGAACGGATATGTTCCCAATCATCCGACCTACCCGTTTCTGATCTACCGCCAGGCATGGCGCGGCGGAGACAGCCCCCAAAATGTCTTGGCGCATTTTGCCGGCAACGGCTGGCACGGTGGATGGGTCAACGGTGTCTTTCCATTCCATCATTATCACGCCCAGAGCCATGAAGTTCTCGCAAACTTAGGCGCACCGATTGACGTGCAGTTTGGCGGCCCCGCGGGACAAGTCGTCGAGTTTGGTACAGGCGACATAGTCCTTATTCCTGCTGGCGGCGGACATTGTTTGGTCGGCTCGGCCAGTGCTTCCGGCATTGTCGGTGCCTATCCAGCAGGACAGGAAGACTGGGACCTGAAGCGCGATCAACCCGATGACTACCAACTCGCTTTAAACCAGATCCCCAATGTTCCTTTGCCCCTCACGGATCCATTCACCGGAACCCGCGATCCTCTATTGGACCACTGGCAAGCGGCATAAGATCCAGCCCTACTGCTTCTGATTGGCCTTTTGACGGGCCAGAAACGCCAAGCGTTCAAACAGGTGCACATCCTGCTCGTTCTTCAAAAGCGCGCCATGGAGTGGTGGAATCAAAGTCCGTGGATCCGACTCGCGCAGCGTTTCCGGTGAAATGTCCTCGCTGAGCAAAAGCTTCAACCAATCCAGCAATTCAGATGTCGAAGGTTTCTTCTTCAGACCTGGCACATCGCGCATGTCGTAGAAGACCTTGAGCGCTTCGCGCACCAGCATGCCCTTGATGTCCGGGAAGTGGACATCGACGATTTCTCGCATCGTGTCCCCGTCAGGAAACTTGATGTAATGGAAGAAGCAGCGTCGCAGAAACGCGTCCGGCAGTTCCTTCTCGTTGTTCGACGTGATGATCACAATCGGGCGGTTCTTGGCCGAAATCGTCTCGCCTGTCTCGTAGACGAAGAACTCCATGCGATCGAGTTCCTGAAGCAGGTCATTCGGGAATTCGATGTCAGCTTTATCGATCTCATCAATCAGAAGGACCGGGCGCGTATCCATGGTAAACGCATCCCACAGTGGGCCCCGCTTGATGTAATTCCGGATATCCTTAACGCGTTCATCGCCCAGCTGGCTGTCACGCAAACGGCTGACGGCATCGTATTCGTAAAGACCTTGCTGCGCCTTTGTCGTCGACTTGACGTGCCATTCGAGAAGCGGCGCGCCGATTGACTTGGCAATCTCAATGGCCAGGACTGTCTTGCCGGTTCCCGGCTCACCTTTCACGAGCAACGGACGCTCAAGGGTAATAGCGGCATTGACGGCAACCGTCAGATCCCGCGTGGCCACGTAGTCTTTCGTCCCTTCGAACTTCATCTGAGCCCCTCACTGCGCAATTTGAGCCCGACAGTATGGGGAGAGCCTGTGCGCGACAAGCAGCTGAGACAGCGTGTATCGCCAATCCAGAAATTATCAGACAGGCAATAAGCCCCGCGACCGATCATAGTCCCGCATTTCATGGGCCAAAGGCGCTCAGATGACGTGATAGAAAAGGCTGCTGCAACTCGAAACATTTCCTATATCACGTTTGATTTCCTTGACTTGGCCACGGATGCGGCTAAATAGCCCCTTAATTCAGATCAATAGCGTCTCGGATGCCAATTTGGTCGTCTCGTGGAGGCAATCGTGAGCAAGACAGCAACTAAACGCGCACCCACCAAAGCAAAAGCTAAGCCTAAGGCGGCGCCCGCAAAGACAGTCGCCAAAAGAACTACCAAGGCAGTTACAAAGACAGTTGCCAAGCCTGCAGCTAAGAAAAAGCGCGCCGCATCGAAGAACGCCCGGGTCCGGCAATCTCAGATCGTTCTGCCTGAGGGTTATCTCCCGACGGACGACGAACCATTTATGAATGCGGTCCAGCGCGAGTATTTCCGCGTCAAGCTGGTGAACTGGAAAGACGACATCATTCGTCAGACGCGTGAGACGATCGCAGGCCTCACAACCGACTCGTCTCAACATGCTGATCTCGCCGATCGCGCGACGTCAGAGACGGACAGAGCCCTGGAGCTCCGCGCCCGCGATCGCCAACGCAAACTCGTCGCCAAGATCAATTCCGCGCTCGCCCGCATTGAGGATGGTAGCTACGGATATTGCGAAGAAACGGGAGAGCCCATTAGCCTGCGCCGGCTCGATGCGCGGCCGATTGCGACCCTGTCGATCGAAGCGCAGGAACGCCATGAGCGTCGGGAACGTGTTTATCGAGACGACTAATAGGCCCGATTTCGTACGCGAATTAATCCGATCCTAAGGAAGTTCGTCCTAAAGTAGATTGCTAGTGATACTGCAACCTGCTGTGCGGACCCCCGATGACAACGCTGAGACTTCCAGCCTCAACTAAAATGCTCGTCAAACTGATGCTGGCGGCATCGATCACGATGGCAGCAGCGGCGTTTCTTACGACATCCCAACAGTCGAGTGCATCCGCGCTTCAGCAAGCTGCACCAACGTCATACGGGTCAGTGGTCGTGACTATTTCACCATTCCAGCCTGAGCGCATCGATCCAATCGACTATAACGACGCGCGCTCCTAACGCTTGCATCCAAAGTCACGGCATTCCTACCCAAACAATGAACCTGGCATCAGTGTACCGGCACGTTGAACATGCGTTTTGACCGCGACGGCCGATGGGTAAAGTGCCACCATTCCCTTCGATAGTTGGAAAAGCCCTGCCGGTTCATGGCGTTAACAAGCGTTTTCCGGTTGAACACCTGCGTAGCATTCAGACCCCTGCTCCACGTATGGCTCTTAACATCAAAACAGTCATAAGCCGTCCCCATATCCATCGCTGAGGGGTCATTCTGGTCCCGTCCACTATTTATGCAGGTCTTTTTGCTGCCTTTCGATACCGAGGCAGCCAAAATTGCTTCACGTGAAACGTTAACGATTGAAAGGTCGACGGTGGAACCGGTGGAGTGGGTGGAGCGCGCCGAAATGTATCCCGAGCTGAACAAGTCGCGCTTGGCAATGTTTGGGAAATAAAATTGCTTCAAGTCTCGGTTTGTTTTCCGTTTTGACCAACGGACCATGGCCTTCACC
>JBCDBQ010000352.1:0-7602 GCA_039183375.1 Pseudomonadota bacterium
CAACAGGCGCCGCACGGACCAGCAGAATTCACACCACTCAAACCCAAACATCACGATGGGCGCGGCGGGGTTCTTTACGACCTCCTGAACAAACAGCTTGGCCGCTTCATTGATTGCGGGTTTTTCGGATTTCATGTCCTTCGCTGGAGCATGGGCATCAGTCGGAACAGAAGCCGCGATGTCCTGCTCCTCCTGTGTCATCTCCAACGGAATATCGTCGAATAAAACGGTCGACAGATACCGCTCGCCGGTATCAGGGATCATCGCAAGAATGCGGCTGCCCGCAGGGGCGTTTCGCGCCACGGCCAAAGCGGCCGCAACAGTTGCGCCACCGCTGATCCCACAAAGGATCCCTTCTTTCTGAGCAAGCTCATGTGCAACATGCAGAGATTCCGCGCCGGACACGGGTTGGAGCATATCAACACAACCACCCTGAACGGCATCTTCCGCCAGTTTCGGAACGAAGTCCGGCGACCATCCCTGAACGGGATGAGACCGTGCATTCGGATGGCTGCGAGAGGGCGCACCATCATCGCGTCGCTGCTGGGTCACCTGACTAAAGAGAAGTTGGGAGTTTTTGGGCTCTGCAACAACGATCTCCGTAGACGGGCTTCTTTGCTTCAAGCTTTTGGCAACGCCTTTCAGCGTGCCACCCGTACCAAAGCCAGAAACCCAGTAGTCCAACGGTTGCCCTTCAAAATCCGCAAGTATCTCTTGTGCTGTCGTCCGAGAGTGAACTTCCGCGTTTGCCTCGTTCTCAAATTGTCGGCAAAAAAACCAACCATGCTTCTCAGCCAGTCTTTCGGCCATCCGGAACATGCCTGTCCCACGAATTGCCGCGGGGGTCAGGATGACCTGTGCACCCAAGAACCGCAGCAGCTTGCGCCGCTCAAGGCTGAAGTTCTCGGCCATCACAATGACAAGCGGATAGCCCTTCCGGGCGCAAACCATTGCAAGGCCAAGTCCCGTGTTACCGGACGTCGCCTCAATGACCGTCTGACCGGGACGCAAAGCGCCCGTTCGCTCAGCGTTTTCAATCACTGCAAGCGCAAGACGGTCCTTGATCGACCCCATTGGATTGAAGGCTTCAAGTTTTGCGTAGAGTTCGACATGAGGCGGTGCCAGCGCGCCCAAACGGACAACAGGCGTGTTCCCAATCGTGTCGAGGATTGACGGCATTGGTCCACGGTTTCGTTGACGCTGTGCAGAGAACCCAACTTGTTCTGAGAAATGATCGTTCATGTTCACTTGTTCCGATAAAATTATGCTGCCCGTCGGGCATCAAGATGCTGATGAAGAATGTGTGCGATGTCCTGAGAATCGGAGGCAGCACCCGACACATGGTGAGAACGGCGGCGGCGTAGAATTGGCAAACCGAGCATGAACAGGCCCGGTACAGGACAGACGCCGCCGTCATGTTGAAGACGCCCACGCCGATCAAGCACCGGGACATTCATCCATGAATGGTCCGGCGCATAGCCCGTCGCCCACACAACCGAAGTCACTTCACGTCCTTCAAGGTCTACTGAAAGGCGAGGCGATCTAGGGATGCGCGTTGCCGCTGGCCTATCGACCGGCGCGTCCCCCGCAACGTCCGGATGCGCCGCAATCCAGTCGTCGATCCGGTTCAAAGTGCGTTCCATCTTCAGATCCGCCGCACTTACGACACTTAACAGTCCGCCAGAGAAAAGGGCTTTGCCATCCCGAATGTCGGCAAGTCTTCCCACGACGTCGACGCCAAGTGCCTGGAGGGCGTTCAAGTCGACCTGCCCAGTCCCACTGAGTTGCGCCGAGGGAAGTCTCCGCGCCTTTGGAAGATCGTCTATGTTCTGGAATGGCTCATCGTAGATTCCTGTGGCTTCCAGCCAATATTCGATGTCCTTGCCCCGATAGTGACGCGGCAATCTGACATGGCTTCCGGCTGCAAGTGTGACCTGCCGACCTGCATTCTGAAGTTCCCGAGCCAATTGCGCGCCGGAAGCGGATGCCCCGACAATCAGCACTGTGCCATCGGGTACATCGCGGGGATTGCGATATGACTTGGTGGTCAATTGCGTGATGTGCTTCGGCACGAGACCCGCGAGCGCGGGCACCTTTGAAAGTGACGTCGCACCGGTGGCGTTGACGACGGTCTCAGCACGGATCGGCCCCTTGTCTGTATCGACGCGGAACCCGCTAGGGTCGAGGGACAGGCTCTTCACGGCGACATGCGTCTTCAAAGGAGCAGCGATGTCTAGCGCATATGCAGAAAGGCTCTGCCCAAAGGCTTTGCCTGACATAAAACCGTGGGGATCTGACTTAGCCCATGAGGTTCCAGGCAACTTGTTCGCCCAATTCGGCGTGAGCATTTGCAGACTATCCCAGCGCTCGGTGATCCAAGCATTGCCGGGTCGTCCACGGTCCAAAACGATGTGGTCAATGTTGCGCTCGGTGAGAGCGCGGCTCATCGAAAGGCCAGCATGACCGGCCCCGACAATCACTGTTGTCGTTGTATCCATGTTGAAATCCTTGGGGTCTGGGCTGAGGCAAAAGAACTGATAAGCGGATCGTTCATCCAGCTCGGTCGTTTTGACCAGGGTCGGATGAACGATCTATCCACCAGGCTTATTCAGCCGACGGAGACACTTACGTTGCCGGGGTTCGTGATAATATCGAACACCGCAGAGCGTTTTTGTGATTGTGCAATCAGCGCTGCGATATCCTCTTCGGACGCATCTGCATCAACATGGAAGTCGACGCGGATGTCTCGAAAACCGTTGCGAACATCGGGATCAATGCCAAGAATACCGGCCAGATCCATATCCCCTTGGACAGTAGCAGTCGCTGAGTACAGCTGAATCCCTCTGTTCTCGGCAACCGAGGCGACGCCCGCCATCAAGCAGCTGACCAACCCACTGAGCACAAGCTCTACAGGCGTTGCGCCATTGTCTGATGCGGCGAACTGAGGTGGGTGATCAGCGTCGATGGTAAAGGGCTTCTTGTGCTTTTGGTCCGCTCCCAGGCCATAGAATTCCTCGACCGTTGAGCGACTGTGGACACCATCCACCCACTCGCACTTGGCGCGCCATGTGAATTGCGCGGCTTCAGGGCTTGCTTCAAGCGCGCTGCGCGCATCCAGCATGGCCTGCAGGTCCACTCCATTTTTGTTTCGGGAAGAAACGTCTACTGTCATTGGTAAGTCCTTTCAGTCTTAGGGCTTTGGTCCAGCATGGCGCGCGTTCCTGCGTCGACATGCGCCAGAAAGGACGTGTTTGCGTCTCTCCGGTGTCGTGGGAGGTACGAGTTGCTGTGCTTTGTGATAATGACTGCTCAGCCGCGATGATTGACAGAACCGCCAAAGTCTTCCGGAAACCAATTCGGGTTGCCGTAGATTGCTCTGCAATACAAACGGCTGTCCGGCCAACTCGGGTCTAGACGCATAGATGGGATAGCAAGCCTATCCCGCATTCTGTGAGCTCGTGGAGCTTCACATTTTGCATTGATTGCGAAAGTCCTGTTTGGTGAACGACGCTGCGGAATGGCGACCAACGGTTGGGAGTCCGGTTTGGGTCGCCCTTTTAGGGCCTATGTCCGCTTCGGATCGATCGCCGCTATTCAATTAGGCTGCAGCATCCGGTAAATTGGGCTCGATGCGGCCATACTCTACGGCTTGAATGATTGGCTGGTCGCACCCTAACAGCATTCATTCACTGCACCTGCTCGATTTCACAAGTGGTCGAGCTCATCGGAGCACACAGAGCTGCCATCGGTCCAATGTCCGGTATAGGAAAATCTGGTTAGTCCTTGGCAACCTCTAACGAACGATTTTCGCTAGGTCGACAAACGCCCGCAATCGCTTGGTCATATGTTTCTTACTTCGATAATTGAGGGAGTAGCAAGGCATCGGAGGCACCTGATCGGACATCACCTCAACCAAGGTGTTCGCTGCAATATATGGAGCGGCGACTTCTGCATAAACATAAGCGAGCCCAAGACCACAAGCCGCATACGAAACCAAAGACCGTAGATCGTTTGCAACGATACGCGGTTTCGGCATAACGCAACGTGAACCGTCGTCGCCATCAAACATCCATGGAGCCAATCGGTCAGAACTGCCAAAAGCAAAGCAGATACCATCGTGGTCAAGGATATCTTCCGGACACTTCGGTGTTCCGCGCCGATCTAAATATTCCTGCGACGCCACTATCGTCATTGTTAGTTCCGGACCAACCGGGAGGGCATGAGTTTCCGCTTCCAGTAAAGTGTTTGACCGAATAGCCGCGTCGACTTGAGACGATATCAGATCGATTTTCTGATCATTGTAGATCAACTCGATCATCACATCCGGATATTCCTTTGCAAAGCGCGCAACCAGATCATCAAGGAAGAATGCTCCGGCGCTATAGGGCGCAGACAATCGCAGCGTGCCCGATACGGTATCTCGCTGCTCATCCAAATCCAGGAAGGCTGCCTCCAGATCATTGATTGCGGGCAGGCTGCGTTTGTATAGCCTTTCTCCAATGGGCGTCAGTGCAACCGAGCGCGTTGAACGTTCAAAGAGGCGCACACCAAGCCGCTCTTCAAACCGCTGAACGGCTTCGCTGACGGAAGCGGCCTGCAACTTCAGGACATTGGCCGCTGCGCGAAACCCATTCTGGCGGGCAACTTCTACAAATATCGAAACATCACTAAGTTGGTTGCGTTGCATTGTAAGGTTTACCGATCAGAGTATATGATAATTTAGTATATACCTAACAATACCAACCTCCTAAGTTCCTTGGCAACTGAGAAGTTCAAGATGCCAAGGAACCACTCAATGTCTGATATTGATGACGTAAAGCACGCCCTGAACGAATGGCTTGATGGTCTCGACAGTGGCGACCTAGAACGCATGCTGGCAACCGTCGATCCTGAGGCTGTCACCTGCAACGAACATCAGCCCACAGGCTATGGCATCGACGCGGTGCGCGAAAAATATGCGCCACGCATTGAAGCCTCGACATTCAAGTCTGGTTTCGACGTAGAGCACATTAAGGTTTACGATAGCTTTGCCGTGATCGTCGGCTTTTTCACTGTCGAATTGACAGACAAGACTTCTGGTCAGAAGGGTGGCGGTAAAGGCCGGTTGCTTCTGGTTTATCGCCAACATGCTGATGGTTGGAAGATGATCGTCGACATGGACAACAACGATGAAAAGTCGTGAGCGCGCTTTTGGATGAAGTGCGTCGCGAGATTGTCGACCTGCATGTGTTTTTTACAGATTGGTTCAACGGGAAGGCTGATCGCAGCAAACTGGAAGAGCGCTTTATCTCCCGGCTACATCCAGACCTGATCTTCATTCCGCCTGAAGGCACAATCCTTCGGGCAGCCCACCTGAAGGCTGGATTTGAGCATTCCTATGGTGCCAATCCCAATTTCCGCATCCAAATTCGGGATGTCGAGATACAGCATGATCTCGGCGATTACATCCTTGCCACCTACTCCGAATGGCAAGTTGGGGCGAAGGCTTCGAAGCAGGCCAATAATGCACGCTTGTCAAGCGTCGTGATGGCGAAGGGCGCTCCGATGATCTGGGTGCATCTGCAAGAAACATGGCTCCCAGAAGACGTTCGGGCAGCAGGCTCTTTCGACTTCTGACCCACCCTCATAGGCGGAGCGAAATCATCTACGCCACTCAACAACCACTACGAATAAAGGATACCGAAATGACCCAACACACCAAGCGCATTGCTCAAACACCGCGCGAGATCGCCCACTGCGTCAGCGCCTTCCTAAAGGAAGGCGATATGGATGGCATCGTTTCGATGTTCCATCCAGATTGCCATATCTTCTTCCCACCGGATCAGCCCGCAAGCGTCGGCTTGGATGGTGCACGAGAAGCCTTTCTCAAAGGCGCAAGTGGCCAAGTGAAGTTCTTCAAAAAAGACGACAAGCGCGCTGCCGCGTTTGAAGTCAAGTGCACCGGTTAGCATCAGATTTCACGCATTTAGGGTAGGCAGTAGTAACACAAGCTATTGGCCTGTTGGCATATCTTGGGACATCGCGCTGCATTGGTCAAATTGGGCTCAGCGTCGCCGGTCGCTGTCACGATCATTATTGGCCGGTCACAGCCCAAACCAGACATTCAAATGAGTGCTTTGCAATCCCCAAGCTGTGCAAGAATTCAACAGCTCAGTTTTGAAGCCCTTGTTTACCCTATGTCTATCTTCAGTAGTGAACTTGGGGTCATAAACCCGGAACGTCATAGTTGTCCGATTCACCTCGGTTCTTTCTGATACAGACGTTGAATCTCTATCAATGAAGCGATCCAATTGATCGACTTTCTTCACTGATGGATAGACGGGCACCAGTATGAGCATGCGAGATCACCAAATTCTGGCGAGCAATTTGGAACTGCCTTGTGGCGTGGTGCTGAAGAACCGGATCGCGAAGTCCGCGATGTCGGACTCCCTCGGCGATGGGCGAGGCAATCCAACAAACCAACAGATCAAACTGTACAGGCAATGGGCCGAAGGTGGGTTGGCATTGGCAATCATTGGTGAGGTTCAAGGCAATCCCAGCAAAGCTGAGAAGCCGGGCAACTTGCTGCTGGGGCACGATGCAGACCTGTCTCAGTTTCAACGCCTTGCCGAGGCGGGATCAAAAAAGGGTGCACAGCTTTGGCTTCAGCTTGGTGATGCTGGTGCGATGGCGCATCCCCCGATTAGTACGCCAAAAGGCCCGAGCGCGCTTGAAGTGGGCGCACTAAAAAGTGGTGCCCTTTCTCTGGAAGAGATCAAACGATACCCATCAGACTTTGCCCGCACAGCTCTTCTTGCGAAGCAAATAGGGTTTGGCGGTGTTCAAATACATGCCGCACACGGATTTCTGCTTAGTCAGTTTCTGTCCCCACTTTTCAACAAAAGAGAGGATGATTATGGCGGTTCCATCGAAAACAGAATGCGACTGATTATCGAGGCTATCTCCGAAGTTCGCCAGCAAGTCGGTCCCGGTTTTCCCATCGGGATCAAGCTCAACGCCTCAGACCAGTTGCAAGGTGGGCTCTGCGAAGAGGACGCTCTAAAGGTCGTCGCTGCGCTGAACGAAACAAGCCTTGATCTCATCGACATCAGTGGCGGAACTTACTTTCCCGGTGCGCGGGCCGCTTCTGATGCCGCCGGAAAAGGCCCTTACTTTATCGACTTCGCGCGCCGCGCTCGCAGTTTGACATCAAAGCCGCTGATGCTCACAGGTGGGTTCAAGACCTACGAGCAGGCTGTGGATGCCCTTTCTGGGGGTGTCGATTTAATCGGGCTGGCGCGCGCGCTGGTTCTTGATCCATCACTCCCAACCCGTTGGCTCGAAGGCGACAAACAAGCCCCCAATTTCCCAAGGTTCCAAGATCCACCGGAAGGCGGTGTGACGGCCTGGTACACCATGCGGTTGACCGAACTTGCCGAAGCTCGGAATTTATCTGGCCCTGAATGCCTGCCTGAGGCGATGCGCGCCTACGAGGAGCGAGATGCCGCGCGCGTGAAAACCTGGAACGCCCGCTTCAAAGTTTGACTGACACACATCAGCCGTGTTGGGTGTCGAGCTTACGAACAACGATGGCTGGTGCCTTTGACTGAATGAATGAACTTA
>JBCDBQ010000353.1:0-7598 GCA_039183375.1 Pseudomonadota bacterium
CAGTGACGCATGCGTTGCATTCGATGCAGCGCTCTGCGTCACAGAGGAACTTCATCCTAGCCATTATGCGTCTCCTTATGCGCGCGAGATTTTACAGAGGGTTGCCTTGGTCTCCTGCATATTGGTGACCGAGTCGAACCCATAGGTTTGTGCTGTGTTAGATGCTTCACCCAGTACATATGGATCAGCACCCTTCGGGTACTTATCGCGCTGGTCGACACCCTGGAAGTGACCGCCGAAGTGGAACGGCATGAAGGCAACGCCCTTACCGACCCGCTCGGTGACCATGGCCATGACTTTGACCTTGCCCTTTTCAGGCCCTTCAACCCAGACCATCTCACCATCTTTGATGCCGAGATCGTTGGCGTCTGAAGGGTTCACTTCCACGAACATGTTCTGCTGAAGTTCTGCCAGCCATGGGTTCGAACGACTTTCGTCCCCACCACCTTCGTACTCCACCAGTCGGCCTGATGTCAGGATCATCGGATAGTCCTTGGAGACATCCTTTTCCTGGATCGAGGCATACCGCGTTGGCAGACGATACATCTTCCGATCTTTGTACGTAGCATACTTGTCGAGAAGATCGCGCCGGTTGGTGTAGAGCGGTTCGCGGTGTGTCGGGATCGGATCCGGGAAGTTCCAGACAACAGTCCGGGCCTTCGCGTTACCGAACGGCGCACAGCCATGCTTGATTGCAACGCGCTGGATGCCGCCTGAAAGGTCGGTCTTCCAGTTGGTCTTGTCGCCTGCAACCTTTTCGATGGATGCCCGCTCTTCGTCTGTGAGATCGCCATCCCAACCAAGCTTCTTGAGCATGGCCATAGTGAATTCCGGGTGGCCATCCTTGAGCTCATTGCCTGGTGGGTAGGACCCTTCGGCGAGCAGGTTTTCACCGTTGCGCTCAACACCGAAGCGTGCCCGGAAGTTCAAGCCGCCTTCTGCGACCGGCTTAGATGGGTCGTAGAGGTTAGGTGTACCGGGGTGCTTCATCTCAGCTGTACCCCATGCCGGCCAAGGCATGCCGTAGTACTCACCATCGAGCGGACCGCCCTTCGCCTGAAGCGTGGTCTTATCGAAGTGATGCTGATACTTCATGTGATCCTTGATGCGCTCCGGTGACTGACCGGTGTAACCAATGGTCCACATGCCCTTGTTGAACTCGCGGGTGATGTCCTCGATGACAGGCTCATCGTTACCCTTGGGGTCCTTCTGCATCTTGATGTGCTTGAAGAGCTCTTTGTCGAAACCGAACTTCTTCGCGAACATCGCCATGATCGTGTGATCAGGCAGCGACTCGAAGAGTGGCTCAACAACCTTCTCACGCCACTGCAGAGAGCGGTTGGATGCGGTTACGGATCCATAGGTTTCGAACTGAGTTGAGGCTGGCAGAAGATAAACGCCATCCTTCTTCTCGCTCATCACCGCCGACATCGTTGGATATGGATCGATCACGACAAGCATGTCGAGCTTCTCCATAGCCTTGGCCATTTCTGGCAGACGAGTCTGCGAGTTCGGTGCGTGACCCCAGAAGACCATGGCGCGAACGTTGTCTGGCTGGTCCAGGTTGTCCTTGGCTTCCAGAACACCGTCGATCCAACGCGAAACCGGCATGCCGGCTTTCGACATCAGCTTCTTGTCTTTGAAGCGACCGACCATGTAGTCATAGTCGACATCCCAGACACGGCACCAGTGCTTCCAGGAACCTGCCTTGATGCCGTAGTAGCCCGGCAAAGTGTGGCAGAGAACGCCGAAGTCGGTTGCACCCTGAACGTTGTCGTGACCGCGGAAGATGTTGGCACCGCCACCAGTCCGGCCAATGTTGCCCAGAGCCAGCTGCAGGACGCAGTAAGCGCGGGTGTTGTTGTTGCCGTTGGTGTGCTGCGTACCGCCCATGCACCAGATCAGGGTGCCTGGCTTATTGGTCGCCAATGTGCGGGCAACGCGGCGGAGCTGTGAACCGGGAACGCCGGTGACCTTCTCGGTCTCTTCCGGAGTCCACTTCTTCACTTCTTCGCGGATCTGATCCATGCCCCAAACGCGCTGGCGGATATATTCCTTATCTTCCCAGCCGTTTTCAAAGACATGCCACAGGATACCCCAGATGAGACCGACGTCTGTACCCGGACGGAAGCGGACATACTCGGTCGCGTGGGCGGCGGTCCGCGTGAAGCGCGGGTCGCAGACGATCATTGCTGCATTGTTCTGCTCTTTTGCTTTGAGCAGGTGCTGCAGCGCAACCGGGTGAGCTTCCGATGGGTTCGATCCGATGAGGATCATCGAACGTGAGTTGTGGATGTCGTTGTAGGAGTTCGTCATCGCACCGTAGCCCCAGGTGTTGGCAACACCGGCAACTGTGGTGGAGTGACAGATGCGAGCCTGGTGGTCGACGTTGTTCGTACCCCAGAAGGCCGCAAACTTACGGAACAGGTAGGCCTGCTCGTTGTTGTGCTTGGCAGATCCCAGCCAGTAAACCGAGTCCTGTCCTGACTCTTTGCGGATCTTCATCATGCCGTCGCCAATTTCGTTGATGGCGTCGGCCCAAGAAATCCGCTTCCACTTGCCGCCTTCCAACTTCATTGGATAGCGCAGGCGGCGCTCACCATGAGCGTGCTCACGGACAGCAGCACCCTTGGCGCAGTGGGCGCCGAGGTTGAACGGGCTGTCAAAGCCAGGCTCCTGGCCGATCCAGACACCACCTTGAACTTCAGCAAGAACGGTGCAGCCAACCGAACAGTGGGTGCAGATCGATTTCTTGATTGCGACTTTGCCGGCAGCGGCGCCAGCGGCTTGAGCCGGCTTTACCCGACCACCTGATGTGGCTGCTGCTGCAACAGTCAATCCGCCGACGGCAAGACCGGAATTGCGCAAGAACGCGCGACGATCGATTGTCGAGTTGGATTGCTCACCGAGTGCAGATGACATCCGGGGGCCTTGTGCAACCCCGCGCATCTTCTTTCTGAGCATTGTTGTCTCCTAATGGACGATGAAATCTTTTTTGTTCCGGTCTAGAACCGCGAAAGCTCGTAAACACGCTTAACGTGATCGGTTTCCTGGTATCGACCTTGACCGGTGTCCTGCGGCGTCTCAGCCTGAGCCGTCCCGCTGCCAATCGCTGCGGCACCACCTGTTACGGCACCGGCTCCGGCAAGCTTCAGGAAGTTGCGTCGGTCGGTCGTGACCTGCCCCTTGTCCTGTTTCATGCGTCCTTCTCCCATCTAGTTATGAGGGGCCAATTGCAACCCTCATCTCCTTGCCCAGATCACCGTGAGATGTCAGTCCATCTCAAAGGCTGCATTCTCGATATCGAGGAAACGCAAACCCACTTCAGCGACCGTGGCGTAGAGCACTGACGACGACGCGCCCGCCAGATCCTGGAAGAAAACAGCCATCCAGGAGGCGATATGCGCGTCGTAGAATTCTTTCTGTTGTTCGATAGATGCCGGCTGTCCAAATCGGCCTTCGATGAGGCCAGCCATGATTTCAAGCACGCTGGCTGCGTGGTCTTCCGGCTCACTGACGTCGTCTGATTTTGTCGCTCCAAGTGCCGACATATCATTACGCAGCTTGGCCAATGGCTTTTCGTGCAGGAAACCTGTCAAATAATAGGACGAGTAGGGCAGCAGCTCACCGCGGCCAACGCCGATGAAGAGATCGTGGAATTCGTCTGATATCTCAGTTGCATCGCGGCCCGCTGCGACCCGCGATAACGCGGCAACTGCCTTGCCCAATTGGCTTTCATCACCCTGAAGCTGCGCGAGTCTCGCGAGTTCCGGTGCATCTGGTGCTTTTGAAAGGATGTTGGCGAGTAGCCCATACAGCTGGGCTCGCAGAAGATCTTCTTCCGCGACATCTACATTCCCGACCTCAGCGATGGTTTCGCTGCTGTTCATTCGGGCCGTTTCCCCAGACAGTTTATTATCGTTCTAAACTGCGACGTTAACGATTGACGCATCTCCATGCAATGCAAAAGTTTCAGTAATAAAATTGAATTTTTTGCATGTTGAGAGATCCATTTGGATGTCAACTCGTGATGCTGTGATTGATGCATCGCTAACCATATGAAATGGCTTGTTGAATTAAAGTTGAATCTGATCAGTCAGCGTGTTTGCGCTGACGTTATGTCTGCACCGATGCGATCAAGATGACCGCTTCGTCTGGCAAAAAGTCCTCTAGTTCACTTCTCAGCAGCGCAATCATTTGTTCTGCATCGTGAATATGAGAAAGATCAGTTAAATGAACTGTATGACAAGCAAAGTAATCGTTGCGGTCGGATCTTGCTTCCTGATCCGTGATTAATTCGCCGAGTGCGAATTCTGCTTGTCCAGCGGTGGTCATTGCAACTTTTGCATTGGATCTTCGCAGGCGGATGGTGCCCGATTTGTCGACAATGCGAATCCGGGGTGTCTCCTGCGAAGTGTGCTGAAATATCCGGAAAGCGGCTGTCGATGCGACGCAGGCAACGGCGTTGGGAGCGCAATCCATTGACCGGGCAGCAATGCTGCGCGCCTCACCCTCCGTAATGCCGCCGTCGTTGTCCTTGGCATGCATGGCTGCAGCTCCAATGGCGGTGGCGCTGACCAACTGCGTAGTTGGGTCGACTTCGACCGTGACATCGACAGCCTTAGGGTCCGCTCCGAGGCGGATAACCGCGTCGATGGCCTCCTGACGGACGATCTGCACATCTTCAGGCTTTGGATGCGGGATAACGCGCTCGACCGTGTCACGCACCATGGCAAGCGCGACACCAATCGACGAGATGACCTCGGCGTCTTTCGAGATCTCGAATTTGAGTTCCATTTGCTCAGAGATAAACGGCACGATTGCACCAGCGCCACCGCCTTCGCCAATCAGCAATGCCTGGTCCGCATCCAGCTGATACTCTTTGATCAAGCTCTCGACGACTGGCTGAAGTTTTTGGGCGGCAGCTTCGAGACATAATCTGGCAGCCTCTTCCTGACCGATGCCAAGATGCGAACCCAGGGCGGCGAACGCACGTTTCGCTGCATCGGAATTGCCGTAAGCGTGCATGTCAGGCGTGACAAGGCCTAACGCATTGGCGGCGCATGTTGTTGTCAGGGCATAATTCTGACCGTTTGCGGCTCTTACGGTGGCATGGTTTGCACCGTCACCCGGTCGTGGTTCAAACCAGGCAAGCACTATGTCGTCCAGTTCGCCTTCGCTCGCAAATGAAGCGTAGGGAAGGCCGGCGATGTGGGCGCTGCGCGGGCCGACATCGATTTCACTATTGTTTCCGACGCGGACCATGCTACCGCCGGCGACACCGACAACGCGCACGTCCAACGAGTTAATGAACGTGTCATGGCCGCCGATATTGGCGTACTTCACTGTCGGGCGCCCGTCACGAATGACACCCATGTTGGTTGAGGTGCCACCGACTTCGAAATAGATGCCATCTGATACGCGCAAGTGCATCAGGGCGCCGGCGACACTTGCCGCTGGGCCGGAGAGTGTTGTCAGTGCGGGCCTGCGACGCATCTCAGTGATGTCCATGACGCCGCCGTCACCGCGCATGATCATCAACGGGGCTGTGATGCCGGCTTCGCGGACACTCGCCTCCGTCATAGTGGATGTTTCATTCATCTTTGGCAGGATGGACGCGTTGATCACCGCGGTGCGCGTACGTTTGCTCAAGCCGTAAAGTCGCGTGATCTCGTGGCCGCAGGTCGCGAGCAGGCCCGTTTGGCTGCCGACTTCGCGCACCAGTTCCTCGCTGGCCGTATCATCAACGCCGAAGGCGCCGGATGCGACAAGGACTTCGGCGCCCTCCGCTGTCAGCGCTGCAATGGCGCGCTCAACCGCCTCGCGGCTCAAGTCATCGGAGATCAGAAACTGATTTGAAGTTTCCAGGTAGTGTCCTGCGCCGAGTTCGAGTGCCGGTATGTTGGCTTGTTTTTCTGCGAGCTTGGCTGCAGCAGTGCCTGCCATACCGATGATGCCGACCTTGGCGACATCGCCTTCGAGCAGCGCGTTGGTGGCCTGTGTTGTGCTATGGGCCAGGAACACGACCTCTTTGGGCTCTACTTTTGATTGCGCAAGCACTTCGCGAAAGACTTCGACAACGCCTGCGGCGACGCCGCGTTCATGGGCGTGAGTAGTCTTCACGGAATATCGCCCGACCACTGCCCGACTTGCATTGTCGATTAGAACCGCCTTGGTAAACGTGCCGCCGACATCGATACCGATGCGATATGCGCGGCTCGGGGCGACATTTTCTTTCATGGTTCGGGATATGCTCGCCTGCAGGTCGGGCGGAGCGAGGTCATCGCCCACCGACATTGAACGGTTGCTGGATGCTATGGCCAAAACTGAGCGCCAGGGCAAGGCCTGCGGGCTATAAGCCGCTGCAATTGCTTGATCGCCCTCGCAAATTCGCTCATTGATGCGGTCGTGCGATTGTTATAGAATCTGCGCTCAGCCTAAAGGAAATGCCTAGAGTTCGAGCACGCTCGGTCTGGCAATCTGGCGCCCGCGCCGTTGTGAGAGGATGAGATGGATAAGTTTACTACGCTAACCGGGGTCGCGGCGCCGATGAACATGATCAATATCGATACCGATATGATCATCCCGAAGAAGTACCTAAAGACAATCAAGCGGACCGGCCTTGGGAGTGCTCTTTTTGCTGAGATCCGTTACGACGAGCAGGGCAATGACAAGCCGGACTTTATTCTCAATCAGGACGGCTACAAGGACGCCAAGATCCTGGTCGCCGGCCAGAATTTTGGCTGCGGATCCAGCCGTGAGCACGCACCCTGGGCGCTCCTCGACTATGGTATTCGCAGTATCATCGCTCCGTCTTTTGCCGACATCTTTTTCAACAACACCTTCAAGAACGGTATTCTTCCGATCAAGCTGCCGGAAGCGCGCGTGAATGAGCTGCTGCGCTTCTTGTTGGAACTTCCCGGCGCTGAGATCACCATAGATTTGCCGAACCAAACCGTTCAAGGGCCGGATGGCAAGACGGACAACTTTGACGTTGATCCATTCCGCAAGGAATGCCTGATCGAAGGCCTTGATGATATCGGGCTTACACTGCAGCGCGAGACATCGATCACGAGTTACGAAAGCAAGATCGAAGCCGGCAGACCCTGGGTCTAGTTGAGACCGGCCACCTGACTTCAGAACTGAAGTCTGCCCCCATTCGATTAGTTCAGTTGGGCACCTTCACCGACAACCACGAACGGTGCCCACCGGGACGGGTGATTGTTTGCCGTGTCCTTGCCGGTCGCAAGTTGGAGCATCGCGTTGCGGAGCGCTTCCGCGCGTCCGACACTGTCGTTTCCCGAAATCGAGCGGATGGCGGACGTGATTAACTTGACGGTTGCCTGCGAGTCCACTTCCCAGTGCGAGACCAGCAGCGCTCTGGCGCCCGCGTAAAAGAAGCCGCGGGCCAAACCGGATAACGCTTCTGTTCCCTCGTCAGCACTGTCTCCTGCCGCCGTGTTGCACGCCGACAGGATGACCCAATCAGCGTCGAGTTTAAGGCTCGCGATTTCTTCGGCGGACAAATAGCCGTCATCGGTCTTGCTGGCCTTGGCTGGCGGCGTGAAGATCAGGCCCGGTTGATTGGTGCCTGAGAC
>JBCDBQ010000354.1:0-7597 GCA_039183375.1 Pseudomonadota bacterium
GACCAAGACGAACGTTTCCGAATGCTTCTCGGAACTCGCGACGATCCGGACATTCTCAGGCGTGCCAAGACGCGTGTCGACCCGGTCCAGTTCAAAGCCTGCTGCACCGCCACCGCTGAAGCCGAAGTCTCCCAGAATATCACCTTCGATGCCCGCCACGATCCAACCGATGTCGGGATCGCCGGCATCGACCTTGCGGCGGTAGTAGGAGCCTTCAAACTGTCCTTGAGCGGAAAAACCGACACCCGCTAACGCCTGCGGTGGTCGGCCGTTGCGCCGCCAGATGCCGCCGTAAGTGCCATCGAATGCATTGTAATACTCGCCCGGCTCAGCCGCCCAAGCTCGGATCCCTGTTTCAGCACGGCGGATCTCGATAGCGCCATGCTCCTCGCCGTGCAGGGCCACCTTCCAATAGAAGCCGTTGCCGCCGAGATAGACCAGTTTACCGCCGGTGTCGCGATAGTTCTGCAGGGCATCGAGCGTTTCGCGGGTGTGATATTCCGGATGGCTGCCGGTCGTTACACACTTGTAGCCCTTGATGGCGTCGACACCTTCATCATGAAGCTCCTGATCGGTGACGATGTCGTAGGGAATGTCCTGATTGTGCAACCAGGAAATCAAATGACTATCCGCCTGGAAGTGCCGCAACCCTGAGCCGGGCCCATAGGGAAAGGTCCGATATCCCGGCTTCATATTAAACAACGGACGTTTGTGTGAGGCATGGCAGATGCCCGATCCGTCTTTGTGGTAGTTATAGGTGGAAAGTCCGTACTCTTTGTGGGCTGCAGGATTGTGCGGATAGCAGTTCCACTTGGCGAACTCGTCGTCCCAGGCCGGCGTATAATCCGGGCGGGCGTGGTTGCCATAGATGACATATGTGAACGTCGAGACAAGGACGCAAAGTTTAGCTGTGCGCTCCGACTTCGGCGGCAACACGAAGAATGGAATGACGTCTTCGGCACCCTCACATGAAATCCTGGCCGCGTAGATGCCCGACGCCAGATCATCCGGGATCTTAAACGTGAAATCAGTTTCCCATCCAATATCGTAGATGTCATTTTCATGGAAATGAATCGCACCGTAGTGCTCCGGCGCATGCCGCCAGCACATTTCGCTGCCATCCCAGTTCGCACCGGTCATGCCGCGCGCTGGCAGGTTGATAATCCGCCCATGTATACCGTGCGAGCCCGTGTCCGTGATGTGGGTCGTCGAAATGCCCTGCGAAAAGTCCCAGCGGGCAAGCGCCGCGTCATCGCTTTCCTCCGCAGAGGCGTAGATTGCTGGTGCTTCGATCTTGCCATTGAAATAATGTTGGGCGGCGCCGTCCTGCAGAGCAGCCGCGATCACCGGCTGTGCATCATTGGCAAGTTGCGCGGTGTCCAGTGAGATCTGTTGCGTTTCTGATTGGCCATGCGCGTCCAGTGCCGTGAAACCGACAGTCAGCGTACCCGTGCCACGACTGAGCACCAGCCATGCGCGATACCACTTCCGAACCTTGAGCGCTGTGGTGGTCGCAACCACATCGTCTCCCAGTTGCGCGCTCACACAACCATTCCCGTCGAGCAAGAGACGTAACGCACCGAGACAGAGAATGACTTGCTCGCCCGCTCCCGGCATTGTCGGCCAGACCTTGGCTTCTAAGCGAATATCGCTGCCACTCGGAACCGGAACGGTCTTGTCGAAGGTGATGTAGGAACCAGGATGGAAGGGTTGCTCGCGAGACGGATAGCTGCCTGCTAAGCTTGCCGAAACGTCCTCCTCGACGATGCCCGCGCCATCGGGATTGGGATCTGCCGAAATGACGCGAACAAGCTTCGCATCAAAATCCGCTTTGTGTGTCGATGAGACCTTAAAGTCTATCGCGTCGCCGGGGCGGCCGGAAAGGCGATCACAGTAACCGAGTAAAGGAATGGAAGAGGCCATACGCAGGTGATCTCCGGATTGAGTTTGTTGGCGCAGCATCGCGACTGTCGATCGCCCCATCCCGGTTGACCGATCCGGCGCGACCTGAAAGATGTGTGTATTGATGTACCTTCATTGACGAGTGCTGCAAGCGTGAACCGCATCCTTACGATTGAATTCGCCCTGGTGATCGCGCTTGGTGTGTTTTGGGGGCTCAACTGGCCAACCGTCAAAGTCCTATTGTCAGAACTGCCACCGTGGACCTTGCGCAGCCTCGGTCTTGGCTTTGGCACGATCGGCCTGGCGGCACTAGCCATGGTGTTGGGGCAGTCGCTGCGCCCGCGCCGCGAGGAGCTTATGCAACTCATCATCGCCGGTCTGCTTTCAATCCTTGGATTCAATATTCTGACGGCTTTCGGGCAGCTCCTGACTGAAACATCCGCGGCTGTCATCGTCGCGTTCACAATGCCGATGTGGGCGGCGCTGTTTTCCGTGATGTTTCTGAAAGAGGCGTTCTCGAAAGAGCGGGCGCTTGCCTTGCTGGTCGGTATGACCGGACTTGTTGTGCTGGTCTACGGAGACTTGGCGAAGTTTCTATCGAGCCCCGGTGGACCACTGTTCATGCTTGGTGCCGCGTTGTCGTGGGCAGCTGGCACAGTCGTCCTCAAGGCGCGGGAATGGAGCATCGGACCAATTGCCCGCGCAACCTGGATGGTCGGTGTCTCGGTGCCGCCCACGGTTTTGGGGGCGTTCCTAGTAGAGACGCCGATGGCGCAGTCAGCTCTTACTTGGCCGGTCTTCTGGGTGCTGGTCTATCACATCGTGTTTCCGATGGTCGTCTGCCATGCTGTTTGGGTCAGTCTGGTGGGTCGGTTGCCGGCGTCGGTCGCTGCGATCGGGAGCCTCCTGATACCTGTTGTCGGTGTTGCATCGTCGGTTGTGATGCTCGGTGATGCGGCCACACTCGCCAAGTTGGTCGCACTGGCGCTAGTTCTTTTGTCGGTCGCTTTGACATTCGCCAAGTTCGGTGCTTCAAGCCGAAGACAATGATTTGCGGTCCTTGAACGTTTTGGAGAACACTTATGAAAATTGCGGTGCTCGATGACTATCAAGGTGTCACCCACGACTTGGTCGACTGGAGCACGGTTCCGGATATCACCATCGTACCGTTCCGCGATCACGTTTATGACCAAGACGAATTGATCGCGCGCCTTGAAGGTTTCGACGGCGTGATGCGCATCCGCGAGCGCACCGAATTCACGCGTCAGGTCATTGAGGCACTGCCCAAGCTTAAGCTCATCCTGGCCACCGGCATGCGCAACGCCCGTTCGCTTGATCTCGCGGCTGCCGATGAGCGCGGTATTACGGTCTGTGCCACCGACGTTCATCACACCACGACGGTCGAGATCGTCTGGATGATGTTGCTGGCGCTGTTCCGTGGCTATCGCCAGGAAAGTGAAAGCCTGCGAGCTGGGGCCTGGCAATGGAGCCTTGGCCGTGGTCTCGAAGGTAAAACATTGGGAATTGTCGGGCTCGGCAAAATGGGCCAGCCGGTCGCGCGGGTGGCGCACACGTTCGGAATGAAGGTGATTGCCTGGAGCCCGAACCTGACGCCGGAGCGGGCCGCGCCACATAACGCTGAGTGCGTCTCGAAGGAGGATCTTTTTCGGCGTGCCGATGCCATCACGATCCATATGCCCGACACCAACGCCACCAATGGCGTCGTTGGCGCACACGAGATTGGACTAATGAAACCGTCAGCTTTCCTGATCAACACCGCACGACCGGCACTTGTCGATGAGGGTGCTTTGCTCGACGCGCTGCGGTCCAACCGTATCGCAGGTGCCGGGATCGATGTGTTTGAGACCGAACCGCTTGAACGCGACAGTGTCTACCGCACGATGCCAAATGTCATCGCAACCCCGCACATCGGCTTTGTCACGCTTGAGAACTACGAAATCTTCTACCGCCAGTCCCTGGAAAACCTGAAAGCCTACCTCGCGGGTGCGCCGATCAGAACCATTACCAGCGACAAGCCGTTCCTTGAATCGTCGCCGATGGCGGGAGAAGATTACAAGGCCTGACACGCCGACACGAACCCTCCTAACAACAACAAGACCAAAGGTTGCCGCCGATGCCCTACTCTGATTATCGCCCCGAGTTGATGGGATCGGCGACACTGGAGCCGACGGGTGCATTCGAGGCAGGCTCCTATCAGAGTTTCACCCTGACCTATACCGCCGGGCGCTTCGGCATTGATGATACGGGCTCGATAAAAATCGGATTTCGGTTTGCAACCGACTTCGGCCCCGTCCAGTTCGATGATCCAACGGCGCCGGGGTACACCACGGTAGAGGCCTCAAACGGCGCGACGTTGGAGTGCAAATGGGAGTTTAAGCGCAACATCCGGCCCTGGAGCCGTTCGCTCTATATCGGCGTCCAGAACCTGTTCTTGAAGCCGGGCGATACCATCACGGTTCGCTTTGGTGATCAGCGCCAAGGCTCCCCGGGCATCCGCATGCAGACCTATTGCGAAAAGGAGTTCGAGTTCCGCGTCCTGGTCGATGCCATTGCCACCTACGACTATGTCCCGATCCTGGAAAGCCCCAAGATCTCAATCGTTCCGGGACCAGGCGTCAACTGGCATGCCATTATGCCGACGGTGCGCCGTGTCGGTGAGCCGTTCAAGCTGTTCATCAAGGCCAACGACAAGTGGGGCAATCCATCTGACAAGATGGAGGATATGCTGCGGCTTTCCTCAAGTCGGCCGATTAACGGCCTGCCGCGTTTTTCGCGCATGCAGGGGACGTCCTTCGCGACTGAGATCGAAGGCTTGTCGATCGACGAAGAGGGCGATGTCGTCGTTACCGTCTGCGACGACGATGGCAAAGAACTCGTGCAAAGCAATCCACTGCGCACAGTCCCAGCAGACACCGGCAAGGTGCACTTCTGGGCAGATATTCACGGCCAGTCCAACGAGACGCTCGGGACAAATACCGCTGAAGACTATTTCTACTTCGGTCGCGACAAGGCATTTCTCGATGTCATGAGTCATCAGGGCAATGACTTCCAGATCACTGGCGCGTTCTGGAAAGACCTCAATCGGCTGACCGCTGAGTTCGACAAGCCGGGCGAGTTCGTTTGCTTCCCGGGATACGAATGGTCGGCCAACACTGCGGTCGGCGGTGATCGTAACGTATTCTATCGCCAGGAAGGCGAAACCATCCACCGCTCCAGCCATGCGCAAATTGCCGACGCAACCGACATGGTCGATGAGGAGAGTGACGCCCACACAGCGCATGAGTTGTTCGAAAAGCTCGAAGGCAAAGACTGCGTGGTGATGGCGCATATCGGCGGACGTTACGCCGACATCACATTTGCCCACGACGAGGCTATGGAAAGCGCTGTCGAAGTGCACTCCGCCTGGGGCACATTCGAGTGGGTTGTTCAAGATGCGTTCGACATGGGCTATCGCGTCGGCATTGTCGGCAACTCGGATGGCCATAAGGGACGGCCAGGGGCTGACTTTCCCGGTGCCAGCTTCTTTGGCGCAACCGGTGGATTGACTTGCTATATCGCCGATAAACTCGATCGCGATGCCATCTTCCATGCCATGCGCCGTCGTCACCATTACGCGACAACGGGCGCGCGCATCTATCTGGATGTCAGCGCGCAGACAGCGACCGACGCTGAGGTCTTCCATCGCAATCCGGAATTGGGCCCGACCAAGTCGGACATGTCTCGATCCGCCATGATGGGCGACATTGTGCGCGTGTCAGATACGGAAGTCGAACTCGAAGTCGAAGCAATTGGAACTGTTCCAATCGAACGCATCGACATCTTTGATGGCAAGCAATTGATCGAGACTGTGCGGCCGTACACCGAGGCCGATCTTGGCTCGCGTATCCGTGTCATCTATGAAGGCGCCGAGTATCGTGGCCGATCCCGAACCACGGTTTGGGACGGTGAGCTCACGGTCGAAGCCAATGCCTTCGAAACAATCGACATCCTTTGCAATTGGAACCTTGATCGCGGCATTCAGGAAGCAGGTGCCAAGAGAGTGGTCTGGAAAGCTGTGACGACGGGTAACCTCGGTGGCCTGGATCTCAGAATGCAGGACGCCGAGGCTGGCGCCATCTCAATTCAGACCAGGCATGTCGAAGCTGACATCGCTGTCGCGGACATCAGCCTCGAAGATCTCGTCTTTGATGGTGGTGGCCTGGCGCGCATGATCCGGGTTTATCGTCTGCCGGATCAGCTGACAGAGACCCGGCAGGTGCATCGCGTGACCGTACCTGTCAATGAGATCGGCGATACGCGACTGTTCGTGCGCGTCACACAGGAAGACGGGCATCGCGCATGGTCGAGCCCGATCTACCTGTTCCGGTAAAGCGGCTATCGGTTACGGCGTGAATGACATAACTGCATCGTAGTCATTGACGACCACCGCATGTCCCGTACCAACGCTCATGACTGCAAAGCGGGGATCGCTGCCACCGGCCAGGGTTTCGGAAACCTGGCCTCTGACTGTCACCGCGCCAAACATTGACGATCGCCCGCCCATCCCGCGTGCAGCTGCCCCGAACCGGGTTTGATACTGGGCCGGCGTCAGAACACGCAGGCTGAAATTGTCCGCGGCAGCAACGGTCAGAGCGTTATCGCCGGCCTTGGCGTTCGAGCGAATGATCTTCGCCAAGAGCTCGGCAACTCCAGCGGCATCCTCAGCCACCACGGTCATATCCTCAAACCGGCTCGTCTTGTTGGCGTGGCTTTGATATTCCGGCCGCCAGACCAGCTCCGGCGTCAGATGCTCACAGAAGTACAATCTCCCGGCCGAAAAAACATCCGAACTGACAGCGACGGTCTTGAATTTCGCATCGTGCGTTTCGCCGTTGTCGAGCGTGACCGGTCGTGAAAATGATTTCGGCGGATCTCCCGCTGCACCGACGGCTTGCAGATGCGCAAACGTCTCGTCCACATCTGTCGTCTTAAACACGAGGCCGTTGAGGCCCATCGGCGCGGCAGCCAGCTCAGGACGGCTGACTTCAGCACCATCCGGGAAGCCGAGCAGTTCCAGATAGTCTGTTCCGAACATAGCTAGGGCGTTCATTGAGCCGAGCGTGTGATAACCGCGCGGTGTCATGTAAAAACCAAGATCGGCAAACGCCTTCTCGGCGCCATCCAATCCGCGGTGCACATTGATGACAATGTGGTCGAGCTGCATGGGTTGGGTCATAGGTTCTGCTTCTTGTAAACGTCTTTCACGGCAATGCGACCGTCTTTGAAGGTGTAGCGTTCGACACCGATGTCTTCGTGTGGTGCACCGGTGGTCTTGTTGGTTGCAGTGATACGAAACGTCATGAATGTGGCATCGGGTGCATGATGGTAGACAACATCTTCAAAACGGATGTTCTCAAGCTCGCTGCTGCGCTTTTGTAACTGCGCATCGACGGCCTCACGTCCGGTAATCACCCGCTTGTTGCCGGAGTCATCCAAAGTCAGCCACTGAAAGTCACTGGTGACTGTTTCGTACAGCGCCTCAACATCGCGCTTGAAAAAGGCGCGCCCAAACCCCTTGAACAGGGCATCGCGAGCCTCGGCCGGTAGCGACATAGCATCATCCTCCTGCACAGTGGCGCTTCAAAGAACGCCGAAAGCATGAGATAAGCGTATCAGTTGGCACCCGCAGATGCCA
>JBCDBQ010000355.1:0-7572 GCA_039183375.1 Pseudomonadota bacterium
CCAGGCGGGTCTTCAAGTGGCAGTGCAGCCGCCGTAGCAGCAGGAATGGTGCCCTTTGCATTGGGAACACAGACGACTGGTTCCGTACTCCGACCCGCGTCCTACTGCGGTGTCTTTGGATTCAAACCGAGTTTTGGTGACGTCAATCGGTCAGGTGTGTTCGAATGCGTTTCGAGCTTCGATACCGTAGGTTGGTTCACTCGTTCGATCGATGACGTGGAGACAGTGCGCCAAGGAGTGGTTCGCTTGCCACCACAGTCGCTCGATGCCATCGAGACGAAGAAACTCCGCATTGGTTTGTTCCGTGGCTCCGAGTGGGAGAAGGCGGAAGGTGCAACTCGCAATGCGATCGAACAGGCAGCTGCAACACTTGTGAAGGCAGGTGCTGGCGTCAGCGACGTGACAACACCGGATTGGTTCAAAGAGTTGGCTGAACTGCATCGTCGGGTTGCCGGGTTTGAGTTTGCCCGTGCAATCACATACGAGCGGATCGAGCATGCTCACCTCCTCAGCCGAAAGCTGGTCGATGGACGATGCGGGGACGGCTTGGAGCTGAGCTATGAGGACTATGTTGCCGCCCAGGACGAACTCCTTCGATCAAGGCTCGCCTTTGCAGATTTGATGCAGGACTACGATGTCATAATGACACCGTCGGCACCAGGTGAAGCCTGGGATGGGCTTGCTGCGACCGGAGACCCGGTCTTCAACACGGCTTGGACGGCACTTCATGTCCCGGCGATCAGTATACCGGCATTCAAGGGTCCATCAGACTTGCCCGTGGGACTGCAACTCGTCGGGTGTCATCGCCAAGATGCACGACTTTTGGCAGCAGCCAAAGCCGTTGCCCGCGTCCTTGATGTTGAAGAAGTCGCGCCAGTCAACCCTTAGGCAGAGATGAGAGAAGAAACGCCAGGAAACGGCTTCGTCCGCCGCGTCCTGGCAATAGCGTGTGCTATCCGAACACTGACTGCACGGCTTGGTTCGGCAGCCACAGTGTGAGGATCGGGAAGAACATGCACAGCATGAGTACGCAGCCGTCCGTGCACAGGAACGGGAACGAGCCACGCATAACCGTGGTAACCGGCACGCCCGTGGTTCCGCTGACTGCAAACAGGTTTAATCCAACTGGCGGAATGACGGCGCCCATCTCGATGCACAAGGCAAATAAGACACCCAGGTGGATCGGGTCGATGCCAAGCGTCAGTGATACCGGGTAGATAATTGGCACGACAAGAACGAGGATTGCAACGCCCGTCAGGAACATTGACAGGAACAGCAACACAACCATCAACACCGCGAGGAAGCCGATCGGCGAAAGTCCCATACCTGTGACCCAGGTCGCGATGTCCTGCGGCCAGCCCTGGTTTGCAAGCAGGAACTGGAAGATGCCTACACCGCCAAGCAGGAAGAACAGGATCGCTGTTAGGTTTACAGCTCTCTCGGTGGCAGCGAGCATCTGTTTGAAAAACTTCGCGCGCATCGAGATGAAGCCGTAGATCAAGGCATAGGCACAAGCGCCAGCGCCGGACTCTGTCGGGGTCAGGACACCACCGTAAAGCGCACCCAGGACGAAAACCGGCATGAGGAGAGCGGGAAGTGCGTCCAGGGCGGCATTGCGCAATTCTGTCCAGCTGAACTTAGCTGCCGGCAATTTGATCAGTAACGCCATGGTCATCACGATTACGGCATCACTGAACGCCAGCATCAAGCCTGGAACAACCCCGGCAAAAAACAGCTTCACGATGGACTCATCGGTGAGCACGCCATAGAGGATCAAGGTGATACTCGGCGGGATAAGGATCGCGATACCGCCGCCGGTCGCAATGACCCCTGCTGCCATCCACTTTGGATAGCCGCGTTTGATCATTTCCGGATATGCCACCACGCCCATGGCAGCCGCCATGGCTGTTGACGAACCGGAGATCGCACCAAACATCACAGCAGCAAGAATGGTCGCGTATGCAAAACCGCCTGGAACCCAGCCCACCAAAGCGTCTGCAAATCGAAAGAGTTTGGCGATAAGACCGGTCCGTTCCATCAGGAAGCCGGCAAAGATGAAGAATGGGATCGCCATCAGCGTGTATTTGTTTACGAAGCTGAAGAACGATCTGAAGATCGCCTTCTCTGACAACAGTGGATCGTAAACAATGAAACCGACAGTGATCGAAATGAGTGCCATTGCGATCGGCGCACCAAGCGCCAGCGCAGCAAGAAGTGCTGGTCCAAGAACGCCCATGTCTAGATCTCAATCCCTTCTTCAGTCGGGGCCCACTCAAAGACTTTCTTGCCCATGAGTGCACGGACGTCCTGGTAAAGCTGGAAAAGGCAAACAAGTGCCAACAGCGCAAATGCAATGATGAGGATCGCCTGGAATGGCCATATGAAGATGACCATGCTTTGGGTTTTTCGACCGAGCATCATTGAGCGTTCAAGCGTCGGGATGCCCCAATAAGCGATGGCGCCGTAAACTGTTACCGAAAGTGCAGAGATTATCATGCGCACGATCATAACAAACCGGTTCCAACCGGCGCCCTCCAATGCGTCCATCGCGGCCGCCATACGCAAATGAGAGCGTCGCGCCTGCGTGACCGCAAAGTACAGGAAGATCGAGCCAACCATGCCGTAGGTCACGGCATCCTGTCCCCAATCAAATACCACACCAAAAACGTAGCGCCGCATAACTTCCGCGACCGCTAGTCCGGTGCCTACCAGCATAATGAGGACTGCGCTGTAGCCGACGACATAGTCCAGCAAAAAACGGAATGCTCGATAGAGCTTATCGATGGTCCAGTCGACCCAAGCCATTTGTCCCCCCTGCCCTCGAAAACGCATTGTGGAATTCGATGCAGTCTTGAAAGAGAACCGGCCGGGTTCTTGGTGAAACCGGCCGGACGATATTTTCTGAAGTGCTTACTTCTTGGTGTACTTAGCGAAGATTGGCTCAAGCTTCGCGCAGTCTGTCTTTTCGAGCCAGTTGCTGCCAACTGGGTTTGCTTTCACAGCAGCCTTGGCTTCTGCAGCAAACTTGTCGACCCACTTGTCAGCATCACCTGGGGTGTTCTTCTTGATCCACTGAGTTGTGGCATCGCCGAGCTTGTCAGCCATGGCCTTTGCTTCAGTTGAGGTCATGATGTAAATGCCGGGCTTCGAAGGATCCTTCGTGCCGAACTTGTCAATCAGACGCTTGTCGTTGCAGAAGTTGGCGCGCTTGGCCCAAGGAAGAACTTCTTCAACCAGGATCTTTTGGATCGTAGCTTGATGCTCAGGCTTCAGCTTCTTCCACCACTTGTTTGAGCCGGCGATGTAGTAATAGTCGCCAACAATGCCGTTGATGCCGGCAATGGTGTAGAATGGAGCTTGTTCTTTAACCTTGTTGAAACCACCAAGGCTGGTGAGCAGACCATCGATAACTTTGGTTTCAAGTGCCGGTGGAACGTCACCGAAAGCCATTGTTGTCGGGTTGGCACCGAATGCACGCAGCATTGCGTTTTCGGCAGGGCCCATGGAGCGGATTTTCTTGCCCTTGAAGTCATCCGGCTTCATGAGGCGCGAACCGGAACCAGCACCCATGTAGAAGCTCAGGTGTGCGGATCCAAAGATCGTCACGTCGTGAACTTTGTTGAATCGAGCCTGAAGCATCTTGAATGTTTCAAAGCTGTCGATTGCGTTGATCGCACCCGGTGTCGTCAGCAGCATCGGGCCAAGAACGACATTGGTCCAAGGGTCGAGGATGGCGGTCTTACCGAACTGTCCCCAAGCCATTTCGAGGTTGCCCTCGGTCATGGCTTCGACTGCTTCAGGGTTCTTGTAGAGCGAAGACGAAACGTAAATTCGAACCTTGCTGCCTGGGATAGCCTTCTCAACCTTCTCTTTGAAGATTTCCATGGCGATACCGGCAGGGTGTGGCGGGCCGACAGTGTCCGAAGCGATACGGATCGTAACCTCGGCCATCGCGCTTGCACCTGCAAGCGCACCCGCTAACGCTGCTGTGCCTGCGAACAAGCCGGCGCGCTTAGCGAGTTGAGAAAAGGATCTAGACATTCTTCCTCCGATTCCTTCTTATCTTCTACTTAAGTAGTAGACGCGTAGCGTTTACAGTCGTTGATCTATTGTCGTCAACTTCCTTCTATAGTGGCGGCTAAGTAGTCGTTCAGGCAAGACAATTCTCCGCCGGACGATAAGAGCGTGAATATTCCAACGCCTCTGCTGGAAATTTGGGCAGAAAAGTCAGCCACGACCCGGAATTGCTAGTCGATCCGGAGCATTGCGGGCGGAGTTATGGGAACGTCCATGAGATCTTCGCCCCAGATGATATGACCATCGTATATCTCGGACATTTCTCGGATAATCTGCTCACGGACACGAACTTGGTCAATTTGCTCAGTCACATGAGTAAGAACAACCGTTCCAACTCCCGCTTCCTTGGCGACTTGTGCTGTATCGATATGATTGCCGCATGCGCGCCGATAGACTTCGCTTGGTTCAGTGCCAGAGAAGAAGTGATTCATATGGATGAGGACGTCGCAGCCGCGTGCGAGCTCAATTATGCCCGGACAAACGCCGCCGCTATCGCCGCTGTAGCAGATTGAGCCTTCCGCATGATCAAACCTGTAAGCAAGACAGTTCAAATGAGGTTGAGCGTGCCATCCGGAACCAACCGTTACCCGCCAGTTTCCTTGCTCAATGATATCTCCGGGGACAAGTTGCCGAACATTTGGAGCCGGCGGTTTGCGCGGCAGCTCTCCACCTCGGGCTTTGTAAATCTCGAGACTCATTTCGTGCTGCGTTCGCGCCACGATGTCGGGAGCAAAGATACCATCTTTACCGACCATTGAATCGACAATTCGCGCGATCGGATCTGGCCCAAAAACTTCCAACTCCTGTACCTTGCCGGATCCTTGATCCCATCGCGTCATCAACAGGCGAGGTAAGTCAATAAAGTGGTCGTAGTGCAGGTGGCTTATGAAGCAATGTGTGACCTGAGTTGCCAGGAGACCTGTCTCAAGGAACCGGTGGTGCGCCCCTGGTCCATGATCAATCACTACGACATCGTCCTCGATCTCTAGAATGTAGCCCGAGCCCATCCGTTTCATAGACGGTGCCGGGGTGCCGGTACCAAGCAGCGTCAGTTTCATGGCTCAATCCTCGTTGAACGCGAACTCAGAGATTTGTCCAGATTAGCACGATGCCGGATAGGCCAAGCAATACGAGTATGATTTCATTAAAGCGCTTGTCGCTGACCCGCGCGTAGAGAGCGGCGCCAAGCCATGCCCCCAGGAATGTTGCGGGCAGAGCAACGGCAACGGCGCCGAGCAGTTCTCTCGTGAAGAGCCCAGCGGTGAAATGGGAGATTAGGGCGGCGCCGAGGATCGACAGATTGAAGGCTTGGAAAGTGCTGCGCTTTTGCTCTTTGGTCCAACCGCGAAGGTCCCCCCAGACCGTGAGTGGTGGTCCGGACAATCCGGCAAGCCCGCCGAGTATTCCACCGCTGAAGCCGACTGAGACATCGGCAGCGCGGCCGCCCCAAACCATGCCTGTGCGTCCGCGAAGAAAAAGAGAATACAGCGAATAGATGATCAACAAGGACGCTATTCCGAGCTTGAAAACTCGAACATCCACATAGGTCAAGAGAAACGTTCCAAGTGGTACAGCCAGAAGCCCTGGAATGATGAAAGGCAGAACCCGGGATACTTCAATCGCATGCCAGATACGCGGCAGTGTTTGGATTTGTGCCGCCGCAGAACACACGACGACAAGCGTGGCAGCAACTGAAGGTGAAAGAACATATAGCCACAGTCCAAGCGCGGTAATGCCGGTACCAAAGCCAGCCAGCCCGTTGACAAAGCCCCCGGCCAGCGCACCAGCAATAACGAAGAGTAAGTACTCGAAACCCATTCCGGCTGTCCTTTTTCGTCCCCGGATCCGGCGGCGCTGGTTGGCGTCGCAGGCATGCTCCACCACGAGCAACTTTCAGCGCACACGATGATCCATCGATTGTCGTCGCAGCAGCCCTGCCTAGCGTGCCAGGTGGCACGCGTCCAGCCTTGCAATTGCAAGTCAAGGATTGCGACACAAGATCAAGACGATTAGGGGCAACAGCCTAAGTCAGGCGTAGTTCAGCTTTAGCGCTCACACGAATTGAGCGTCAAACAAACCAGTCCCAAAGACAGGACCAGCCATTCCTGAATGAGAGCCGGAGACCGGACGCTGAAGAGTGGCCAACGAACCAGGCCCACAACTCGACTGACTTATGAGATCTTACTGTCTGGTCAAATCACTTGGGGAGTTCTCGCTCACGAACAGTCGTGATTGCTTTATTGATCGAATGTTGCTCACCCAATGGGTTGTCGACAAGCGAGGCGCGGAACATGCCGGACCTTACGGCGTGAGCCGCCGTGTCGGATGTTGAGTTTAACAGGACGTGTCGCAGATTGTTGTTGTATTGCGAGAGTCCGGATTTTGCCGACTGCATAGTCAACTCCAGAATTGTCTATTTATTGCGATCCAAGATATTGATACCTCATCCCTCCATTACAAGGAGTTGCAGGATTTCATAAAATTGAATGTAATAAAAAATATATTGGTGGAACGAAATTTAACAATCTGTTCACTCTGTCAGATAACACAATGTCAATAATTGTTATGCATGACCTATCTAGTTGCGTAAGTGTTACCAAGGTCATCAAAAACGTTGACGTTAAAGAATAAAATTCGACGGTTGGCCGAGTTTGTTTCGGGACGCGCGACCGCCGTCGCATTTGGCGTCAATCATGAGCCATCGTCCAGGGCATTGGGCTTAAAGACAAAGAGCTGGTCAGGCTTGGGTCGCAGTCGCGCTTCATCGGCTTTGGCCTGGTCTTTTGTCGGGCTCGGCTCACTGATCGCCCTCCTGGGAGTTGCCTTTAGTAGCTCAACATTAACGGTCGCGAACGTGGCGCTGGTGACGGGCGCGTCGCTGATCCTTTTTGCTGTGTTGGTAGCACAATTCAGAGTTTCGTATCTCAACAGTCGATACCATCTTCGAAAGCTGCAGAAAATTGGCAAACGTGTCGAGCAACGCATCGAACAGCTCGAGGATGCGAGGTGGCGCGTCCATGACAATACACATCGAATGCGGGAACTTCTCGATGCCCAACAAAACGTTATTTACGTAACAGACCAAACGGGGCGATTAACGTTCGTCAATCGATCATTCTGTTCGACTTTTGGTGTCGACCCACAAGCTGTTCTCAAAACACAGTTTCACCCAGCAAAGATCGAGTGCCGCAATCAAGACAACGTTTGCCATGATGACGACTCATTGGTTCCCTCCGAGGACTCGCGCTCTTACATCAAGACGGTCAATGGACCTCGTTGGTTTGCTTGGAGCGAAAGCGAGATCCCTGCGATTGATGGCTTGAGTTTCGATCGGCAGGTGGTCGGGACAGATATAACCAATCAATTGCAAATCGAGGCTGAGCTTTCTGCCGCGCGCGATCAGGCTCAGTCCGCCAGTCGGGCAAAGTCGCGGTTCTTGGCCTCTATGAGCCATGAAATTCGAACACCAATGAACGGCATTCTCGGAATGGGGGG
>JBCDBQ010000356.1:0-7560 GCA_039183375.1 Pseudomonadota bacterium
CCCGAGCGTCAGGGGGCCGAAAATCTCTCGTATCTGATCCCGTCGCGCTGGAAGGCGCAATGAGAGATCCGCGCCAGGTCGCGGATCGCATCATTTGTTTTGTGCGCCTCAAGCAGAATTTCTGAAAATCCCGGTTCCTCCCACGCTAAAGCGCGGGTCCCTCCCAAATTCCCTGAAATTCAGCCTGACCAGCTCGCCCGGATCACATCCGGATCTTTTTTTGTCGGCCCCCCTCCTTCGCGGGGAAAAACGCGAGGGGGTGCGGGTGTCGATGGCAGGCCATCAGGGCGTTCCCGTGCCCTGATGTGTCCAAACGACAGAGCCAGCGGAGAGGTCGGGGAACATCGGCCACCGCATCACCACATGAGAGGACATGTCACATGACAGAACTACGCGGATCATTTGAATTCGTTTGCGACCCCGGCCACGGTTGGTTGCTGGTATCGCCTGACGATCTGGAAAAGGCAGGTCTGAGCGAGCAGGATATCACCCCCTATTCCTACCAAAACAGCGAAGGCGACATTCTGGCGCTGGAAGAAGATTTGGACGCGGAAACCTTCCTAAACGCTTGGGAAAAGCTGACAGGCAAGATGCCCGAAATCATGGACCGGAGCGGCGGAAATGCTGTGCGCAACTGGCCGCGTTTCGGGTCGAAACCCACCACCGGAACCCACGGATCGGCCTAGAGCCGTAGGCGCAACTGCGCCGGAAAGGAGGTGAGTGCATGAGCAAAGAAACCTTGCAGGAAAGGCGGCGTGAAGCCGTTGCGTTGATCAAGAAGGGAGGGCTTTCCGCCAAGATCGGCCTCGCCTTCCTGAAACAACATGCCGCTATCTAAGCGGCCTCGCTCTACCCCCTTGGGGGTAGGGCACAAATAACAAAATTTTCACCACAAAACAAGGAACGTCCTTATGACGAAACAATCGAAAATCGACATCGAAACCGCAGCCGACATCATCGAATATGTCGCGTTGAAAGACCTGTACCTGTCCGACATCAACCCGCGCAAAGAGGTTGACGACGAAGGCATTGCATTGCTGGCCGACAGCATTGCGACCTGTGGTCTGATCCAGAACCTTAACGGTCTGCGCGACGAGAAAGGCAAAATCGGCGTTGTGGCTGGTGGACGCCGGTTGCGCGCTCTGATGATTGCTGTAGAGAGCCGCCCCGATCTGGCGACCGTACCCGTCAAAGTCACGACCGATCCGGTTGTGGCCGAGGAATGGGCAAACGCTGAGAACACAGCCCGCGAAGCACTGGACCCGGTTGATGAAATCCGTGCCTATCGCGCGATGGCCAAAAAGGGCAGCCCCCTTGCGAGCATCAGCCGTGCCTTTGGTGTCACCGAACCCCATGTGCGCCGCCGGATGGCTCTGGCCAATCTGCCCGAAGCGGTTCTGGACGCGCTCAAAGCCCGTGACATCAGCATGGGCATCGCACAGGCTATGACCGTTAGCGACAATGAGGCGAAAATTCTGGAAGTTCTGGACCGGGCGAAGAACAGCCATTGGTTCTCGGAACATGACGCCAAAAGGGCACTCAAGCCGGATGCGTTGGATGGCAACGACCGGATGGCCAAGTTTGTTGGTCTGGAAGCCTATGAGGCGGCAGGCGGCACAATCACCGCTGATCTGTTCGAAGAAGAAACCCTCTTGAACGACCCGGAAACCATCGAACGCCTGTTTGAGCAAAAGCTGCAAACGCAGGCGGAAACGATCCGCGCCGAGGAAGGCTGGGCATGGGTCACGGTTTCGACCGAGAGCTACATCTACTGGTACGACCTGCAACGCAAAGAAGGCTTGGCCCGCACGTACAAGATCGAAGGCGTTCTGAGCGAAGAACAATCCGAGCGCTATGACGAACTGGCGGAACTGGCAAACGGCGACGTGATTGACGAAGCCGGTGAGGCTGAACTGGAAGCCTTGGAAGCGATCATGGAAGGTGACTACAGCGCCGAGCAAAAGGCTCTGGCCGGTATCATTGTCTGTGTCAGCCACCACGGCAAAATCTCCGTCGAGCGTGGTTTGGTGAAAGCCGAAGATCAGGCGGCAGCGATCGAACAAGGTGTGATCGAAGCCAGCAAGCATGGGTCAACCGAGGCGAAGAAACCCGAAAAGCCTGCCTATTCGCAGAAGTTCATTGACGACATGACCGCGATCCGTCTGGCGGCGGTCCAAACAGCGTTGTTGGCAAAACCTGACTATCTGCAAAGCCTGTTTGCATTCGCCATGTCCCCTGCATCGGGCCATTACAGCGGCATCTTTGGCCTTGGCTACAACGCAACCGAGCGTAACTGCCCTGAGTTTGACGACCAGTTTGTGCTTGATCCGCGTCTGGGTGGTGAGCACGACGACAAGTCTGAAAAAGACTATGACGCTGTGTCGAAACTGGCCAAGAAAGGCAAAGTGAATGCGTTCAAAGCCTATCGGGCGTTGGGCAAGAAGGTGCGCAATGGTCAGGTGACAGCGTTTCTGGCCCGTGCCTTCACGATGCAGGATGACAAGTTCATGGCCGACATCGAGGCAGAAATCGGGGCCGATATCCGGTCTGTGTGGACGCCATCGGCAACGAACTGCTTCAAGCGCCTCAAGGGTGACCAGTTGGACGCGATCTTCAAATCCATGCTGGACCTCGGAGACAACACCGACGCCTATCGTGCCTTCTGCAAATCGAAGAAAGGCGTCAAAGCCGACGATCTGCACAAGCTGTTCAACGACCCGGAGCGGCAGAAGAAGATGAACGTCACCGCCGAGCAGAAAGCGCGGATCGACGCTTGGGTTCCCGCGTGCTTCTGAAACCAACAGGGCAGGGCGCGACAGCGCCCGCCTACTCTTGAGAAAGAAAAACCAATGGCTTTTCAGAATGACACAAACAAAAAGCGGGTTCAGAAGGCGGTCGCAAGAGTACGACAGATAGTCGATTCTGCGGAATCCAACGGGGCAGGGAGCGAAGAACTCGCTGTGATGCTGCGCCCGCTGACCGAAGAGTTGGCAGCAATTGGTGCGCTGGAATTGAATGATCGTCGGTCAAAAGAGCCGGAAGTCGAAGCGCTCACAGTAGGTCAGCGGGCCGCGATTAAGCTGGCCGATCAAGCCTCACTGCGCGAACAGATTGTGTCGCTCATTGCACGCCTTGAAGCCCACGCTGAACAATTGGCGGATCAGTCATGAACGCTCCGTTTAAACATCCGACATGGCCGGGCGTGAGTGAGCCAGTTGAGGACGCCGATCTACGCGTGTTGTCGCTGGGAGCAGGGGTGCAAAGCACAACCCTTGCGCTCATGGCAGCACATGGTGAATTCGGACATATGCCTGATGCTGCGATTTTTGCGGATACCGGCTGGGAGCCTGCCGAAGTCTATGAGCATCTGGACTGGTTGAGTGGAGGCAATGTCCTGCCCTTTCCGATCTACCGCGTTGAAGCTGTTGACCTGCGCGAACAGGTGCAAGCCCGCGCGGATCGCGCAGATGGGCGGTTCGTGTCCATTCCGTATTTTCTGGACCACGGCGGCATGAACCGCCGACAGTGTACCCGCGAGGCTAAGATTGATCCGATCCGGCGGGAAGTACGCCGCCTGCTTGGCGTTGCCAAGGGCGCGCGCGCGACCGGGTTTCGCGTCGAACAGTGGATTGGGATAAGCACGGACGAGACCGAGCGTATGAAGGATGCGCGGGAAAGATGGATAACGCATCGCTGGCCGCTCATCGAGGCGCGCATGTCGCGGGGTGACTGTTTGGCGTGGTGCAAGCGGCATGGATACCCAGAGCCGCCCAAATCGGCCTGCGTTGGGTGCCCGTTCCGCACAAATGCCAGATGGCGGGAACTGAGCCGAAATGACCCGGATGCCTTCTGGGATGCTGTTGCGCTAGATGCTGCCATGCGTCGCAACGGTCCTGCCGCCGGGATGCGTGGAATGGAATACATGCACCGGTCTTGCCGCCCCCTTGGTGACATCGACTTTGAGGCGGAAACAGGTGGGCCGGATTTAGATTTTCGCAGCGAATGTGACGGGGTTTGTGGAACATGACCAGGATCAGCTACAGGACGCCTGGTACACGCGTGTGGTGGAGCAGCTTGGAGGAATGGTGCATCGCCGGGATCAGGCTATCTCAGCGCCGCTTGTCCCATAAGCGGAACCGCGATCTGGAGACCCACAGCGGATGTATGCCCCTTTCGATGATCTATGCCGAAACCGACTTGAAGGTGATTGAACGGGCGTTGCATCTGTTGAAGTTCGGACCATCGCCACTGTGCAGGCCGGAACGCGGTTACCGGGCAGATCACCCCTCCACGCCGGTCATTGTCGCGCTGAAAAACAGGATGGCGGTTCTGAAGCGAGCGGACGATGTGATTCCGACTGGTGGGAATTGGAAGGCTATGAAAAGCAGAGATAAATCGCATTGAATATGCGTTTTGCATTGCTTGAATATCCCTTATCGGATATACATATAGATAGCAGGAGGATATGCAAATGCCGCTCTATATTCGAGACGAAGATGTGAACGCTCTGGCCGATAAGGTCACTAAGATCACCGGAGCACAAAACAAAACTGAGGCCGTTCGCGCTGCATTGCAAGCGCAGCTGGACGCTGTTGAGAAAAAGAAACCGCTCATCGAGCGCGTTCACGAGCTTCAGGCGAAGGCTGACAAGATTGGCAAGGTCGATCCAAATTTCGACATGAAGAAGTTCTCCGATGAAATCTGGGGTGATAGCTGATGTTCATCGATGCCTCTGCAATTGTCGCAATCCTCAATGGAGAAGACGGATACGAAGAAATCCTAAAGCGTATCGAAGACCACAAACGCGAGTTCTTTGTCTCTGAAATGGTGCGATTTGAGGCGACGGTTGCGGTTGCTCGGGCGCGCTCTGGAAAGACACGGCCAGACTTCGAACAAAGCGAGGCTGCGGAGGTGCTGGTCAATGAGTTTTGCGATGACCTTGAGGCGCGGAACATAGACATCACGCGGGCGATTGGTCAGCGCGCCATTCTCGCGGCGCGGACCTACGGAAAATTCGTCGGTCACGACGCAGATTTGAACCTCGGAGACTGTTTCGCCTACGCCTGTGCCAAGGCGTACAATATGCGCATCATCTACAAAGGCGGCGACTTTGCCAGAACGGATTTAGCATGAACACGCACCGCACACCCGCAAAGATCAAGAAAACAGCGCGCCGGGTCTGGAAATCCGCGCAGATGTACATCGGGTTTCATAAGGACCAAAGCGGGCAGGACCGCGCGCAGCCAAAGTTCTGGCCGCCGAAGAATGGTAGTGCGACCATCAACACTGACCCGAGTGAGCAGGAGGCCATCGTCGTGGTGAAAGCCGCAAACCCGAACGACACCAAAGACGTTCAGGTGAAGCTGCACCCAAACCGGATCGTTGTGCGCCGGGATGCTGATATGTGGTGGCAGGGCGTTGCGGTCGATGATGATTCAGTCACCATTCGCATGGCAGACGGAACCATGATCACCGTCCGTCATGATGGATCGGTAAAACGCCGGTCAGCAGCAGACGAAACACATGTGGAAGCGGATGGCAGCATTTTCAAATGGAGCGAGTACGCCGAAGCTCATATGAGCGGCGACGGGGTTGAAATGTCGCGCCGCACAAACGAAGGGATTGCCGCAATCAATGCAAATGGGGTCATCAGCAAAGGCCGGTGAGGATTTGTGACCAACTCGTGCAAAATATGATACATTTCTCGTGGTGAGAACAACTGGCCCGCTTCGGCGGGTCTTTTCTTCTTAGGTCCCTGTTATCGTGGAGTGAATGAAGGTTCTGGCGTCGAGTGATGTGGTCACATGCTTCAACACGATACGCTATAGCTTTAGGACAACTCCGTCGGTTCGGCCGTGATCGGTCCTCAAATCGAGTATTTCGCTTTGAGCCACCCAATATTTAACGATGAAGCGTGCTCCAAAGCACCAATTGGCAGATACATCGCGGGCAGCCTGTATCCCATCATATTTGTGGTAGTTTTCGTGAAGCCTGAGCCTTCTAAGGAACTCATCCCAATTTTCCTTTTGTGAGGTAGATAGCCCCTCGTAGTTTGTGTGCTGTGGATAAGTGATTTTCACGTCCAAGGAGACACGACATTTCCAATCCCAACCAACATCCCATTCAGTTACGGCAGCATGTCCTTTTGGGCCTCGTGTCTTAATCTGATTTAACATTTCGGAATATGTTAAAGCGTCCACTTCGTAAAATGCGACTTCATCTTCAATGGAAATTGGCTTACCAACTCCCGCGAAATACACATAGCATATGAACAATATCAACATACCTAAGGCGGTAGCGAAGAACTTCATCAAAACCTCTTTTGTGTCTAGGTGAACAGTGTAAGTAGCAAAAAATTTGCAAACAGAAACACTCTCTTGGTGGTATCGGGCATGGTTAAGTTATGCGGTTATGTTGCCTGATAAAATCGCAGATAAAAACACTGCTCCCCAAGCGACAAACCAAATTGAAAAAAGAACTTTGTCAGGCTGGGTTTGCACTCGCACCGCGACGGATGAAGCAAGAATTGCGACTACGGGTATCAAGGCGATCCACGGCACAATGAATAAAAACACAGGCAAGAAAAGAGGTATCGAAACAACAAACATAATCGCCGCGAAGAGCGCAAAAAGGATATCGGAAATCGCATCGTCCTGGAACAAAACAACAGTTCTGAAAATGCCGAGCACTGCAAACAAACCCATTGCGAAAGGGAATGACAGCAATGCTGGGCGCAATATGATCTTCCAATGGGGCATGGGTCTTCTCGTGTTGCAGTTGACGCATTTGAAATAGGTATCGCTTACCGTGTTTGAAGACCCGCTTCCCGGTTGGGTGAGTTCCAAGCCAACCAAGGGGACAGGAGACGAATGCGCCCGCCTGTTAACCTGGTCCGGTCGAGACCGGCCCAGGGGCGGGCACGCCGATCCTTGCCTCCGCCAATAGAAAAGGGCGACATACAGCACACCACAGTCGTATTGTCAGGGTGATGCACTTTCGGAAGGCCACCAGATCTCAGATCTGAGAACAGAGCTTGTGAAGGATCGATGTGATGTTGCCGGTGAGCGGGCGAACTGTTCAAACGTATCGATCGCAACGGCCCCATCCGTTTTTGCCTTTTCGCGGATTAGACAGCCTCAACACCGTTGCCAAAGAAGATCCTCGCTGCCGTGTTTCTTCAAGATGAACATAAGCGGGCAGTCGGGGAAGACGCTCTCGATCTGCGTAAAGATCAAGAGCTTCAACACCTAATTTCCCCTGCGCCTTCTGCGCATTCCTCGCGAAACAAATTAGCTGCTGACATCCCCTTGGTGCCCGCTTTCGGCATGTTCATCGAAACACTCAAAAGCGAGGATCTAACAATGGCAACTCAAACTCTGAAACTGAACGTCAAAACCGGCGAAAAAGACGGCAAAAACTTCTGGGACCGCTGCGGCGTCGCATTCGTACATACCGACGACCACGGCAACATCACATCGATCCAGGTCAAACACAGCATGTTCCCCGGTGTCGAAATGGTGGCCTTCCCAAAGCGCAACAGCGACGACGACTGAACCAAGG
>JBCDBQ010000357.1:0-7552 GCA_039183375.1 Pseudomonadota bacterium
ACGATTCTCATTGGCTCGCCTCTTGGGCCTATCTCTGGGTGCGGCAGGAATTCTCCTGATCCTGGTGCCAGACACAAGCCTACCCGAGCCGGCAGCCGCTCCATTTGTCGTCCTAGCGGTTTTCTGCGCCCTCTGTTACGCGATCGAGAATGTCTACATCGACTTTTATATGCCGACCGGTGAAGCTTTGACGATTCTCTGTGGGATGCTCGCAATGGCCTCCTTAGTGACGGCTCCTATCACGATCGCTCTAGGCGTCTTTTGGTGGCCGCAATGGCCGCTTGGTGCGGTTGAATGGTCTATCTTGGGTATGGCGCTTATCAATGCCTTTGCTTACGGCACCTTCGTCCATCTCGTCGGCACGGCCGGTCCAGTATTTGCGAGTCAAACGGCATACGTCGTCACGTTATCAGGTGTTGCTTGGGGCATATGGTTGTTCGGTGAGAGCCATTCTCCTTGGGTAGTGGCTTCGGCTGCTTGCATGTTGATCGGTCTTGCTCTCGTCCAACCCAGAGCACCACGGGACTAGCGGTTCGCTGTCAAGTGACATGGCATCGTCCCTCGGCAGCCCCAACTATCGTTAACGGTCGACAAAGCAACTCGGTAGCTGCGGCGATTGGGTGCTGCAAGCGATGGAACCGCCGAAGTGCTCCGCACGTTAATTGATCATCGGCAGCAGACTTACGCCTGTCGCAGAGGGGCGGCGCCGTATTGCAAAATCTCCCCGCCGTCGCCGCCCCATGAATACCGCTGGAGCGAACCGCACTGCCGGGGCGGATCGCCTTTGTGGGTCAACACTACTATTGCGGGAATCTGAGTGCATCGTCTTGAGGTAACCATGTCCCAGTCTTTCCGAAGCCGCCAACGTTTGGGTGTCAATGTCGATCACGTCGCAACAATACGCAATGCTCGAGGTGGCCTGCATCCTGATCCTGTCAGAGCGGCGCACACAGCAATTGATGCTGGCGCGGATAGCATCACTGTCCATTTACGCGAAGACCGTCGCCACATCTCAGACATCGATATCGCGCAATTGATGCAGAAGCTGAAGCAACCACTTAATTTGGAAATGGCAGCGACTGAAGAGATGTTGTCAATAGCGCTGTCGCATCGCCCTTCCGCTTGCTGCATTGTCCCCGAAAGAAGGAACGAACGTACGACAGAGGGCGGTCTCGATGTTTCATCGGATATGACTTACTTGGGTCGGTACATTTATGACCTTCAATCCGCCGGTTGCAGAGTCTCACTTTTCATCGACCCGGACATTGAGCAGATCGAAGCTACAAAGAAGGTCGCCGCTGACATTGTGGAACTGCATACCGGGCGCTATTGCGAAGCTGCGCTTGCAAATAGAAGTTTAGCTGCGGCTAGAGAACTGGAACGCATCAAAGCTGCTGCCGAGCACGCGCACAAGCGCGGTTTAGAGGTTCACGCAGGTCATGGTTTGACGTACGCCACAGTTCCAGAGATAGCGAAAATCGAACCGATAGTGGAGCTCAATATCGGTCATTTTCTAGTAGGAGAGGCCATATTTTGTGGTCTTCATTCTGCCGTTGAGCGCATGCGCTCGGTGATGGACTATGCTCGGGGCGAGGTGAAGTTGAAAGATACAGCACAGTCCCGCTTGCTACATTTACCATTGCTGGCATGACGCTCTCAAATTTTGTAGTCGCCGCGTCAATCATGGATGCACAATCCGACGCTGTAAAGGTTTGGAATGTGACTAACAGATAGTTGTCTTGAATTACTCGCAAGATGCCCTCGTAAACAACCATCTAATAGAGTCGGGTCTTTTCAGTTGCGGGGAAGAATCGAATGCAGGTGGTGATCTTGCACGACTGTTGTACTGCCGCTGATCTAGCCCGTTAAAAGTTGCGTTAGTGAGCAGGAGCAAACGAACGCTGCCGGCTAATGCCATAAGCTCCAGCCCTGTAGCGCAACATCCCCTTAGATCATTGCGAGAGGTTCCGTGACACAGTCAAATTCGCTCAAGAACTTCGTGCGCTTGCGCCCGAATGGTGACACTCATGAACGTCAGGTTTGTGATACGTGTGGGTTCATAGATTACCAAAATCCCAAGATTGTTGTGGGATCGGTTGTTCGATACAACAAGCAGGTTCTCATGTGTCGACGTGCGATTTCCCCGAGCAAAGGGCTTTGGACGCTACCAGCTGGTTACCTTGAAATCGGAGAAACAGTGGAAGAAGGTGCCAAGAGGGAAGCTTGGGAAGAGGCCTGCGCAGACATTCGGATAGACGCAGTCCTTGCAGTCTACAGTCTTGCTCACATCGGTCAGGTGCAGATTATGCATCTGGCAACCTTGGAGCAACCGCACTTCGCTGCCGGCGAAGAAAGCCTTGAGGTTGATCTCTTTAATTGGGATCACTTGCCGCTCGAAGAGCTGGCATTCCCGTCAGTGTTGTGGACGCTCAACCATGCTCGCATTGCAATGGATAGCAAGCCCCAACTACCCTTCAGAGAGCCACCTGTTCAGCCAGACAAGGCGCGCTAATCATTCACTCAACGTGTCTAATGGAGAGTCAGTCACTTTGATCGAAATGCGACGCTTGTCCAGTTCACCTAACAACGGGTCTCGGTCCGACAACAAAGGTCACGTAGCAATTTACCCGGTTCGTTGAATACCGTGTGCGACTTTCGGCTACGTTCTGCTGCTGAGCCGGTTCTAACTTTCAACCGTTCCGCGGATGCAACTGTTAGCAGCGGATGAAGCATGAAACCGAGTACAACCAACCGACAACTGTTAGAATTGGGAAAAGCGACTGGTCTCAAGCAGCGGTTTGAGCTCATGGGCTTCGCACACGCGACACATGATGAAATGTTTGAGCTACTACAAGAATCGGCACTAGCGGGAGGTTGGCAAGAATTCTCATCAAGCTGGAACAACCTTAAACGCGATAGGTATATGGCGGACGGCGGACGCTACCGAGATCGACGCCATGGTGTTTTCAGTATCGATCGTGCCGGAGTGTTTAAGCAGGTCTCCCACCAACCTCATTATCAATCGCATAAGTTTAATGGATTGAACGGAGGCCTAAATCGCTGGTTCGACCCATTAGAAACATTTGTTAGTAGCAGCACAATTTTGCACAGTATCATTGATGCCGGCTGCGACGTGTTTCGAATATGGTGTCAAATTGAAGGTCAATGGCGCATCGAGGTGCACCAGATGCGGATCAACGCTCGCGGTGATGCACCTGGCAAGCCAACGCCTGAGGGACTACATCGTGACGGCGTCGATTACGCTCTGATTATGTTGATCGCCAAGGCTGGAGTGCACGGCGGAGCCACAACAATTTGCGATCTTCAGGAACGTACCCTCGCTCGACTCATTCTGGCAGAACCGCTAGAGACGCTGTTTTTGGATGACAGACTGCTTAAACATGGCGTCAGTCCAGTTGTACCGGTCGAAGGAAAGCTCCAGCCGGGTTACAGAGACGTTTTGGTTATCACTTGGAAACAGTCGCTGGGACCTGAAAAAGTTGATTCTGATCATTCGTTTTGAGCGTCGAAGGGTAACCCAAGTATTATACCCGCGAAACTGGCTTGGCTAATTTTCGCTCGCGATATCATGCCGCGCTTTGCGGTGACGACCTTTGACCCGAGTGCGCCAAACCTGGAATGCTTTAGGCTTGAGATGGCAGCGCATGACGCTAATAACATCTCGCTCAGTCAACCCAGTTTGCTTGCGTATCATTTCGAACGAGGTACGGTCGCACCAAGCAAGTTCGATGACCTCGCTTATGTTGGTATCGCCCACTATGCGCCGTTGATCCCAGCTAATATCTTCAATTGCCTCGCCTCTACTATCGCTGCCTTGGCCTCACGTCGCAGACCTTCTTCGGAGAGAGCCTTTGATTGCAGTTCAAGTAAACTGGCAAGGCTCGAAATCATATCCACCTGCATCTTCGGTTGCCTCCATTTCATACCACCAATCGACTTATTAACGTTGGAGCCAGAGAACCGGATCATTGGGCTGGATCCGTCTTGTCATGTGAGACTGCCTTAAGGTCTACGAGCAGCATGTGAGGAGCTGTGAGTGCTGCAAGTATCACGAAAACAACTCCGAGAAATTCAACGGGAATAGCAAGAATGGTTAGAGCCCCTGTTAGGGCAAGGACACCCGCTACAGCTATCGGAGCGTACGGTATTGATCGCGATACTAGATCAGCAGCCGAAGAGGGCTGAAGTTCATTGGCGACGCCAAAAACATGCCGGACACTATGGAAGCCGCAGAAGTAAACAAGAAAGAAGCAAAGCGCCGGCGTTAGCAAGCCAAGCAATAAGATTGCTGTGATCTCAAGAGCGACCAACGGTTTTTCGACTGCAATGATTAACGAAATCACTAGTGCGGCCTGCAACAGTGGCACGCCAGCTAAAGCCATCAATTGAGCCGTCGTTTCGGCGATAGAACTGGGAGTAATCCACGAGAAGATGTTTACGACCTCGCCTCGGTTGAGGATCGCTGGAGCACAAATCAATGCCGCTCCGACAATCACGCGTGGTAGATGATCGAGCGCGTCCTCCCAATCGCCGCCAAAGTGGTAAGCTGCCATGGCTAAGAACAATGGCAATGCCAACGACGGCAAGGCAAACCACAGTGCGGCAATCACAGCTCCGATGGCGACATAGGTCCCCAAGAACACCCCAAGCCTTATGCTCGAACTCAGCTGCCACCGCCGCTTGGCCAGGGCAACATCGAAACCGCCGTGAGGAACGCCCAGAAATAGAACCACAAGACCTGCGAGAACTGGCCAATCAAGTGGATTGAGGCTGATACCAATGAATTGTGCTAGAAGCACGCTAATCACTAAAGCGACGAAAGCAGCGCTATGCAAACATCGGGAACTTGCTGACGCTGTCTGACGCAAACTGTCCATTTTCTGGATTGCGTTTCGCATAACAAATCCATGAACAAACTGTAGCGAGGGCGAAGCGCCCGGACGCCGCTACGGCATCCGGGTCTGTTGTGTACATTACGCCGTAACAACGCGTTGCGGTGTTACCGAGACGTCGGCTTTCGACTTGCGCACAGCGATCATGTAGATCACGACGCCGAATACGGCCTTTGCCACAATGTCTGCCACTGTGTAACCGACTTCTACGGCCGTCGCAGCTGAACCGCCCGTTAGCCCGATCATTGGGAATACGAACACGACCGGGTAGAATGACCATGAGATCACCGTGAGCCAGCGTGCGGTGTTTACCAATCCGCGCACGTCCTCCGGTTGCTTCGCTATTGCATCGCTTAGACCCACGAATAACTCGTAGACGATCCACGCAAACGGTATCATGGCGAGTGCCCACCAGATCCAACGCGTCGTTGGGTCGGACGAAATCTCACCGGGATAGCCCAATACCACCATAATGGCAGCCAGTAGACCTAACCGAACGCCCTTAGACCACGTCTCCGACTTTGTTAAACCCATCACAAGGATAAGCTCGATGAGAAGAAGTGGGACCGTCAGCAACCAATCGACATATCTGTAAGCCTGATTGAACGCGACGCCAGTTGCCGTAATTTGGCCGTTGACCACATCATAGCTGGCATCCCAGCTCTGCAGGATACGGACGTAGTGGTACAGCGCGATCGCCGTCACGAGACCAGTGATCGTCAAGGCGGTTTTGTACTGGTTGCTTACTTGCGAACGGCCAAGCCAAAAGAATAGGGTGGCTGCTCCCATCGTAGCGATCGTGAAAGAGAACGCATTGTAAACAAGTTCGTATTGAGCAACTGTAATTTCGCTCATTGCATACCTCTCAAACTCCGAAGAGATCGTTCTTTCTTAATGCAAGCTTCGCACCTGCATTTTGTATTTCCCGAACGCACCGGATGAGATCTGCGATCAAATTTTTGCTGATTTTTATGGAGCGCGGAACGTCGCAATGTAGAGACTGTCAACCGGACTCATTTGGAACCCTTTAAACCGAAAGATGATTGGAAGTAAAAATACTCAGCAAGCCATTCGGTACACTGCAAGGACATTGCATGAGGCGGCGGTGGGACGTGTTGGCCTTTCCCATTGCATCATTTAATGCTGCACAAAGCTCCCTCCAAATCGGGGAACTAACTCAATTGACTCTCACAACTTTCGCACCCTTTCCGTGACAAGGTGTGTCAAGCGGTAGCCGTTTAAATGACGTCCACTCGAGGTTTCAACGCGTTGTGTTATTGGCTTCAGCATTCGCACGGTTGAAGTCTTTAGGGCGGCGTCGCGCACTCTCCTCTATCGCGGCGTCGCTCCTTTAATACGTAGTCGAACTGATCGTTTTGGGTGAATAGTAAAAGTCCGGTTGGTGGCATGGTGAGCAGCATTGAGAATGCTAAGGTTCTACGAGGAGACCGTACCGAAAGGGTAGTGCGCGTCGGCGATCTAGCAACAGAGTTCCGTGCGCGGATATGCAAACAGGGATCGCGAAGCACCAAGTCACGCCATGTTCAGCGATGTATATCGTGCGGTACACTGCATCAATTGCCTTCTTTGCTCACAGATACGATATGGGTTTGCGAGAGAAAGCGCTGTCGAAAACGCAATGTGGGGCTCTTCCAGCAGAAACTCGCGCCTGAATGAAGAGCGCTGCGGTTAGGATGGTATGAAATCCGATCCGCCAGATCGCGGCCATCGCACCGAATTGCAGAGATCATCGGTCGCGAATCGGACAGTTTTGTCGTACCGGCGTTGGATCGAAGTTGCCTTCGCGATCAGCATCACAGGACTTGCGGTTGGCTTCTTGCTGTTTGCACTATGTGATGATTTACCCGCCAACGTAGGAAACAGAGAAGTAGATCAAGATCCAATCGCAACTGACCTTCCAATGATGAGAGAACCGAGGGAGCGATTGCTGCGTACCGAATACGGCATCCCGTGGTCGGTATAACCTTCCATGGGGCGTTTCCTCCCTAGACTTGGGCTGCTTTGGCAGCCCTTTTTTCTAGCTATCGCGCAGAAGAGGCGCAGGCTTTCCCAAGGCCGCGGCTCCGAACGTCCTCTGGTCCTTTCCATACTCAGTATCTACGTCTGAAGGCTCCACGCCTTCCTTGGCATTGGCACGACTTCGCAAATTTATATTGTTTGAACAGAACAATCGAAACGACATAAAACTTATTCGTCAGCCTTTGGTTCATCAGCGATGCTTGCAGTACACATCAGCGCTGAGCCATTTTAGTGAGTTCGTTGCTTTTTGAGAACCTGCTCATTGGCTTGACCTTCTAATCGAACAACGGCTGGCTTCGACGGCAATCATTGAATAGGTTTTCGGGAAGCATGTAATGCTTGGACATGCTTCCCGAGGTCATGCAACGGGGCATCGCAAGATGTCACCGATTGAACAACAAGAGTAATGATCGTTATTCGATTTGGCTGCGTAATGTAATTAGTAAAAGCAAGAGGAAGTCGACGCCCATGCGCTATGCTATCAATGCTATGTCGTTGTTGTTTGCTCGACCGCAGAGACTCACGGACACCGACCGAAAAAGGCCAAAAGTCCGTGCAGATATTGTCGATAACCGAAGCTCTTTCGACTTTGAATTTTC
>JBCDBQ010000358.1:0-7551 GCA_039183375.1 Pseudomonadota bacterium
CTGACTTGCGCATCAACCTTCCATCCTTCTTTGTCCCTTCGACCACCATGGACGGGGATCTATCGGTCTACCGTTCTTCCGGAACTCTACATATAGTACCGGTGAGCTGCCTTGTTTACGCCGACCAACCCGGGGTGCCATGGAACCAACGGGCTCGGCGGCGAGTACGAACTGACCCAACTGCACATCAAGTTGGGATAAATTTGCAAGTAACACATGGTAGCCACCACCGGCATTGATGATCAATAGCTGGCCGTAGCTGCGGAAGCTTCCTGCATACACAACCCAGCCATCACACGGAGAAGTGATCTGCGCACCGTGCCGTGTTTTGATGACTAAACCCTTAGAACGATTGCCTTGCGACGTTTGCTGCCCGAACTGAATAACCTGCTTTCCGGATGCAGGCAAAGGTAACTTGGCCAATGCGCGATGAAACGGGATGGCTGGTTCGAGACGGCCCGGGTTGATCGACAGTTTGCCGCCACGCGGCGCCAGCTCAATCGGCGCCGGACCAATCGCGTTGGGGCTCAAAGAGGCAACTTTTCGCCGCTTCTGCTCGTCAGACTGACCGGTTTCCGCCTGTTTCGTGGCTTTTGGCGGCAGCTTGGCTTGCTGAGATTGCTTGAGCTTCTTGTCGTAGCGACCCAGTCGGGTCTTGCGTCTAACCAGGCGGTCGTTGCTGGCGATCAGATCGCTGAGGCTTGCCACTTTGCGGGTCGCAAAGCTGGCGATTTTCCTGACATCAACCAGTTCCTGGTTTCTGACTTTGAGAATCTCGCGCTTTTGCTTTTTGAGGCTGGCGAGCTCGATCTCGGTGTCGCGGTAGGCCGCCACCTCTCTTTTCAGGTGTTCCTGACGGGACTTCGTCGCCGTTAACAGTTTGACCAGATCGTTAAGATCATCCCTGAGCGCCCTGGCCTGCTCCCGAAACCGGGGAAACGCGCGAGCCAGCAACATCGCACTGCGCACCATCTTCAGCGCGTCGCTGCGCTCGGTCACAATAACCGGCGGTGGATTACGGCCAATGCGCTGCATGGCACCGAGCAAGCGACTGATCGACTTGTTCTGCACCGAAAGTTTGGCGCGCTGAGCCTTCTCTTGGACGGCGAGCTTCTCGAGCTCGGCCTCAAGTTGATCGAGCTTGGCTTCTCTCCGTTTCGCCTCATCCGCCGATTTGATGAGCCGTCCGTTAATCTTTTCCAGCTCGCCTTCCAGCGAGCCAATCCGGTTTTTCAGGGCCTTGCCACGGGCCTGACTTTGCTCAAGCAACTGCTTGTTAGTGTTGAGCTCTTCCAGAAGTTTGGCGCCGCGGGCGGCCGGATCGGTCGTCGATGTCGTCTGCGCATGGCCCGGAAGTGACAACAAAACGGCCGCCACGCCGACTGTTATCAATGTCTCGCGCCATCCCCTAGCAGCCACGCTGCGACCAATCCCGAGACTGCGATTTTGCTTCAGCTGGCCCACTTTAGGGATGGTTCCTTTGTCTGCGACGACGCGACCTGCGCGTGAAACTATTGTAACAGCGAACATTTAAGGCTTTTCTTGGTGTCAGAAAGATGCCGCCGCCAGAAAATTCCGCAGGCTTCGTGGATGCGACAGTTCGACAGGCCATACAACCCTCGCGAAAATCCAAATGGCCGAAGCAAACGCAACCAAACGTAACTTCTGGGCGTAACCTATCATGTCTTCGCTAATGCTATAAGGAGCGTTGCTTTGGAATTTGCTTTGTCCACAGCCACCGTCGTCGCTGTTCTTGCCGTATTGATCGTCCTGATAATGGGTCTGATGACAATGATGCGGGGCAAGAGTGCCAACCTGTCTCAGACATTCATGCGCTGGCGTGTCGGCCTGCAGTTTGTGGCTGTGATCGTGATCATGGCGGCACTTTACTTCAAATCATAGCACGAACGACCAAGACTACGCGCCAATCGAATTCGACAATGAGGGCCTAAGCATATGGTTGTACTCAACAAAATCTATACGCGGACTGGCGATGACGGCACCACAGCCTTGGGCACAGGCGAACGGGTGAGAAAAGACGGCCTGCGGGTCTCAGCCTACGGCACCGTCGATGAGGCCAACGCCGCGATCGGCCTTGCTGTCTTGGCCCTTGCAGAAGAGGACGGTACACTCAGGGATATGCTTTTGAGGATCCAGAACGATCTCTTTGACCTGGGCGCCGATCTCTGCGTTCCCGACCGCGGCGAAGAGCTGCCCTATGAGCCATTGCGGATTAGCAGTGGCCAGGTTGATCGCCTCGAGGCCGAGATAGACAAGCTCAACCAGGATCTGCAGCCGCTGAAGTCATTTGTGCTGCCAGGCGGTTCCGCTGCCGCAACCGCTCTTCATCAAGCGCGAACAATCGTGCGCCGTGCCGAACGCATGATTGTCGAGCTGGCCGCCGAAACCGATGAACCGGTCAGCGATCCAGCTATAAAATTCGTCAACCGGCTATCCGACTTTCTCTTTGTGGCGGCTCGCTACGCCAACGATAAGGGAAAGTCAGACGTCCTATGGGTCCCGGGTTCGAACCAGTAATCAGCGATGATTGTTGCGGGTTGTTGTGCTAGGTCTCAAAAAGCCTTGCCGAAACCGTAGGAAAGCCCGCACATGTTCGTGCCCATTCACGACAACAACAAACTTAAATCCATTCCGTTTCAGTACGTGACCTTGACGTTGATCGCGCTCAACGTTGCTGTCTTTATGGTTCAGCAGGCCAGCGGCAAACCCCTCGCCGCTTTCGCAAGTTTCGCACTGGTCCCAGCTGAGTTCTTTCAGGTTGGTTACTTTGGCGGACCGGCCTACGGGCAATATGATCAGCTACCGGTACCCGAGCCCTACACTCTGATTACCTACACGTTTGTTCACGGTGATTTCTTCCACCTGCTCTTCAATATGCTGTTTCTCTGGGTCTTCGGCGACAATGTTGAAGATGCCGTTGGGCACCTCAAGTTTTTGATCTTCTACGTGGCTTGCGGGATTTTTGCCGGTTTGCTGCATGCCTATATGGTGCCGGATTCACCTAGGCCCTTGATCGGTGCCAGCGGTGCTGTGGCCGGCGTTATCGCAGCCTACCTGATGTTGCACCCAAAGGTCATGGTCTGGGTGCTCGTGATGCGGATTTTTCTGCCGCTCAAAATCTACGCGGTATGGGCCCTCGGTGCTTGGATTGCGATGCAGTTCGTGATGGTCTACCTGGCGCAGATCGGGCTGCACAAAGGCCCGGTTGCTTGGTGGGCGCATATCGGAGGGCTGGTTGCCGGTGCGCTCCTCATCCTGATCATGCGCCGCCCTGGCGTGCCACTGTTCGACAGCGCAAGCGGTGAGGCCGAGACTTAGTTAACGACTACGGGGCGTGTGCATTCACCGGGGCGAGGCCTCCTCCAACCATTGGCCGGTCATGTTGCAACGCGCAAAGGTTCGGTTTGACAGGCCTAATCGCAGTGAATAACTTGGCGTTTCGCACTTGCACAATTGCGAGTGTGGTTGGTGCTGGTAGTCAAAGTTTGAGGCAATTGGTCTCGGCGTGACCAGCTTGCCTTTGGCTCGCACCATTGACAGTTTGAGCGATCGGAAATCTGCTGAAAACCTAAAAGAACTGCTCGGGAGCACTGAATTCATGAAGATCCTCGTGCCGGTCAAGCGCGTGGTCGATTACAACGTCAAGATCCGGGTCAAAGCCGATGGATCAGGCGTCGAATTGGCAAACGTAAAAATGTCGATGAACCCGTTTGACGAAATCGCCGTCGAAGAGGCACTCCGTCTGAAAGAGGCAGGAACGGCAACCGAAGTAATCGCCGTATCCATTGGTCCGGCCAAGGCGCAAGAGACCATCCGCACGGCCCTCGCTATGGGCGCTGATCGCGGCATCTTGGTGCAGGTCGACGATGATGCCTACGTTGAACCGCTTGGGGTTGCGAAGATCCTGAAGGCGGTCGTCGAGGAAGAAAGCCCCGGCCTGGTCATTCTTGGCAAGCAGGCCATCGACGATGACTGCAACCAAACTGGTCAGATGCTGGCCGCTCTTCTCAACTGGTCGCAGGCAACATTCGCCTCCAATATCGCAATCGACGGCGATGCCGCCAGTGTGACCCGCGAGGTCGACGGCGGTTTGGAGACGCTTCGCCTGACGATGCCGGCGATTGTCACGACGGACCTCCGCCTGAACGAGCCACGCTATGCCTCTTTGCCGAATATCATGAAGGCCAAGAAGAAGCCCTTAGATACGAAGTCACCGGGTGACTATGGCGTCGATATTGCACCGCGTCTGAAGGTGCTTGAGACGGTTGAGCCTCCTTCACGGAAGGCTGGTGTTATCGTGTCTGACGTTGCCGAACTGGTTAGCAAACTCAAAGATGAGGCGGGTGTAATATAATGGCTGTTCTTCTACTCGCCGAGCACACCAATGATGCGCTCAATGGGGCAACCGGCAAGGCATTGTCGGCGGCGCTTGACCTCGGCTCTGACGTTCACGTCATCGTAGCCGGCAAGGATTGCCGTCCGGCAGCCGAAGAGGCCGCCAAGTTGTCCGGTGTGGCCAAGGTTCTCGTCGCGGATGCTGGCCACCTCGAACATCAGGTCGCCGAAGATGTGGCGGCGCTTATCGTCCCCATGATGGCAAACTACGATGCGCTCGTCGCACCAGCTACGGCTCGCGGTAAGAACACGTTGCCGCGAATTGCTGCCTTACTGGATGTCATGCAGATCTCGGACATCACAGCGGTGAAGTCGCCGGATACTTTTGAGCGGCCGATATATGCTGGCAACGCAATCCAGACCGTACAGTCGACCGACCCGAAGAAGGTGATCACGGTGCGGACGGCATCGTTCCAGTCGCCTGCCGAGGATGGTTCGGCTGCAATCGAGGATGTTGCTGCTGGCGAATCGTCCGGCATTACAACGTTCGAAAAAGCCGAACTCGCGAAGTCTGATCGTCCGGAACTGGCATCGGCAAAAATCGTTGTATCCGGTGGCCGTGGAATGCAGTCAGGCGAGAACTTTGAAAAGTATATCGAGCCGGTTGCCGATCGATTGGGTGCCGCCGTTGGTGCCAGCCGTGCTGCAGTAGACGCTGGGTATGTGCCGAACGATTACCAGGTTGGCCAGACCGGCAAGGTGGTTGCTCCCGAACTATATGTCGCTGTCGGCATCTCGGGCGCGATCCAGCACCTCGCCGGAATGAAGGACTCCAAGGTGATTGTGGCTATCAACAAAGATGGCGAAGCTCCGATCTTCCAAGTTGCGGATTACGGCCTGGTGGCAGACTTGTTTCAAGCCATGCCGGAGCTCGAGGCGGAACTTGCAAAAGCAGCTGAATAAGAACGATCAAGGACAGGGATAATGGGCGCAGATCAGGTGGCGAGCAGTACCCAATTGACTGACGCCCGTTCCCAAATCAAGACCGTTGGTGTGATCGGCGCCGGTCAGATGGGCAACGGCATTGCTCATGTCGTGTCGCTGGCCGGTTACGACGTCGCGATCAATGACATCGAGGAAACTCGCTTCCAGGCTGCCATTGAAACGATCCGGAAGAACATGACGCGCCAGGTCACGCGCGGGTCGATCTCTCAGGATGAGATGGAAACGGCGCTTGGGCGCATTAGCTTTGTTGCTGACTACTCGGGCCTGGAAGACTGCGATTTGTGGATCGAGGCAGCCACAGAAGATGAAGACGTAAAGCGTCAGATCTTCAATAAGATTCAGCCACACGTCAAAGAAACAGCGCTGGTTGCGTCGAACACGTCTTCCATCTCAATCACCCGCCTTGCCGCACAGACTGATAGGCCTGAGCAATTCATCGGCATGCACTTCATGAATCCGGTGCCGGTGATGCAGCTCGTCGAGTTAATCCGTGGCATTGCAACGGACGAGAAGACATTCCACGTATCACGCGGCTTCACTGAAAGCCTCGGCAAGACCATCGCCGTCTCAGAAGATTTCCCAGCCTTTATCGTCAATCGCATCCTGCTGCCGATGATCAACGAGGCGGTCTACACTCTCTATGAAGGCGTCGGCACAGTCGAAGCTATTGATAAGGCTATGCGCCTGGGTGCCAATCACCCCATGGGGCCGCTGGAGCTTGCGGATTTCATCGGCTTGGACACTTGCCTCTCGGTCATGCAGGTTCTCTACGAAGGATTGGCCGACACCAAGTATCGTCCGTGTCCGCTGCTCGTGAAGTATGTCGAAGCCGGCTGGTTGGGACGCAAGGCGCAGCGCGGATTTTACGACTATCGCGGTGACGTTCCTGTCCCGACGCGCTAGCGCGACAACTCAAGTCTCGGTTGTCCGAAAAACCGCTACGACTCACGGTCGGCGAACCTTCATCTTCATTGCATGAAAGCGCTGTGTGTTTCTGCAGTCACTGCTTACTCTTGACTACGCAGCATTTGGTGCCGTTGCCGTCAGGATTTCGCGGCGGTAGCTCAAGGCCTCCGCAATGTGATACCGGTCAATCTGATCCTCTCCTTCTAGATCGGCAAGCGTCCGCGCCACTTTGAGTGTGCGATGGAAACCTCGTGCCGACAGCATGAACTTATCGGCGGCCTGACGCAGCAATGCGAGCCCGGCCGGGTCCGGGCTAGCGATCTCGTCGAGCGCCTGACCGGAGAGATCGGCATTTGTCCGGCCAATCTCTTCATCGTGATCTTGCCATCGCTGGGTCTGTTGTTGCCGAGCGCTTGTCACGCGACTGCGAACTTCGTTGCTGCCCTCCAACGCTGGTGGCAGGCAGAGATCAGCGGCGGAAACTGCCGGAACCTCAATGGTCAGATCAATACGATCCAGCAAGGGACCGGAGACCCGCGCCTGATAGTCAGCAGCGCATCTTGCGCCGCGTTTACAGGTTTGCCCGGGACCGCTGCCGCCACAGCGGCATGGATTCATGGCGGCGACCAGCTGAATGCGCGAGGGGTAACAAATGCGATGGCTGGCGCGTGCGATGACAGTTTCCCCAGTCTCTAGTGGTTGACGCAGGGAGTCGAGAACAGGTGGCATGAACTCCGGCAGCTCGTCCAGGAACAGGACGCCGAGATGTGCCAAGGAGACCTCGCCTGGCTTAGGTCGCGAACCGCCGCCCACCAAGGCCGCCATGCTGGCCGAGTGATGCGGTGACCGAAACGGTCGTTCGCGACGGATCTTGCCACCCATAAGCTCACCTGCGAGTGAGTGTACCATGCTGACCTCGAGCATCTCTCTGGTATCGAGCGGTGGCAGGATCGACGGCAACCGCTGAGCCAACATTGATTTGCCCGAACCGGGTGGGCCGATCATCAATAGATTGTGGCCACCGGCAGCTGCGATCTCGAGGACGCGTTTCGCCGTCTCCTGCCCGCGGATGTCACGCAGATCCGGCAGCTGCTCTGTTGAAGTGGAGAGATCAGGCTTCGGACGCCGTAAGACCTGCGAGCCCTTAAAGTGATTGACCAATGATAAGAGATGAGGGGCGGCGACAACATCAATCTCCTCGCCCGCCCAAACTGCTTCGCCGCCGGAGCCGGCCGGACAAATCAAACCCTTGTTCATGGCCGATGCGCCGATAGCTGCAGGCAG
>JBCDBQ010000359.1:0-7527 GCA_039183375.1 Pseudomonadota bacterium
CGGCCCTTACCAGCCATTCATCGGGTCACGCCGCGCTGCAATGCAGCTTTCACCGAACCGGACTTTCGCTGCAGGCGCAAAATGCAAGTGTAGTTGAACTCACGCTCTGCGGACGAAGCCGCCGCCCGACCAATGTCGGCTTTGTCCTATGCAGACTGCGAATGGATATCCGTTAGCGACGTCGAATTGCCAGCTCCCAGCCCACTATGCATGGTCTCCCACAACTCTGGATAAAAGCTATCTTCTCACGTTTGCATGTATCTAACTATTCTCTCGCAAGGCCCTTTTCCGCTCCAGTTTCCGGCGGCGTCGGATAGCCTCGGCTTTCTTTCGTATACGTTTTTCAGATGGTTTTTCGTAAGCCCGTTTTGCTTTCAGTTCTCGAAAAACTCCTTCTCGCTGCATTCTCTTCTTGAGAACACGCATAGCCTGATCAATGTTGTTGTCGCGAACGAAGATTTGCATACTTTTCCAAACTTTTTTGATTTCTCAACTAGTGGCCGCGGAGCTGCATCGCTCTAGCGCCCAAGAACGCATTGCCCGCCGGAAGCCTGGAAACCCCGGTCGCAGCGCCAGGCGTTGCCGGTCCGATCAAGATGCGCGTGTTCCGGAACGTTGATCTTCCGGCAGGTACTCTGCACAGGCTCGAAACCGCGCTCGCAACTCCAGCCAGGTCCATATGATCTTGTGTCTAGAAACGCGTTGGCTGGTATTGTTATGGGTTCGCATCGCTCTTCAGTTCGAACAAATCCCCTGTCACATTTCCAAGTCTCTCCGAACTCCGCATTGGTCAGATAACCGTTCTCCGGCACGGTTATCGCGCGGCATTCTTCTGCCACCGCAACGAACCCTCGATTGCATTCCCATCCGGTGCCGGAGGTGTCAGCACTTAGATAGGCGTGCTCCGGCAAATTGATTTCGACGCAAGAGTCCCGGTCCTGTCTGAAGCCGCGATTGCATCGCCAACCGTACCCTGAGGATCGCAAATAGGCGTTTTCGGGGACGAAGATTGCGACGCAGCTTTTGTTGTTCACTTCTTCGAAACCACGTCGACAAGCCCATCCTGTTCCATAAGACCTTCCGGTCGCATAAGCGTTTTCTGGTATGTCGAGCTCGATGCAGGTGCCGTCATTAACACGGTACCCGATATTGCAGTTCCAACCGCTGCCATAGCTTCTTTTCTGAGCGTTTTCGGGTGGGGTGCCAACGCCATCTTGCGCATAGGTTGCAGTAGAGCTTAGTGCGACGGCACCCGTCGCGAGGAAAAGCGCCACAAGCAATCTCAAAGCAGACGCTACGGGATTGCTGCGTTTCAGTTTCATCGCCTTTGTCCTCCGAAACATTTGAAGTTTCTTGGTGCGGGCGCCAGCATTGGCATCAAGCAGCCATGCGTTGAGGTCTTCGCCCGGAGCGTCGCCGGGGGCGTCGTTTCGCCTTGGACTTTGGCCGATCGGCGCCGAGCCACGGCGCACCGCCGGCAACCTCGATCCGCGTCCCGAGAACTTTCTCGATCGCCTTCAACTCACTCATCTCGTCGGCCGTACAAAAGGCGACTGCCTGACCCGCGCGGCCCGCGCGAGCGGTTCGGCCAATGCGATGGACGTAGTTCTCAGGCACATTGGGAAGTTCGAAATTGTAAACGTATCCGACGCCCGGAATATCGATACCGCGCGCGGCAACGTCGGTCGCGACAAGAACACGTGCCGATCCTTTCTTGAACGCGGCGATAGCGCGATCGCGCTGCCCTTGGCTTTTGTTGCCATGAATCGCGATTGCCGAGAAACCAGCGTTTTCGAGGTGTTTCATCAAGCGCTCGGCACCGTGCTTGGTCCGCGTGAACACAAGAGTGCGGTCGTCACGATGTGTGTCAAGCAGCGAGATCAGCAGCTCCTGTTTCTGATCGTTGGTCACGAAATGAACAGCGTGGGATACCTTGTCGGCAACCTTTCCAGGCGGCGAGGCTTCGACCCGTACAGCATCCGTCAGGTAGTTTCGCGACAAGGCTGCCATCGACTTAGGCATGGTTGCCGAGAACATCATGGTCTGGCGCTTTTTGTTCAAAGCAGGGGCGATTTGACGGAGCGCGTGGACAAAGCCAATGTCGAGCATCTGGTCGGCCTCGTCTAGAACCAAGAACCGCGTGCGGCTCAAGTCTACGGCAGAACGGTCCATCAGGTCGATCAAACGACCTGGCGTCGCCACGAGAATGTCCGTTCCGCGAGAGAGCCGTTGGGCCTGAGCGTTAATTGACTTGCCGCCAACGACAAGCGTGATGCGTAGATCAGCCGTTAGGCCGCGCAGCGTATCGACGATTTGCGTCGCCAATTCGCGCGTTGGCGCCAGGATCAGGCCACGCGCGGATTTCGCTACTGCCTTTTCCTGCTGTTTCGAGAGCGCCACCACAAGCGGGATGCCGAAGGCGGCTGTTTTGCCGGTGCCAGTCTGTGCAATGCCCAGCACATCGCGACCTTGAAGCGCGTGAGGGATGGCTTTGGTTTGGATCGGCGTCGGTTGTTTCAGTCCCAAGGCACCGAGCCGTGAGACGAAGCGGGCGTTCAGCCCGAGTTCTACAAAATTCATATCAATCCTTGACCGGAACACTGTCCGGCGTCACCGGAACGCGCTTGAACGCCCGGTTGGGGTGCACCCGCGCATTCGCTCACGACACCGGATGTGTTGAGAGCCGCGCCGGGCGGCGTCCCCCCTACGTGATGTGGGAAAACTGTGCGTCACGGCCGGGGGCGGATATGGACCCGCCTGCTCACGCGGCAGAGCGATGACATGTGTGATAGGTGGTGTCTGAAGAACGCAAAGTCAATCAATATGTCTCTAGAAGTAGAAATGAGCAACGCACCAAGTAACTTTGACACGCCTATTGTGGTTCGCGACGAAAGGGTTCATCTGCAAAGGGCCATCGTTTTTCTTTTTCGAACCTCTGCCTCCGTTCATCCGGCGCTCAGTCGATCGACCCAGTCTGACTTTGCCAGGTTGCCGCATTCTGCGGGCAGCAATAGAACAGGAGACCACGGATATGGCCAACGGCACCGTGAAATGGTTCAACACCCAAAAAGGCTTCGGCTTCATCGCACCGGATACGGGCGGCAAGGACGTCTTCGTCCATATCTCGTCGCTTGAGCGTTCTGGCCTGACTGGCCTAGCCGACGACCAGAAAGTGACCTTCGACATCGAAGAAGGCCGCGACGGTCGCGAAAGCGCGATCAATCTCGCTTTGGCTTGAACTGAAGAAACGGGCGTTCGAGTGAGCGCCCGTTTCTTCATGACCATACCCATTTCTTCATAGGACGCCGATTTGCAGCCTCATGACTGGTCGCGGGTCTTGGCCCCGTATCGCAAACCTATCTTGTCGCGTGCGATTTTCGAACTCGCTGTGACTTTGGTTCCGTTTATGACTTTTTGGGCCCTGGCGTGGGTCGCACTGTCGTCTAGTCCAACGCTTGCGGTACTGCTGTCACTCGTCAACTCAGGCTTCCTTCTGCGCATCTTCATGATCCAACACGATTGCGGACACGGGTCTTTACTGAAGAATCGGAGGGCGGGTGATTGGATTGGCCGCGCATTGGGCGTTCTGACGCTTACGCCGTATGATGTATGGCGCAAGAACCATGCGACGCATCACGCAACATCGGGGAATCTTGAACAGCGAGGGGTGGGAGATATTCCCACACTGACTGTAAAGGAGTACAAGGCGCGCAGCCCCTTTGGTCGTCTACAATACAGGGTTCTGCGCCATCCGCTGTTCCTTTTCGGCGTTGCACCCATCTACATCTTCTTCTTCCAGTATCGGCTCCCGGTGGGATTGATGCGCGCCGGGCTTCGCTACTGGCTTAGTGCCCTTGGAACCAATCTCATGATCGCGCTACTGCTCGCCGTGCTCTATCGTTTTGGAGGTATGGAGGTCCTGATTTTCGTCTTCCTGCCCACGACGATGCTCGCCGCGTCTGTTGGTATGTGGCTGTTCTACATTCAGCATCAGTTCGAAGAAACGGCCTGGGAACATGATGCCGACTGGAATGTTCAGAAAGCTGCCTTTGAGGGCAGTTCATACTACGACCTTCCGCGCGTTTTGGCTTGGCTCACGGCAGATATTGGCGCGCACCATGTACACCATCTGGCTAGCCGCATTCCGTCCTACAGATTGCGCGAAGTTCTGACTGAACATGATGCGCTGACACAATGCCAACGCCTCACCCTTCGCGAGAGCTTGAGAAGCGCGCGATTGCACCTCTGGGATGAGGCGGCGCAACGTCTGGTTTCATTCTCGGAAGCACGGGTTTCATCGACGTGAATCACCGATCAGTGCAGGCGGGCGCGCACCAGGTACCCTTCAACGGTCTCTTCACCCAGGGCGCGCAAGGCCTCTAGCCTATGCAACCCTTCAATTAATACAAAACGCTCGCCATCCGCGCGAACGCGGATTGGCGTCGTCTGCCCATTTTCCAGAATGTCATTCGCCAGAGCGAGCACTTTGTCAGGATTAAGAGTCTTTGCGCGTTTCGTTGGCACATGAACTTTCCCTATTGGAAATGTCTTTTTTTCAAGCATCTAGATTTCGCCAGTTGGACAAACCATCAGAACCCCACTGCGCACGCGCATGCTAAAGCGTCTGCCAAACTGCTTCGCGCAGTTCTTGATGCAGAATCAAATGCAAAGGCACGTCAGCTTCCTTCGACTTGTGGAAGCCTACGAGGCGAAGTCCGGGTTCTGGAAGCTCACTATTGGCTTCCGGCAATTCTAGTCCGATGAAGTCAGCTATAAGGATGCCTGCCTTCGCAAGCGCCTTAATTGCGGCGTCCTGGGATTTGTAACCACCAGCGTTCATGATCGAGACTGCAACCAAACCGTCTTCGCCGGACAATGCATGTGCCTTTAAGATAGATCTCTGGGCAGCCGACAGATTTGTTTGGAGAAGCGCTTCGAGAAACTCTTCTTGCGTGGGGACAGAGGACTGCGATCGTTCCTCCCATCTTCTTGCAGTGACTCGTTTCTCTTCGCGTTCAGCCAACAAGTTCTTCAGTGACGCAATTGCATCGGTTTCTGATTTGCCTGTCGTTTCTGCCATCAAACCCTGGCTTCTTGCGCTGTGCCTTGGGAACGCCCGTGCAACGAAAACGCCGTTGAGTCGTCCGGCCCGGATTTTGTAATTTCCGAACTCATCCTCGACGATACCTCCGACGCTTGCGAAACGTGCGCTCGGGCCCTTTTTCTTGTCTTGTTTTGTCTTAGGCAAACTCTTCTCCATGGGTTGGTAATGGCCGCTATTAGGCGGGAACGAGCAAGAGGACGACGGCGAGTGTAACGCCCAATATCAGCAACAAGCCCATCAAGACGTGACGGACGTCTTTCCAGACCCGAGCGAGCCTTTTGCCTCTGAGGTTTTTTCCAAGCCGATCGTTCAATCCGTCGTTCGGGTCGCTCCTGCGTATCACCACAGGTGGGCCGTTCGAGCATCGATATTTGTGATTGTTGTAGCTAACACCAAGCGACCTCCAGCCTGAACCGCTCCGAGATCAGGGACGACTATTCCGGTAGAATGCGCTGGAAGTCAAAGCAGGATCGGTGAGCGCGATCTCAAAGGTGCTTCTCCTAACAATCTGACAGATAATCACTTTTGCGGCGCATTGCAATGCCGGTGGTCCAGCGTCCCGGTCCGCCGACACGTCGTTCGACTTGTGAACTCATGCGATCTCAGGTAAGAGCATCTTGCAACGTTGTTCCCAACGGCACGCTGTCACTCTCTACTTCAGTCTGCTTTTTTGAACCGACCTAGCCGGGTTGTCGCGATGTGTGGACAACAGTGACGCGGGGAGATTCTTGTATGACGAAAGGCACTGTGAAGTGGTTTGATTCCACCAAAGGCTTCGGATTCATCCAACCGGAAGACGGCGAAAAAGACGTGTTCGTCCACAAGTCCGCACTGGAGGCGGCTCGCATCGACGGGTTGGCCGACGGCCAAGACGTGGCTTTTGATATAGAGACGGATGGGGACGGTCGAAGATTCGTTGCCAATATGACACTCGCATGAGCCGATACACACGATTTCCAAATAGCGACGGCGTTGACGGTAATTCAACTTCAAGGAGCCTCAAAGACAACCTGATTGATGCCGAACGTTTGTTTCGCCGGAAACCTGCAGTTCCTTTGACGCGTGAAGAGAGAACGACGCAGGTTGCGAAGCAGATCGTCATGGAGGAGTCCGAAAAGCGGCGAACGTTGTCAGAGTCCCTCAGGGAAGCTCGCTTGGAACGCGCAGGGCGATTTATGGAACGTGCCAAAAACAGGTACGGATCGAAGACAGATCAATAGGCGTCCCTCGGTCACCAGTGCTCTCAGTTTGAGACGTCCGGTTTTGGTACACACTGCGGAACGGAGCGGAGTGCAGACCAAGGGAGGGGCCGGATGGAGAAGCGGCGAGGTCATTTCTCGCCGCTTTTTCATGCTGCTCGAAGAGATCGTCAAACATCCATGATGTTGTTCGATTATGTTGCGTCACCGGTTTTTGCTTCGGAGAATTGCACGCAGATTTTGATATTTCGATCAGCAGAAAGCGGTCGATTTGAGGTCATTCCGTCTTGCCTTGCTCGTCTTAGGCGTTAGGCGTTGGTTCCCCATCGGCGTTCAATTTCTCGATCACGCCGTTGGGGTCTGCCTCCAAGAGATAGAGCAACCGGTATGCGGCTCCTCCGGGCTTGCGCAACCCTTCCTCCCAATCTTCGTATCCGGACGTGCTCATTCCCAACACAGACGCCATTTCAGATCGGCTCAAACCGATCTTTATGCGAACGGTCTCTGGGCTGAGTTTTCGAAATGTCTTCTCAGCGTCAGTCATGAAGTCCACCTATACTTGCGTTGGCATTCGAATTTCGGCGCGCGCAGAAACAAACTACCGAAGCACCCGGATAGCAATCTTTGACCCGTTCCGTCTGATTTGACGGCTCCTACATCCACTGACCAAGCCGCGAATTGCCTGCGGGGGTCTCACGTCAATCTCGAGCGTCTTCCAGCTCGATAGTGATTCCTCGACAGTCGCCATTGTTGCTCAGACCAGGTCTATAGATGGCAGATTAGCCTCATTTTATGAAGCACTCGACCTCCATAGTCAAAAGACACCAATCCCGCAGAAGTTCTACACGCTGGACGCCGCGCCGGTGCGTCTTGAGAAGCGGCCGTTCGCTGCGCTATGACAAAGATACAACTTGGGCTCTCTTCCGACCTCGGACCGCGCGCAGCATTCTGGCATTTGGCCCAGCTCGCTGGAGTGAGAACGGCCCCAACCGGTCATTGGCACTAACTCGAGATGCTGCAGCGCGGCCTTCAGCAAGCGGACATCTACATCCGTTCAAGCCCATCATCCAAGAAATCCGCGTCGAACTTCAAGCGAACCTTGTACTTTCCGCAAATCCGCTGGCTACTTCCGTGAACAGGTAAGCTTCGCAAACCCAGATCCAATTGTGCCTATGGCTTCCTCTGGCGCGGCAGGATAACTTCTATGGCGGCGATGGCGCCCAC
>JBCDBQ010000360.1:0-7525 GCA_039183375.1 Pseudomonadota bacterium
CGCTTTTCGAGTTGTGATATCGCTGAAAGATGAGATCAAGCTATCCAGCAATCTGACGCGCCAGACCTCACGATGAGTTGGGTTGTTGAAGACTGTTTCAATAGCTTGCCAGAGAATTGCCGTTGCCGCATCACGAGCAATGGATTTGTCCCCGGCGATACGGCTGGCAAATGGTCCTGGATTTAGGGCCAAACAGGGAAAGGGCCCAATATTTGTCGGATGTCGTCACAGGAAGACGGAAAAGGCGACGCAAACCTCGCGCTGGTCGTGGTTTGTACGACAATAGTGGTGGATCACGCTCGTTTATTGGTTTCGTGGGGCAGGTGTTGTTATTCTTCGCCAAGATCCTCGCTCCAATTGCACTATTGGTGGGCGTCGCGGCTGGCATTCTCTATGTCCGCCTCTTGAATGGCCCGATTTCGCTTTCTTTCCTATCGACTTCCGTTGCGGAGAGCATTTCAGCCGAGCTTGATGAACTCAACGTTTCAATTCAAGACTTCGTTGTAGAACTGCGTGGGCGAAGCTTCGAGTTTCGACTGCGCGATGTTCGTCTTGCTGATGCCTCAGGAAAACCAGTTGCGGTCGCGCCATTGGCGGCGGTTGAGGTTAGCCGGACTGCCTTTCTTGCGGGTCAGTTTGCGCCTTCACGGATTGTTCTCATCGAACCGCAAATGCTGATGTTCTACAACCAGGAAAGCGGCTTGTCGTTGTCGCTGGCTCAGTCCGGTGTTGCCGCCTCTAAACGTTCCAGTTCGGATGCGTCCCAGGGTAGCGCCGCAAACAACGCGCGGATCTCGTCGTCCTCCCCGCAGTCTTCTTTTGGGATCGTCTCTGGCCGCATTGACCTTGCCAAGACAATCGTGAAACTTGCTGCGCAGGCGCGGAGTAGATCCGATGCCACGTCTTACCTCGATCAGATTGGTATTCGTGACGGCACGCTTGTGGTTGATCAAGCTGGAACGCAAACAGCCTGGCGGGTTCCATCGGCAGACTTCCGGCTGGCCCACTTTGACGCCCGCAGTGTCATTGAAGGCGATATTGCCGTCGCATCAAAACGCGGACCCTGGCGTATTGCGATTCGTGCCGAGGAGTCAGAGCTGCGTAAAACAGTTCGGCTGACGACAACGGTTCGCGATATCATACCGGAGACGATCGCAGAGGCGGTGCCGGGTCTGAGCGCACTTCAGACGCTTCAGTTTCCAATCAGTGGTCGGGCTGATCTGGCCCTATCGTCCCAGGGTGAGCTACTCGCGGGCAATTTTGATGTCTCGTTCGGTAGTGGAACGCTAAATGTGCCGTGGCTGCAGGTTGCCCCGCCCCGCCTCGATCAGGCGTTGATAAGGCTGCGATATCGGCGAGGCGGGCAAGGCCTGCAGGTCGCGCCATCCGTCATCCGCTGGTCAGGAAGTGACATCACTATCGAAGGACGCATTAAGCAAAGGCAATTGGCTAATTCCAATTTTGCTTGGGATTTCACCTTGCAGTCGAACCAGGGACGTCTTGGTTTGGGCCGGCCTGGTGAGTTTATCCGACTGAAGCGTTGGATTGCGGAAGGCACGATGTTTCCGGGGCGCGGAGTTCTCAACCTGGACAAAGTGATCTCGCAAGCCGGCGATGGTGAGCTCGCGATGAAAGGAGCCGTCTACACTGGAAATGCTCCCGGTATTACCATGTCGGGTAGAATTGGGCCGATGCTTGCTCGTAATTTCCTGGGTTTCTGGCCTGAGATCCTCGGAGCAGATGCACGAAAGTGGGCCAGCAAGAACGTGCTGTCGGGACAGTTGCAAGGTGCGAGCTTCTCGATGCGAATGATTCGGCCTAAAGGAGCGTCAAAGGACACGAAATCCGACTACAGCATGGTTCTCGATGCGGTTCTGGCGAACGCTAGATTTGTTGGAAATTCGGCCCTTCCTCCTGTCTACGCCGAGAAGGCAAGTCTGGCCCTCAAAGATGACGCGTTTCGCCTGAGTATTCCGCGCTCAGCTTTTGTGTTCGGTGATGATCGATCGCTTAACATCGACAATGTCGAGCTAACAGCTGAACGGATGTTCGACCCGACGGTCGACGGTGAAACAAAATTGCGTGTCAGTGGCGACCTGCATGATGCCGTCGATATTGTACAATCTCTAGGAGTGATCGAGGCGCAAGCCGGACAAGAGATCAAGGCGCGCGCCACTGGCAAGATCGATAGCCAGTTTCGATTAACAATACCATTTGTCCGTTCCGGTCAGTTGCCGCCTCCGACGGTCATCGGACAAGTTCGTATTCTCGATGGTAAAGTCAGGAATATTTGGAAAGACCTTTCGGCTAGTGGGCGCAAAGTTATTATTGATGTTGCGGAGAACGGTTGGACTGCAAATGGGCAGCTCATGGTCGGTGGCATAGCGACCAAGTTTCGTTGGCAGCGGTTTTTTGATGCAGGGGAGGCTGAGCAGCCGCCTATTCGTGTGACAGCCGTTCTCAACGAGAAGAGCCGCTCGAAACTCGGGCTCCAGGTTAATCATATGGTGCGCGGACCCATGGGGTTGGACGTTGCATTTGCTCCCAAACTCTCAAAGAATGCGCAGCGCACATCAACACACGTTCGACTGGACCTAACGCGAGCAGACTTGGAGATCGAGAGTCTTGCGTGGCGTAAGGCTGCTGGCAAACAGGCTATTGCCGAGTTTGACTATTTTCCACGTGATGGCCAGCAATCGGCAAGATTGGATAACATCCGTGTTGATGGCGGTGGTCTCGCCATTCGCGGCGGCGCAAAGATCGACCGTAAAGACCGATTGACCTCTTTCGATTTCACCGACTTTACATTGGATGTTGTGACACGACTTAAAGTCAAAGGTGAATTGCGCAAGGGTAATGTCTGGCGCGTTTCTGCCCGCGGTCCAACCTATGAAGGGCGTGAACTCTTCAAGCAACTCTTTGCGACCAAGACCTCAAGCGATCGTGCGGTTGATGCCAGCCAACCCGGTCTGGATCTAGATGTCCAAATCGGGAATGTGCTTGGGTTCTGGCAAGCATCGATGAAGAACGTCCGAGTCGATCTCTCCAAGCGTCGCGGTAAGATTGCAGCACTTAGCGTGTCAGGTGCCTTGGACAATGGAAAGAACCTTCGAGTCCTGGTCAAGCGCGGCCAGGCACGGCGCAAGCTGATTGCATCTTCGAACGATGCGGGGCAGGTGTTTAAGCTGATTGGCTTCTATCCAAATATTCGCGGCGGAACCTTGCAAGCCATTGTTGATCTGGACCGACAGGGCAAGGTTGAACGTGCCGGCGATATGCGCGTTCGAAAGTTTAGCATTCTGGGCGATCCAATCTTGAGCGAAGTCATTCAGTCTCAGGGTGGGCGTGCGCGAAGAAACCGTCGAAGCGGTGAGGTCGCACGTCAGGTCATAGAATTCGATTGGATGCGTATTCCGTTTGAGACCGGCAAAGGCGATTTTGTGATTACAGATGCCGAAATGCGTGGTCAGGTGCATGGTATGTTGCTGTGTGGCCGTGCTGATTTCTCGAAACGCCGAGTCAAACTATCTGGAACCTATGTGCCATTGCAGGGTCTGAGTGCGGCGTTCGGTTTTATCCCTGGGTTCGGTCAGGTTCTGACCGGCGCCAAAAGTGCTGGCGTCATTGGCGTAAACTTCGAGGTTGTCGGCTCGATGCAGAAGCCGGAAGTGCTGATTAATCCGTTGTCACTCGTTACGCCTGGGATTTTCAGGGAGCTTTTCAAGGCTGCTTGTCCGAAATCCCAAGCTATTCTAGGTAAATCGGTCAAGCCAAAACCGATTGAAGCTTGGTCGACAGAGAGTTTCTGGGGGCCTGCCAACTAACGCAGATCCGGATGAGAACGAGTCTGCCGTCAATTGATCGGCCGCAAAAGGACGTGCCTCTTCTTGCCAAGCGATAACTTCACCACACCTTCATCGGTGAGGTGTGTAGCGTTGAGCACCATCTTGTCGTCCTTGATGATTTGATCATTGACGCGAAGACCACCGCCTTTCAGTTGTCGACGTGATTCCCCGTTGGATTGGGTCAAGCCGGCTGTCACAAAAGCTGAGAGTAGTCCGATCCCTGCATCGAGATCTGTGCTCGCGACCTCAACTGTTGGCAGTCCGGTTGCGAGCGCGCCCTGCTCGAATGTCTGTTGTGCGGTTGCGGCGGCTTGCTCGGCAGCCTCGCGACCGTGCATTAGGGCTGTTGCTTCTGTAGCAAGCACCTTTTTCGCTTCGTTGACATCGGCACCTTTCAGCTCCGCAAGTTTGCTAACCTCATCGAGCGGCAGCATCGTGAATAACTTCAAGAAGCGCTCAACGTCTGCATCCTCGGTATTGCGCCAGTATTGCCAGTAGTCGTAAGCGCTGAGCATATCTTCGTTAAGCCAAATGGCGCCCGAAGCAGTTTTGCCCATCTTGGCACCGGAAGCTGTGGTCAGAAGTGGGCACGTTAAAGCGTAGAGCTGATGTGTCCCCATCCGCCGTCCGAGGTCGATGCCATTGACAATGTTGCCCCACTGATCCGAGCCACCCATTTGCAGGTTGCAGCCATAGCGCCGCGCGAGCTCGACGTAATCGTAGGACTGCAGGATCATGTAATTGAATTCGATGAACGAGAGCTCCTGCTCACGCTCCAGTCGCATACGGACGGAGTCCATCGCCATCATGCGGTTCACCGAGAAATGACGACCAATGTCGCGCAACATTTCGATGTAGTTGAGCGCAGTGAGCCACTCCGCGTTATCGACCATGACGGCGTCGGTCTTGGCGTCCCCAAATGACATCAGCTTTGCGAAAACGTTTTTGATCGTGTCCTTGTTTGACTCGATCGCGTCGATTGTCAGCATTTGGCGAGATTCGTCCTTGCCGGAAGGATCGCCGACTCGTGTCGTTCCACCACCCATCAAGACGATCGGTTTGTTGCCGCTGTCTTGTAGCCAGCGCAGCATCATGATCGATATGAGAGAACCAATGTGTAGTGATGGTGCGGTGCAATCATAGCCAACATAGCAGACGGCTTCACCCTTCTTTGCCAAGGCATCGAGGCCGTCAAAATCGGAACATTGGTGTACGAAACCGCGTTCGATTAGGATCTTTAAAAAGTCGGACTTGGGCGTGAAGTCTATGTCAGACATGATCTTACCGTTTAGAGATGTCACTGGCTAAGCTCCGGGCTCCGAAGTAACCAGACACTGTCATTGCTTCGCAGATGGTATTGATAACGGCGGCACATTGCACAGGACAAGGCCAATGGGCAAGATCAAGCGGGCTTTAGGGCTGATGAGTGGCACCTCAATGGATGGCATCGATGTTGCGGCCATTGAAACGGACGGCCTCACCTGTGTTCAACGGGTTGGCTTCGAAAGCTATTCATATGGTGCGGACTTTCGAGAGAAACTGCTCCAAGCGGTTGATGATGCGCACAATCTTGTCGATCGCAATGCGCGACCTGGCTGCCTGGCAGTCGTTGAGACTGAACTGACACGGCGCCATGCTGAGATTGTCCGAGCATTTCTCCTCGCGATTGGTTGGCGAGTTGATACAACTGACGTGGTTGGATTTCATGGTCAGACGCTATTGCATCGGCCGGAAGCAGGTCTGACGGTGCAAATCGGTGATGGGCAGGCGTTAACCGATGCAACCCAGATTCCAGTGGTGTACGACTTGCGGGCGGCGGATGTTGTTGCAGGTGGACAGGGTGCGCCATTGGCGCCTGTCTTTCATCGGGCATTGGTGTCCAGTTTGAAGAGGCCATCCATTGCCGTTGTGAATATCGGAGGAGTTGCGAACATTACGTGGGTCGGCAGTGGCGAAGAGCTCATCTCTTTTGACACAGGCCCTGGTAATGCACTGATCGACGATTGGGTGTCCGGCCGGACCGACGCGAGCTGCGATCTAGAGGGTAAACTGGCTGAAGCTGGCCAGGTGGATCGCAAATTTGTCGACGCGTTTCTCGCGCATCCGTACTTTTCACGCATCCCACCGAAGTCCCTGGATCGGAACGCGTGGGTTGTCGATGGCCTCCAAGGCCGTTCGTTGGCTGATGGCGCCGCGACCTTAACAGCCTGTACGGCTGAAACGATTGCCAAGGCTGGCTCGCTGCTAGCAAAGCCCCCTGAGACCTGGATCGTTTGCGGTGGTGGGCGCAAGAACAAGACACTGATGGCCATGCTGGCGTCCGTAGTTGATGGCGAAATCAAGTCGGCCGAAGACGTCGGTTGGAATGGCGATAGCGTTGAAGCGGAAGCCTGGGCATATCTAGCTGTCAGGAGTGTCGAGGGACTCCCAATCACATTTCCTGGCACCACGGGTGTGAGTGCGCCCGAAAAGGGTGGCATCCTCTGTCGGCCTGCGGTGGCTCGTTAAGGCGCAGGCCAGAGAGAAACAGATTGGATATCTTACATTGGCCGTCGCGCAACAATACTTGTGATGATCTCCGTGTCGTTTGGTTGCAAGTAGCGACCGGTATCAAGCAGAAACAAAGTATATTCCTCGTAGGTCAGGCCACACGCTTTTGCCTTCCGTAGTCGCTGCAGGGCAATGGACTGTGGAACCGTCTTCCAGACGTTAGTGTAGGCCCGTTTCCAGGCAAAGTAGGTTCGGATACCTGCTGGTCCCCACTCCGGCACATGCTTGTCCAGGTCATCGAGAGGTGGTCCGCCGTTATGATTGTGGGGATGGGCGGTGTTGTCTGCTACCGCCATGTGAGGCGGGATTGTATCCGTAAGGGATGGCCAACTTTCGAGCGTCGGTTGTTGCGGGCGCATGCAATCAGATCTCCTTCGTCATGCACACGCTGAATCCGTCCTCGACGTAGTCTGCAAATGGTGGGCACTGGACAAATCCGAAACGTTCATAGAGGCGCCGCGCTGGGGCAAAGGGGACAGTAGAGCCGGTCTCTAAGCTGACCCGCTGGTAACCTCGGTCGCGCGCAATCGCAAGCAAATGATCGAGCAGCACATGTCCGACGCCGGTCTGCCGGGCCTTACTGGCTGTGTGCATTGATTTGATCTCACCATGTGTCGATGACAACTCTTTGAGTGCTATGCAACCGATAAGCCGACCATCATGGCGAGCTGACCAGAAGGTGATTGAAGGATCCTTGAGGCGGTCAATATCAAGGGCATGGACGGAGCAGGACGGCGAGCTTGCTCTGGCGAATTTCAAATGCACCTCGAGCAGGGCTTTAATGTCTGAGCCACGCAAGTCATCCTGAACGATCTTGAGTGTTGATCTTGCTTGGTCACTCACATGATTGCTTAGCAAGCTGGTCCTCCCTAGGTCACCACCAGCAGGTACTGGCACTGCTTTGCGCGGGCGTTAATGAACGTGCGTGTGCCAGTCTCCGGTGTCTGGAACCAGTCGCCTGCCTTGAGCACTACTTGCTTGTGACCGGTGTCGAAGGTCAGTTCGCCAGCCACGACAATGATTTGCTGGGTGTAGATAGCCAGGGATTGTTCGGCAAAGTGAACTTCTGATTTTGCAGGAAGAGTAACATGTGTGACTTCGGCACCTTTGGCGCCTGGCGGTGATACGGA
>JBCDBQ010000361.1:0-7508 GCA_039183375.1 Pseudomonadota bacterium
GGGGAAGATAATGGATTTTGCCGAGGCGCTCGATGCCTGCCCGTTGGTCGCGATCTTGCGCGGCATCAAGCCGGAGGAAATTGATGACATATCCGACGCGCTGTTCGAGGCCGGCATTCGGATCATAGAGGTTCCATTGAATTCGCCGGAACCGCTGCGTTCGATCGAACGACTGGCTGAGCGCCACGGCGATCATGCCCTCATTGGCGCTGGTACCGTGATGACGCCCGAAGATGTCATCGATATTCGCGATGCCGGAGGGGAACTCATCGTGATGCCGCACATGGACCCTGAGATCATTGATGAAGCCAAAGCAGAAGGCCTGACATGCGTTCCCGGTGTTGCCACCCCGACAGAAGGCTTTCACGCGCTAACCGCCGGAGCGGATGCCCTCAAGCTTTTTCCGGCTGAGGCGATACCGCCGAAGGTCGTGAAGGCTTGGAAAGCCGTGTTCCCTTCGGAGACCCGGCTGCTTGCCGTGGGCGGCATCTCCGCGGCCAATATCCTTGACTATGCAGCCGCTGGTACATCCGGCTACGGCATTGGTTCTAGTCTCTACAGTCCAGGCAAGTCTCCAGCAGAAGTACTTGCCAACGCACGCGAACTGCTGCACGCCTACGGCGAAAACAAAGCCTAGCAGCACCAGCGCACGCAAGTTTTCGACGCGTAAATCCTCGCGCATGATCGCTGACAAAAAGTATTCGGGAGGCCAGCAATGTCAGAACCTTGTGACCTAAGTGCCGTTGAGGCGCGCCGCCGGATTGGCAATAAGCAACTTTCGCCGGTCGAATTGCTCAACAGCTGCTTGAAGCGGATCGAGGAAACCAACGCCGTGTTGAACTCGGTGGTGGCGATCGACATCGAAGCTGCGAAAGATGCTGCCGAGCTCGCCGAGCGTACCGTTATGCATGGTGAGCCACTCGGAACCCTTCACGGCCTGCCGCTTGGCGTGAAGGATCTGCAAGCAGCGGCTGGTTTGACCACCACCTGGGGGTCGCTGATTCACAAGGACCATGTGCCGGAAGACGATGAGGATGGTATTGCCAACCTCCGGGACGAAGGCGCAGTGGTACTCTGTAAGACGAATACTCCGGAATTTGGCGCTGGTGCCAACACAAAGAACCGGGTTTACGGTGCGACTGGCAATCCATTTGATCCCATGAAAACCTGCGCTGGCTCGTCTGGCGGATCAGCCGTGGCTCTTGCGACTGGGCAGGTGCCTATTGCAACGGGCTCCGACTACGGCGGCAGTCTTCGGACACCAGCGGCGTTCTGTGGTGTAGCGGGCTTCCGTCCGTCGCCCGGTGTGGTCCCTGCTCCTGATCGATCATCACTGGTTACACCGTTTCCAGTCAATGGACCAATGGGACGATCCATTGAGGACCTTCATCTGTTGCTGAAGGCGCAGATCGATATTGATAAGCGCGATCCGTACTCCAGCGATGATGTCATGCGGATACCGGATCAACTGATGGGAATTGATCTGGGCTCGCTGAGTGTTGCTGTTTCTGCTGATCTCGGCTGCGCGCCCGTTGATGCTGGGATTCGCAAGACTTTCGAAGATCGCACCAAGACATTCTCTCATTGCTTCGCAGAGACTGCCGACGCAGCTCCGGACTTTGGCAACGTCCATGAGGCGTTTGAAACGCTCCGCGGCATATACTTTGTCGGTGCGCACGAGCAGCGTCTTGCCAATCATCGCGACCTGCTTGGGCCCAACGTTATTGATAATACCGAGCGCGGTCTGCAGCTGACTGCATCTGAAGTTGCCAAGGCGAATGTGGAGCAGGCCGCGATTATGCGCCGGTTTGCTGAATTTTTTGCGGACTTCGATATTCTAATATGCCCAGGTGCAGCCGTCTCGCCGTTTCCACATGAGCAACTCTCAGTGATCGAGATCAATGATGAGCAAATGCCGACCTACATGCGTTGGCTCGCCATGAGTTATGCACCGACGATGGCGCTGGCTTGTTCGGCCGTTGTGCCTTGCGGACTTGATCAGCATGGCATGCCGTTTGGCATTCAGGTAATGGGGCCAAACGGAGCTGATGGCTTGGTCCTCGAAACAGCTTATGCCTTGGAGCAGGTCTTGGCAGCTAATCCAGAGACAGCTCGCCCGGTTCCAGATCTCAAGAAGCTTGCAAATTAGAGCGCTGGGCCAACGGGCGCCACGCCTAGGATTAATTGCGTGACTGACGTTCCGGCCTCCGGCGCCGGAACGGTGGTCTGAGATGCCTTCCAGAACGATGTGTGACGAGGTGTGTATCAATCGCTCTGATGGGCTAGCTCGCAATCTTCGGCGCGCGTGCTTGCGCAAAGTAAAGACCGAGCGATGCAACGATGACCAATCCCATCATTGGCAACGCAGCCAAGTTGACGACATCCCAGCCAACCTTTGCATGGAGATATCCGGACAAACCTGCAGCCGCTGCTGTCGTCAGGTAAACCAGGAAGTCGTGGCTCGCCTGAACTTTAGCGCGTTCGGCCGGTTGGTACGTCTGTGTGAGCAAAGATGAACCGCCGACGAACGTGAAGTTCCAGCCTAGGCCAACCAGAACGTTGGCGATGAAGAAGTTCATGAAGTCGATACCTGCCAGATTGACGGCGGCACAACCAATTTGAATGCACGCGCCCGTCGCGATGATGGGCAACGCTCCAAATCTTGTTATCAGATGCCCGGTGAAGAACGACGGCAGGAACATCGCCACGACGTGAGCTTGGATCACCGTGGCTGATGCGTTGAACTGAAAACCACAAGCCAGCATGGCCAAGGGCGTTGCTGACATGACCAATGTCATCACACCATAGCCGAACATCGAAGAGATAATGGCGACGACGTAGGTCGGTTGCCGTGCGATGACAAGAAGGGGCCGACCGCCTGATTTACGTTCTTCCGGCTTCAGCTTGGGAATTCGCAGTGTTTGAATGACGAGCAGAGAAAGCACAGAATAGATAATGACCAGGACGTAGACACCGGCAAACATGATCGGGTTGAACCAGTCGACCGCATATTTGGCTGTCTGCGGCCCCAGTAAGCCAGCCAGTATGCCACCAGCCATGACCAATGAGATCGCTTTCGGACGGTAAGCCTCGTCCGCCGCATCGGCGGCGGCAAAGCGATAGTACCAGGCAAAGCCAGCAGATCCGCCCATCAGTAGTGCGCCGGCGCACAAGCCATAAAAGCTCTGCTCGAAGATCGATACGGTCGAGATGATGCCGGAAACAATGCTCATCGTTGCGCCGATTGAGAAGCCTGCGCGGCGGCCCAGTCGTCCCATCAGCAGGGATGCTGGGATGGTCATCAGCATGATGCCGGCGTGATAGAGCACTAAGGGTACGGTCGCAAAACTCTTGTCTTCGCCAAGCAGGGCATAGCCGGCAAGCGGCGTCGTTGCGATCGCCATTGTTGTGACGCACATGAACAGTGCTTGGCAGATAGCCAGAATGAGCACGTTACGGCGCACGTTGTCTGCTGGTGCACCAGGCGGTGCGATAGCATCTGTTGTCATGACCTAATCTTTATCTGCGCCGATCGTAGGCAATCTTACCAGACTATGGCATTCGCCGGCGAATGCCATCAGTCAGATCATCGCTGACTGGATACCTAATCTTTGGTTGCGTAGGACGGGCATCTAGTCCCGTCTGCCCTACCCCTAGCGATTGTTTAGCCCATGTATAGGCCGCCATTTGCATGGACGAGTTCACCTGTCATAAATCGCGAGGCATCTGAGGCGAGAAACACCACGATATCGGCTATATCGGCCGGCTGCGCCATTGCACCGAGCGGAACCAGGTCTGACTGCTCACGCATCTCTTGCTCGCTGAATTGATAGCGAGGCTGGGCTGTGTCGGTTATGCCAGGCGCAATGGCATTCACGCGAATTTTGTGTGGGGCAAGGGCCAGAGCCATCGAGCGCGTAAGGCCGATGATACCGGTTTTACTGGCAGAGTAGTGGACACCAAGCACATGGCCACGGACCGATGAGGAGGAAATATTGACGATCGCACCAGCCGTCCGATTTGCAACCATGGTTCGCGCTGTAGCCTGTGCAACGAGGAAGCTGCCCTTCAGATTGACGCCGTGAACAAGATCCCACTCCTCCTCCTCCATATCGAGAAATTCCGATCGAGGAAAAACGCCGGCATTGTTGATGAGAATGTCGAGTCCGCCCAGTCCGCCCGTAGCTTCATCAACAATGCGGAGAGCTTCGGCCTTCGTGGCCACGCTGCCTTGGATCTTAAGTGCCTTGCGGCCAAGGCTCTCAATCTCACGGCATATGGCATCTGCGGCCGTCTCATCATCCAGCCAATTGATAGCAACATCAGCTCCGGCCGCCGCCAGGGCCAACGCAATTGCCTTTCCGATACCTTGTTGGGCACCGGTGACTAAGGCGTACTTGCCCGCGAGCGAAGTCGTTGAAATGGTCATGTAGTGGCCCTTGAAGATGAAATGTTTTCCGTGAGTGCCCGGACGGAAAGGCTAGCCATTGTTTTCGGGCACGATCAAGGGGCGGAAGGCAAAGACGCCTGGGCTATCCGGGTCAACCGTCACTTCGACAGCATGCACCTGACGCGCACCCATGACTTGAAGCCGTGTAACATTTGGGACGTCTCGCAGATTGGTACCCTTGAAGGGAAGCACTTCAAGAGTGTGGGCATCGCCGTTGATGACAAGAACCGGTCGACTGAATTTCTTCGCTCCGCGGGTAATAGCTTTGACCGTCGCCAAGAACCCGCTCGCTCGCGGCATCGCCGGCCATTTCTGGCGGATCTCGTACATGTTGGCCTGCATAGAGATCACGACGGCCTTTGCCTTAACGGCGATTGCTTTGGCAAAGCCCGCATCAAGCCAGGCGATGTTGGCGGCATTCCGAGCGAAGTATTCCTTCACTGTTGCGAGATCGCGTGGCTCGAAGCCGTTGTTGGACCCGACAACGTGAACCTGGACAAAAAGGACGCCGTTCTTGGTGAACCTTGTATTTTCGACGAAGACTTTATGCTTTTCACCAGCGTCAGCTTGCGTCTCCAGAGCCATGGGTTGCCGGCCAAGGCTCTCCCTGGGCTTAGCGAAAAACATCTCACGAATTCTTGTCAGTCTTTCGCGCGGGTCATAACCACCAGCCTTGGCGCGGTGGCAGTCGGTCCATTCGTTGTCGCCGGGTGTATAAACCAGAGGTTGTTCGAACGTTTGCAGCTGATTGAGGATCTTTTGGAATGCATCATCGGTGCAGGGTGTCGAGCCGGATTTGGTATCGCCGACATGAACCGAGAATGCAGGACTGAGCGCGTTGATCTTGTTGATGAGCCGATCAACTTTGCGCACATCATCCGGCAGGCGATAGGGCATATCTCCTAGGGCGACGAAGCGAAACGGTTCTGCCAACGCGGCAGACGAGATGGCTGACAACAGCAAGATCCACAAGCTGGCAAAACGACTCTTGGCATCCATCGCCGGTTATCCCTCCTCCAAAAATGACTGTCCCTGAAAGCCTAGTCACAAACTGCGTCACCACTATTAAGCCAGCGATTGTCGGGCCTGGGCAAATATAGAGAATCATCAATAAAACTGTGCGAGCTATGCGCTGGAAACCATTTTTGCGACAAAACGGTCACAATTGCGCTCAGCAGCGTCGGCACCCTTGCGTCGTTTCGACAAGCAATAGTACAACTGAGCGTAATTAATGAATTCGCCGCAGCAAAATGTGGCCTAGTGGAGGGAGAACGCCAGTGAGCGAGGCCAATGCGTCTCGACCGCAAGATGCGGCTATGAATACAATCCCGAAGTTGCTGCTACGCAATGCGCAAAAGTTCGCGAGCCAGCCGGCATACCGGGAGAAGTATCTAGGTATTTGGCAGACCTGGGACTGGAAGGAAACGTGCGACCAGGTGCGTGACTTGGCTTTGGGTCTCAACATGCTTGGTTTGAAGCGTGGCGACTCAGTAGCAATTGTTGGTGACAACAGGCCAAGGCTCTATGCAACCTTCGTGACGGCACAGAGTATCGGCGCTATCCCGGTGCCTGTTTACCAGGACTCTGTTGCTGACGAGATGGCATATGTCCTGGAACATGCCGGCGTGAAATACGCCGTGGTGGAGAACCAGGAACAAGTCGACAAGATCCTGAGCATCGCGGATCAAGTCCCGACACTTGAAAAAATCGTCTATGTCGAACCGCGCGGTCTCCAGAAGTACGATCACACCAACCTGCATGCCTATGGCCAGGTCCAGCAAATGGGCCGGGATGGTTTAAAGGAAAAACCAGAGCTTGAGCAGTGGTGGTTGGATCAGATTGCCCAGGGCAAAGGCGAAGACGCCTGTGTGATGCTCTATACATCTGGCACGACCGGACGGCCCAAGGGCGTCCGACTGACATTTGACAACCAGATTATCTCAGCGCGCAGTGCCAACAAGTTCGATAACTTGACGGAGAAGGACGAAATCATCGCCTACCTGCCGATGGCATGGGTTGGTGACAATATCTTCTCTCTCGCCCAGTCTTACGAAGCAGGTTTCTGCGTTGCTTGCCCGGAGAGCCCGGAGACAGTTCAGGCGGACCGCCGTGAGATCGGACCAACTTTCTTCTTTGCTCCGCCGCGTGGTTTTGAGAACCAGCTGACGGACATCACCGTGCGAATGGAAGACGCGGGTGGCTTCAAGCGGTGGCTCTATCGCATGTTCCTGCGTGTTGCCGATCGTTGCGGGGAAAAGATCCTCGAGGGTCGGGCAACCAATCCTTACAACAGGTTTATGTACTGGCTCGGCAACATGTTCGTGTACGGGCCGCTGCGCAATCGTCTCGGACTATCGCGTACGCGCATAGCCTATACCGCTGGCGAGGCGATCGGGCCGGAGATGTTCCGCTTCTATCGCTCGATTGGCGTCAACCTGAAGCAGCTCTACGGTCAGACCGAAGCCTCGGTTTATGTCACTGCACAGCCGGACGGCGAGATTTATGCTGATACCGTCGGCAAGCCGTGCGATGGCGTTGAACTGAAAATCGCAGAAAGCGGTGAGGTCCTGTACCGTAGCCCTGGCGTGTTCCAGGAGTACTTCAAGAACGAGGAAGCCACGAAGTCCACTAAGACCGAGGACGGCTGGGTTCACTCTGGCGATGCCGGCTTCGTCGACAATCGCGGTCACTTGGTGATTATCGATCGCGCGAAAGACGTCGGCAAGTTGAACAACGGATCGGTGTTCGCGCCGAAGTATCTTGAGAACAAGATCAAGTTCTTCCCGGAAGTTCAGGAGGCCGTCGCTGTTGGCAACGGCCGCGATTTCGCAACCATGATGATCAATATTGATCTGGTTTCCGTGGGTAACTGGGCAGAGCGCAATAACGTGATCTACGCCAGCTATCAGGAATTAGCTGGCCATCCTGATGTCTACAAGATGGTTGAGAGGCGGGTTGATGAGCTCAACCAATCGCTCAAGGATGAGCCGCGCATGGCGGGTTCGCAAATCAAGCGGTTCCTGATCCTCATCAAAGAGCTGGACGCGGATGATGGCGA
>JBCDBQ010000362.1:0-7470 GCA_039183375.1 Pseudomonadota bacterium
CCCGGCACGCCGCCCTCACCGAGATCCCAATAGAGGCCAGCCATGATCTCGAGGGCATTGCGTGAGACCGGCATCAGGATGTGCTCATCGGGTGCATGTTGCGAACAGCCGGCGTAGGAGTGCGGCACCCAAATGGCCGGGATACCGAGCAGGTCGGTGAACAGGTCATTGCAAATCGAGCCACCGGTTTGCGGGATGATGGCAAGCGGCGCATTGGTCGAACGGGTGATCGAACCCTTGACCCACTTGGCCCAGGGATTGTCCGGCTCAGTGCGACTGGCATCAAAGCCTGCCGCATTGCCAGGAGGCGGCGGCTCAATCACGACGCGGTCAATGCCCTCTGCCTCGAAGTGCCGGCGCAATGCCGGGATGATGTCGTCGCGGTCCGTGCCTGCGATATAGCGCAGTTGGCAATGCGCCCGTGCCCACGGTGCAATGGCGTTGACCGGACTTTCGGGATTGCCGGATTTCATGGCGAGGACGGCAAAGGAGTTCCACGCATAGACGTTTTCTGCCGTGGTCAGACCAGGCTCACCCCACTCGTGATCAATCTCCGGGCCGTCGGCGCCACCATCTAGTTCGACATCGGCAAGGACAGTTTTGACGACATCAGATAGCGGCGGCGGCCGCCACTCCTTGATCCGGATCTCTCCCGTGCGGCTGACAATGGTCGAAATTGCGTGGGCCAATATGGCTGCCGGGTCAGCCAATGCACCGCCCCAATTGCCAGAGTGATGGCCGCCCTCGCGCAGGTCGCAGACCAGCACAAAGTTCTGGGCACCGCGCGCACCGAGCGACATCGTCGGCCGATCCATACGTACACGCGGTCCATCCGAACCAATGAAGACGTCAGCCGCGAACGCTTCCTTATTGGCAGACATGACCTGATGGACCCCGGCAGAGCCGTTCTCCTCGCCCATTTCGATCATGACCTTGGAATTGAAACCAAGTTTGCCGCGCTCCTCGATGACGGCGTTCATCGCGGCCATATTGATGGTGTGCTGGCCCTTATTGTCTGCGGTCCCGCGACCGTATAACCGGTCACCGTCCCGTTGCGTCTTCCAGGGGCCTGCTCCCTTGGTCCATTGATCATCGAGCCCGCGAATAACATCACCATGGCCATAGCCGAGAACCGTCGGCAGCGATGGATCTTCAATCCGTGTTGCCAACAGGACCGGGCCGGCTCCGGCAACCGGGTTATCGAACTTCTGACAGGTAAAGCCGATGGCCTCAAATGACGGGGTCATCTCTTCATCGAGGTAGCGCGTCAGATGTGGAAGCCCTTCCGGCGTCTGACTTTGCGTTGGTATGGCCACGCGCCGCGCAAGATCCGCCTCGAATTTTCCGCTATCAAGATAGGCCGTGGCCCTGGATATGGCTCCGGTACGGCTGGCCATGGCAAAAACCTCCTTCGAATGTATTAGGCTGAACTGCTAAACGTGCCTCACACTGAAGGTAGCTTGTACAGCTCTGTCATACCAGCAGCTATGCGCGCGCTCTCTTCAAGTGCTACAATATTCCAAGCTTGGGTCTGGGAACAACCTCGGCGCGATCACCTGTAAGCACGACGGTGTTCCAGAGCTGAACTACGCGCCTCAATAGCAACCCACAGATCGATTGCCTGGCGCCCCGCAGTGCGTCGCTATTGCTTGATACTGGACCATTATGGATGACATCGAACTCCTGCTCGACCTCCATCGGGATGGTCAGCGCCAAGGCCCTGGCAGTGCGGCTGATACGCGTCGCGCGGTCGAGCTTTCCGGCCTCCAGGGGCAGACCGATCTTGCGGTTGCAGACCTCGGTTGTGGTACTGGTGCATCGACCATGGTTCTTGCCCAGGAACTCAATGCCACAATCAGCGCTGTTGACCTCTTCCCGGATTTTCTGGATGTGCTGACCGCCAGTGCACAACAAAAAGGCCTCGCAGATCGAATAAATTCAAACGCTTGCTCGATGGACGCATTGCCATTCGCTGATAACTCATTCCATGCCATATGGTCAGAAGGGGCGATCTATAACGTTGGCTTCGCGAACGGTATCAAGATACTTCGTCGACTTCTCAAACCAGGCGGGGTGCTTGCTGTTTCCGAACTCACATGGCTGACCAACAATCGACCTCAAGAGTTGCAAGCCCATTGGACGCAGGAATACCCCGAGGTCGATACGGCCTCGGCGAAGATGGCGACGTTGGAGCAGAACGGCTACGTGCCGATTGGTTACTTTGCACTCTCAAAATCGAGCTGGCTGGAGCACTACTATCATCCACTGCAAGATCGCTTTGCGGCGTTCCTATCCCGCCACGGCCACAGCGATGCCGCCCAAGCCATTGTCGCATCTGAGCTTAGAGAGATCGAGTTGTACGAGCGCTACGCAGACTTCGTGAGCTATGGTTACTACATCGCTCAGAAACAGGTCAGCTGAGGACTACAATAGGTAGCTACGGCGCCGTGCCACAGCCAATCTCGGCAGTTCGTTTCTCTGGCCCGCATTTTGCGTACTGGCTCGATATCCTCGCGTCCCTTTTGCAGTGGAATTAATGGGCGATTGGCCGCGTTGTGACATGTCAACTTCCAGGTAGAACGGGCCGCGCATCGGGCCCATCTGATTCCAGCGCAGCATCGCTCGACACTTACGGAGACCTTAATGACGAACCGCGTCCAGACCGGCAACATCGCCGTTGCCCCGGAACTTCACGCATTCATCAATGATGAAGCATTACCGGGAACCGGGATTGCGCCCGATACCTTCTGGTCAGCGCTGGACAGCATCGTACATACTTTCGGGCCGCGGAACCGTGAGCTATTGGCGGTCAGAGAGCAACTGCAACAGCAGATCAATGCGTGGCACATGGAGCGAAGAGAGCAACCTCATGATCAGTCTGCCTATGAATTCTTCCTGAACGAGATTGATTACTTGCGACCGGAAGGACCTGATTTCCAGGTCACGACGGAGCAAGTTGATTCTGAAATTTCCTCGGTCGCAGGCCCTCAGCTGGTAGTGCCGGTCTCCAATGCGCGGTATGCGATCAATGCCGCGAATGCCCGTTGGGGCAGCCTCTATGATGCCCTCTACGGCACGGACGCACTTGGCGATCTGCCAAATGGCTCGGCTTACGATTCAACACGCGGCGCCCGCGTTGTTGCGGCAGGCCGTGAGTTCCTTGATCAGCATGTGCCACTGGATGGCCGGAGCTACGTCGATATCGTATCACTGACGTCCAAGGATGGCGCTCTTGTCGCCACCTTCAATGACGGCTCCACTGTCGGTCTGTCTGACCCCTCCCAGTTTACCGGTCTTCTTGGCAGCCCGGAGCAACCGCGCAGCATCCTTTTGCGCAACAACGGGTTACATATCGAAATTCAGATCGACCCCTCGCACACGATTGGCGCCAACGACGGCGCCGGCATTTCGGACATCGTTCTCGAGGCCGCACTCACCACGATCTGTGACCTGGAAGACTCGATTGCAGCTGTCGATGCCGAAGACAAAGTCGCCGCTTACCGGAACTGGCTCGGCCTGATGAAGGGCGACCTTGTCGAAAAGTTTGAGAAAGGTGGCCAAACCATCCGCCGCGCGCTCGAGGCCGACCGCGAGTTTACAGCACCGGATGGTTCCGTTCTGACATTGCCGGGCCGTTCACTTCTGTTGGTGCGCAACGTCGGCCACCTGATGGAAAGTGATGCCGTACTGGACCGCGACGGCCAACCCAGCATGGAAGGTTTGCTCGACGGACTGATCTCAGCGACGATTGCGCTGCATGACTTGCGCCGCAACGGTGGGCACGTCAATTCGAGAGCCGGCTCGGTTTACATCGTCAAACCAAAGATGCACGGCCCGGACGAAGTGGCATTCAGCAACGATCTCTTTGATGCCGTCGAAGATGCACTCGGGTTGCATCGCAATACTCTGAAGATCGGCATTATGGATGAGGAGCGGCGGACTAGTACGAACCTCAAAGAATGCATCCGCGCCGCCAAGGACCGCGTGTTCTTCATCAACACTGGCTTCCTGGACCGCACGGGCGACGAAATGCATACATCCATGGAAGCGGGCGCCATGATCCCGAAGGCCGACATGAAGGCCACAGCATGGATCAAAGCCTACGAGGACCGCAACGTTGACGTAGGTTTGGCTTGCGGCCTTCCGGGGCATGCACAGATCGGCAAAGGCATGTGGGCGATGCCTGATCTGATGGCCGCGATGGTTGAACAGAAAATCGGACACCCGATGGCGGGCGCCGACACCGCCTGGGTCCCGTCCCCGACAGCTGCAACGCTCCATGCCATGCACTATCACGCGATCAATGTTCGCCAGCGCCAGGCTGAGCTGCGTGAGCGGCCAATGGCCAGTTTGAGTGACATTCTCACGATCCCGCTGGCAACCGGCACCAATTGGTCAGAGGATCAGGTCGGCCGCGAGCTTGAAAACAATGCACAGGGCATTCTCGGATATGTCGTTCGCTGGATCGACCAAGGTGTGGGATGCTCGAAGGTTCCGGATATCAACGACGTCGGGCTGATGGAGGATCGCGCAACGTTGCGCATCTCGGCCCAACACATGGCAAACTGGTTACATCACGGCGTGTGCACGCGTGACCAGGTTATGGAGACGATGAAGCGGATGGCCAAAGTCGTCGACGGACAGAATGCGGGCGATCCCGCCTATCAACCGATGGCTGCGAACCTTGACAGCAGCGTTGCATTTGCGGCCGCTTGCGACCTAGTCTTCAAAGGCGTTGAGCAGCCGAGCGGTTACACCGAACCTGTGCTACACGCGCGGCGCGCAGAAGCCAAGTCACTTGCTGGTTGAGATTAAGTTTCTACTGAATGGGCTCAGGCGATGTCGCCGCCCCATAACCACCGCCACCGCCTGTCCGCACTGCTAGCAAGTCACCCTTAGCCAGCTTGAAGCTGGTCTTGGGTGGCAGGCGGATTTCCTCGTTGCCACGGTAGACAATGACTTCAGCGGATTGGCCGGCGCCACCGTCAAACAATCCTTCGGCCTGTGTCTGAAAGCGATCGCTGTAAGTCGCAAATTGCACGCCATCGTCCAAGATCCGGTAGCAGCGCTCCAACCCCAAACCTCCGCGATGGCGCCCTGCTCCGCCTGAACCCGGTCGCAAAGTGTAGGCTTCAAGGCGGGCAAACGGATAATCCATTTCAAGCGCTTCAATTGGAATATTGGCGCAGTTCGACAAGGGACAATCGACACCGTCGCAACCATCGTTGGATGCGCCGGCGCCATAACCACCGCCGAGGATTTCGAGATAGATGTTATAGCCATCCTCACCAAGGTGGCTGAGGCAGACAGATGTGGTGGTATCAAACCCTTCGGCTATGACATCATCCGGTGCCACTTGGGCCAAAGCCTTCATCACGGCATTGAAAACGCGATTGGATGGCAACAAGCGTGCCCGCACTGGAGCTGGTGGGTTTGGATTAAGTATCGAGCCCCTTGGTGCATCAACCGTGATCACGCGCGTCACGCCATCGTTGAACGGTATGTCGGGATCGGTCAGCACGGACTTTACGCACGCAACAGCCGAGGCGACAGTTGACGCAAAGGGATTGTTCATAAACGTCGGCACCTGGTCATCGGTACCGTCAAACGTCACCGCAATCTGCTGTTCGCCGATGCTGATCTGAGTTCGGATGGCGATCGGCTGATCATCGATGCCGTCATCATCGATCATCGCCTCGGCTTTGTAGACCCCATTTGGCAAGTCACGCACCGCCGCACGCACGCGCCGCTCGGTGTAGTTCAACATTTCAGTCATAGCTGCGTCGAACGCTTCTGCGCTGTACTTCGCAGCAAGTGCACGCATTCGTTTCGCGCCAATAGCGTTGGCTGCGAACTGGGCATAGAGATCACCAATTGTCGCGCCCGGCATACGGACATTGGCACCAATGAACCGCTCCAGTGGTCCGCCATTCCAGTCGCGCTCGACATGGTACTTGGTTGGTGGAAAGACCAGGCCTTCCTGGTGTACGTCTCCCGCGGCAGGGTTCATGCCGGGGGCTCCACCACCAAGGTCGATGTGATGCACGACCGATGCACTAAAGCCGATGAGGTATTCTTCCAGGAACACGGGCGAGAACAAAAAGATGTCCGGCACATGCTGACCACCGTTGTAGGGGTCGTTGTTGATAAAGAAGTCACCTTCAACGAGTGTCTCGGCTGGGAACAGCTCAAGGCATGGCGCCAGTGTTTGTGAGATAGAGCCGAGCTGAATGGCGATGAGTTCTGATTGCGCTATCACCTCGCCGCGACGGTTCACAATAGCGGCAGAACAATCCTGGGCTTCCCGCACGATCGGTGAGTGGGCAGAGCGAATGAGTTTGGTGCCCATTTCGTGAGTTGCGGCAACCAAGGCCCGATTGATGATGGCAAGATCAACTTGCGAGAGTGACGGACTTACGGCCCCCATGTCATCGCCCCTCCCGGTTAACGATCAAGTTTCCGGCCGCATCACAGCGGACTTTCCATCCGGTCGGCACGTAGAGGGTTGAAGTGCCATCTTCAACAAGCAGCGTCCCCTCGATATCGGACCCACTGATCGTATGTCTCGGCAGAACTCGGCACATGATCTTCTCTCCACCTTCGACAATTTCAATCGTGCGCTCGGTCTGGCCTTGACCTTTGGATTGTAGGCTTGTTGACGACGTCACGGTTGTGATTGGGAACGTATCCGTCCGCGCATGAACACCGACACGGAAGGAGACGATCTCTGCCGGCTTGTCGGGTGGCTTTGAGAATTCAAAGACGCGATGGTGCACATCGCGGAAGGCCTCCACGAGATAGGAGAAGTTCAGTTCGTCAAGATCGATGTTGATGGGTACCGATAGTTCGAATGCCTGGCCAACGTATCGCATTTCCAGGATGTATTCGAAACGGGTTTCTCCTTTGACGCCGGCCTGCTCAAGATGACCAACGGCTTCATCGGCCAGTTCGGACAGAATCGATTTGACTGTTTCAACCGCCGCCTCTTCCAGACGCGTCCTTCTGGTGTGGGAGCGGTAATGAACATGGTCAGCCATCAGCAGGCCTGCCGCAGACAAGACACCGGCATTCATTGGAACGAGAAAGGTATCGATTTCCAGCTCTTCTGCGATGCGGGCTGCGTGCAGAGGGCCCGCACCGCCGAACGGAACGAGCACAAAGTCGCGTGGATCAAGCCCTTGCTCAGTTGAGACCTGCTCGATGGCGCGAACAATATTATTCTCTGCAATCCGTATCGTATTGTCGGCTGCCGCCTCGATCGACACACCGAATCTGCCGGCAAGCGGTTCAAAGGCTTGTCTCGCCGCTACTTCGTCCACCTCCATTGTGCCGCCAAGGAAAGAGCCCGCCTGGAGTGTCCCGCGGATAAGATGGGCATCCGTGACTGTTGGTTGAGCACCACCTCTGCCATAGCAGGCAGGCCCGGGAGTTGCGCCGGCCGATTGGGGACCGACACGCAGGAGACCACCA
>JBCDBQ010000363.1:0-7464 GCA_039183375.1 Pseudomonadota bacterium
ATGGCCCAGCGGAGAAAGCTTGCGACCGAGCATTTCACGTCCGCTTTCGAGGCAAGTTCGACCGCACTCCCATTGCCTGGAAAAGCAATTTGAACGTGTGCTCGAATTTCGCCTATTTGACCAAAGTGCCCGTGTGATCCACTTGCTAGACTGCGTAGCAATTCAACAGCAATAGAGGCGCTGAATGTCCGCTGCGCATCCGAAGCGGAATTTTCTGGCGGCAGTTGCTTAGCCGAAGAGCCGCTCCATCACGGAATTGGCGGCGAGAGAAGTGCCTTGCCCTGACTATTTTGATGCGGTTAGCTGAGCGGCATTGAGGTGTAGGATGTTTTACGTTCGCCTATCAATTTGTGGATTAATTTCTGTTGTGGCCACTGTAATGTCTGACTGGTCTGCGGTGGCGTGTGGAGGGAAGACTTATTGCCGGGAGATGCGGAACTGCGCCGAAGCCGCATATTACCTTCAAGAATGCGGGCTCGGTCGCTTAGATCGCGATAAAGATGGCATACCTTGCGAACGAAAGTGCGGGAAGACTACTACTACGTTTCAGCGTCGGCTGTCTGTTCAATCCGCAGGTAAGTCACTTTCGGCGTTGTTCGGCAGCGCCAGCGGAAGTAAGGCACAAGCGCTGGGCATTCTGCAGAACCCAACCGTAGCCAATTCGTCGTTCGATTGCACTCAACGAAAGCGCTATTGTCGTGAGATGAACACCTGTGCAGAGGCTACATACTACCTGAAGACTTGCGGCGTGAAATCGCTAGATGGCAATCGAGATGGAATAGCCTGCAATTCCCTCTGCCGATAATTGGCCATTGCTGTTGGGCCCAAAACGCAGATGGCCTGCTTCAGTCAAGCGACTGAGTTGTTAGTGACGCGCTTCACCTTCGGTGTAGCGCGTTCCGTAAGTCGTGCGTTATGAGGCATCCTCGCCCGCAAACAAGTGGACACTCCAGGGTTCTGGCCACGAACCGATTGCTTGCATGAGCAGTCCGATCAACAGTAAGCCAAAAGCTAGCCGGAACGTTTCCTGGCGACGCCGATCACGAAATGCTGCCACCCCGTCGAGTGTGGGCAATAGTTTCAGCAGATGTTTACGGATCTCGAATAGTTCGTCATCAGACGGCCCAACGCCGAAGTTTTTGGTGATGGCTTCGATACGTCTCTTCTTTGAGCTCTCCGCATCCGAGCTTTCAGGAAAGCGGCCTATGAGGTCTTCAATATCATCGACCTTGAGCTCTTTCCACTGGGGCATCGGATCTTCTGCGGGGCCATGGAACTTCGACCAGAGCTTTGTCAGATCATTCATGACGCCGGCCCGGAAGTCACGATGTTCCCGTTTCCAACTGTTGTAGTCGTATCGGCTGTACGTCCAGTCGCGAGCCAGCCAACCAAGGGCAATTATATCAATAATGATGCCGAAGAAGTTCAGCGTCTTCGAGGTCAGTAGAAAGCCTTCTTGCTCCATGCTGTACGCTTTTCGAGTGGGTTTTGGCGAAAAATATGAAAGCTCGCATATAGCCATGATACTACAAGACTATCCGCCTTCCGCAATTTGTGAGCCTCAGATTGAAGAGTGAGAAGCAGAATGAACACAATATGGATGGCATTCGGTTTATCTGCAGCTATTGGTATGACGTTTGCGATCAGTTCAGCAAGGGCTGTCTAGCCCCTTATGTCTGGACCACTGAATTGCGTTTTCTCTAATAGTGTTTCAGGCACCGGCGCACGCAGGTGAATTGATTGCGGTGAGCTTGCCCCAGTTCCTGGACCACTTCAGGCCGGAACTTGCATTCCTAGCCTACTTGAGAGTTTGGTTGGTTGATGATGGTGCTCAGCGCCAGTGGCCAGCGTTTTGCGCTGCCTTCGCCAAGTGGGTTGCACAGGATCCAGCTCTGGCCAAGGGGCTCATTCGAGTCAGGCAGATCGGCCAGAACCACAAAGCGAAGACCCGACTGGCTTGGTAGCCCAGGCTTGTGTACTGATGAGACAGGTGTTGGCCAGGGAGCCATTGCTATTGTTCGGGCACCCACGCCGCATGCAGTAGCTCAATTCTGCTCGTTAGATGACTGACTCGATCGTAGCCGGAAGCCCAGATAGATAAGCTATTGCGGCTTGACGGCGCCGGCCTGACTGAGCAGGAAGGCTAAGCGTCGTGCAAAGTCCATTGGGTTTTGATCGACTGTAACAACTGGATTTGCCTTATCGCCTGACAGCTGAACACGTTGCTGACTTGAGAACGCCTCTGGTGCGTAGTTTTCAAGGAGATAGCGCACCATCGGTCCATCTGGAGCACGTTGTCGACGCACTTGCGTCTTAACGATCACGCCGTCCACGGCACGGACATCGACGTCGTCGTAGACATAGCCTGTTGCCAACTCCATCGCAGTGCGCTCAAGGATTTCGACGGCCTCATCTCGCGCAATCTCGATGGCGTCACGAAACTCTTTGTGTTCCGCTTTCCACCGACGGATGGTTCGAGGCGATACGCCCAACACGTCCGCCAGAGCCGTTGTCCCGTGCCCACTTCCCGATAGGATATAGCGCCGGGCAATCTCAGTCATTTGCCTCGAGTACTTTTGCTTGGGATCGGGCCGGAACACCTCACGAGTCGGTGGATCAGGAAGTAATGGGCGCCGACTAGCGCGCGACTTCTTCGTGGCCGGTTTCGCATCAGGCCGATTCCTGCGCTGCCTGTTGCTGCGCGGGGTTTCAGGTGGATTGCGAGGCATCGCGAATTCCTTTCTGTTGCGGACATATCAGTAGTTATGGATTTGGGTGACGAGGTGCTTGCACGACAGAGGAGGAGCGACGCGCCAGGAGTTGCCGCCAGGCTGGACCCTGCTGTCAATTGTGGCTTAGGTCAGAACAGAATTCTGCAAGTGAGATGCCACAAAGCGAATCAATCTCGTGCACGTTAAAATAGTACGCAAAATGGTCGGTGAGATCAAAGTAAGAACCGTGCACTAGAGCCGAACAGATCTTCTTCTTGTCCGCTGCTGCCTGCAGAGCCTGTCCTGTGACTCTGATCTCTTTCGAGCAGTTACTTGGGCTTCCAAGCCGCTTTACGTTGGCGATAGCTGGCCGTTTGGTATCCCGAATTTCCCAACTCAATTTCGAATTTGTCTCGGAACATCATGAGGCACTCTCGTGAAGCTTTACCTCCCGAAAGATCGAGGTCGATGCGCTTTTTGCGCTTGTCGTTATCGCGGAGCGGGTCAAAGGCGGAGCTGATTGCCTTGTCGATGGCCCGGCGCACCTGTTGATCGTTTAGTGAAATCTTGTCATCGGGTTGTTGGGTTCCATCGACACCATACAAAGCCCCATCGATCATCTTCAAGATGGATTGAACGACGCCGCCACCGAGCTGTTCGCTGCTGCAGGTCTGCATGAGTTCGATCAACTTTTCATTCTCAAGCAAGCCATCCTTGATAAAGTGGTCGATAGAACGTGGACCAGATCCAGCACGCTGTGGCGTTAGTCTCTCCCCGTCATACCCACCACCACTGCTACTCTCTCGGTTAGTAATATCAGGGCTTGCATGCCCAGCCCGGCGCAAATTGTCCGGTTTTGGACGGGGTTTTTTTGCCCCGAACGTATCGTCGGCTTCGACGGTTTTGGCTGGGGTGTTGCCGCCCTGACCGAGGGTAGTCTCAGATCTTCTTATCTCAGCAGGGATTTCACCTGACCTATGGCCCAACTGCTGGCGATGTCGCTCCAGTAGCTGTGACCATGTCAGGCTTGGTGGGGGCAGAATCGCAAATGCCGTTTGCGTTCTGCCGTCTGGATTTGGATTGTTTGAAGCGCGAATGATGTAACCGGCGCGTTCCAATCTCTTTGCATGTTTGTAGAGTTGCTCGACAGAAATGCCGATAATGTCTGACAATCGTTCATAGGACGGCCAAGCGTAACCATACTTCCGGTTGGTGAAGGAAAGAAGCTGGTTAAACAAACGAATATCGCTTTTGCTAAGTTGCTTGTCATTGAGTGCGGCAGCGCGGATCGCGTTAATTGCTTCAAAATGTTCGACGTCTGCTTTTGGGAGCTGCTTAGCGGCCAGCCCGAACGGCGTATTCTGTTCGTGGGGCTCCTTCGCTGCTTGCGATCTTGACCATCGAAGAGTAGCCCAGCTATTGAGCGTTGCATCGAAACCTTGTTGCTGTGCCCAGTGTATGATGGTCCCATACCCAATGGCTGGCCTATCCTGTGCCCATGCTTCGTCCTGCGATTTCGTCTTGTTGAACTTGTCGGGCGCGCCGGGGAATTCGATCTCCATGAAGGACCCACCACCAGCCCAGGTATCGAACAGCTCCCGGGCCAGCTCGTGTCCATCAGTCCAGTTCTTCAATGCGGCGCCAACTCTCCACCATATCTCTTCATCATTCGGGTCAAGGTAGCTCAGAGCTTTGGCTGCACGGCGCATTTCAAGTTGGTCGCCATTCCATTTTTTGCGATCAGAAACAGCCTGTCGTTGCGCGTCAATTCTCTCGCGAGCGGCTTTCACTGGGCGTGTTGCTGACTTCATCACAGCGAATATTTCGTGCAACTGTTCGACTTGAACCAGCGTGACAGTCGCTAAATCATCGATATGCGTTTCATAAAGGATCTGTCGATTGGGGCTAAGGTCGAAGGAATATGGTTGAGCTGTATCCGGGTGAACCGTTGGCGGTATAACGCCGAGACGGCGTTGAACGAGTAGTTCAACTTGACCATCGGTTTGTGAGCCTGTGAGATTCAGCCTGGTCGTATTCGTAGCATCAACAAGGCACAGCGGGTATTTGGCGCCACGCTTACCGATGATCTTCGGGGCACGATCGATTGCGGGGACGACATCTCTGATTATTTTGTAGACTTCGTCGTGCTGCGCGCCGTCCGCATCGATGTCGATGAACATCAAACCATTGTACGTTGCCAAGCCGATTCCATTCATCGTATGCCGGCCACGATGCGCCCGTGAATATTCTCCAATAATTTGCTCACGTTGCGGTCGCTCATCGCAGAAGCGTCTTGGCCAGTCACTGATACGTGCCGTTTTGCCCGCTAGTGGAAGCGGGGAGTAACCGAGGTCATAAAGGTGCGGTGCGTGCTGGCTGAATTTCGTGTTCTTCTTCATTTTGCATCCTCTTCTCTAGAGGTGCGCTGCGCCCGCTTCTCTTCGATCCAAGCGAACACTTCCGCTTCCAGCCATCCAACCCTGTTGGGCGACAGTCGGATTGACTGGGGGAACAGACCGTTCGAGGCCAACCTGGATATTTGGGAGCGGCTTAAGCTGGTAAGTTCCATCACCTGCTTAACGGATAGGATCCGCGTTTTGACCGAACAGCTGCAACCAACGTCCGAGACCGTGGCTCGTTTTTTGGGTGTGGAATTTGATGAGTCCATGGGCGCAACATCACCTGACCTCGCCAGCGGGCACTGCACCGATGGCGTGATAGTGTTAGTGGTGTGGCCCTGGGTCTAATCGTTCATGGGGCAGGCTCGGACTGCCGCAAATGCCGGGTCGACGGATCAGGTTAACGACCATCGCGATACGCGCTTTCTGAACAAACAGCGCTGATGTGCCCATCAGATATTCGCCAGATATTCCAACGATGGTTAGGCTTGGTTCGGCAAGCGAGAGGCTGCAAAAAGAGATTGCGTTCCGGCTTCAAATGCGTCTTCAGCAAGCAATTTCTCTATGAGTCATTCGATTCGCCAAGTCAAGGGGTAGCGGAAAGTGAAATACGCCTTGTGGATGACCTAAGAAGGTGCGCCCAGCCAAAGAGATTTCGCTAATCAGTATCAACGGAAATCTTTCGTAAAATTTTACCGGATTACCACCGGCAAAAACAACATGCGGACTTAATCCGATTGTAATTAGCGTCCTAAGTTCATGAAAATTATTGGGGTTTTGTGGTGCCGCAAGAGGGACTCGAACCCCCAACCCCCTGATTACAAATCAGGTGCACTACCAATTGTGCTATTGCGGCGGACCATATGATCCGTCGACAGAATTATCGACCGGCGCTCATTCGTACCCAGAGGTAGAATGAGAGGCTGGGCATTGAGCCCGACCACGCCTTGTAGTTTCGATTTTGGAGAGCGTCAATCTCCCAAGCATGCTGTTTTTGGGAAATCTATGAAGCCTTGGGGAAATTGTCGTGATCAGTCATGGCTATGGACAACGACACGCCGATAGAGATGCCATGTGGCGTGACCTAAAACAGGTAATGTGATCAGCAACCCAAGAAAGCCTGGCAAGGCGGAGATGACAACGCAGGTTGTCACGAACAAGCCCCAGAAAATCATGACAACTGGTGAGGCGCACACGGCACGGATGCTCGTGATCATGGCGGTTACAAAATCGACGTCACGGTCGAGCAGCAGTGGGCAAGAGACGACCGTCAATGCAAATAGAACGAGTGAAATGAGAGCCCCTACAACATGTCCGGCGAGTAGAAACGTCCAACCGTTTGTTGTTGTCAAAACAGCGGTCAGGAAACCCTCAAACGTTGCAAAACCCTGGAAGCCGAAGAACACTGCGAACAGTGTGCGGGCCTGATACATCCAAATCCAAAACACAAATAGCATAACGAATGCCATCCAGCCGAGTTCACGCCGACGTTGGTGCCAGACAACACCCAATACACCTGGCCAATCGAGTCTGAGTCCCTGCTCTCGGCGGCGGGACACGTCGTAAAGGCCTGCGGCAATGAACGGCCCGATCAGCGAAAAACCAATGACTAGTGGATAGAGCAGCCAGTAGATGCGAAACTGCAAGACGTAGGCTGTCAGCAAGATGCCGCCGATGGCGTAGATCCCAGCGAAGAACAATCCAAACGACGGCGCAGCGCGAAAATCTGATAGGCCGAGGCGCAGGGCGGCTTTGAGATCTCCAAATGTCAATTTCCGAATTCCGGGAAGGGCAGGATCGGGACGACGTTCGGCTGCAGTCATGGTTCCGCCTCAGAGTAAACCGGCGTGAAGGCAAATGGCGAACTGATCACAATCGATTGGGATCGTTTGCCTGATGCCGGTGCAGTGTTGAGCCGGGGCTGGATACTTTCTGACAAGGTCAAGAATTGTCATTGCACGGGATCGTCCATTGTTGCTCACATTGGGGCGCCTTTTGGGGCGCTTTCCAAAACATCGGCACAGTTTAGGGAGGCAGATTCAGCTCCTCTCTGATCCAGATCAAAGTCAACGTCTGCCCACCTGACTAGGTTGGCTGGCGCGTCGTCCCGTCCGTCTGGCGACGTCAGTCGAATTGGTGACGGGGAGATTTGCCGATGTCGAACGGACCGCTGACTGTCTTTCTTGCGCTGGGTGTTGTTCTTTGTGCCTTTGCATCCATTTTTGCCCAGGATGCTTTGTTTCAGGCCCACAGCTTGATCGTGGCAGTGGTGCTGTTTCTGTCGATGTTGGTCACCATCGGGAGTGCCGATTATCGCCCGGTTCATTTGCGCTCGATGCCCGAGCAAGATTCGC
>JBCDBQ010000364.1:0-7444 GCA_039183375.1 Pseudomonadota bacterium
CCCGCGGCTCCGGGAAGAACATCGCCACACGGGCAGCTGCGTTGCCGCGACCGCATGGAACCGAACCCCGCCTCTCGCCAACAAGTCGCCACCGGAAAGCAATCCTGAGTAGAACGGGTGAGAGTTATTATGCAGGTTCTTCTTGAACCGGGGACAACTTCGAGAAACGAAACACGTGACGCCGGCGATCAACGGTCATGCGATCAATTCGCCAGAGCACTGAGCTGCTTGGCGCGCTCCCATCCAAAGGCAAAGTCGGTATCACCATGCGACCGCAAATGCCGGAAACGCTCGACTGCTTCCTCGATGGTCGGACGATGGTCTTCTCGGACGTACCACAGAACCAGTCGAATGCCTTGTCCCGGTGCGAACCATTCTTCCCGCCGATCGAAGAAGCGACGATGCAAGGTCTGCCATACAAACCTCTCCAAGCTTTCAACATCGCGCCAGACCGACAGCGTCGATGCTGTTCTTGGATTGCCGCCCAAGACGCCGTCGGGGTCGAGCTGTGCTGCCTCCATATCTTCATCGGGCAAACGCCAGACAAAGCCTGGACTTCGTGCGGCAATGGCATTGACCTGATCCAGAGCTTCAGCGAAGTCTGCGACACGTGGATCATCCCAATCGTAGCGCAGAACGCCGGAGTTGAACTCTGCCAATTGACTTGGCAATTGACTTGGCAATTGACTTGGTAACTGAACTGGCAAGTGAGCCGGCATGACATGCTCAGTGGGTTGATTGAAGTGAGTGCCGCCGAACAACGGCGGGCGCTGGCCACGTGTTAGCGCTAGAAACTCGCAATGTCACCGATAACGAAGACCTGCAGTATGGCCTGGGGATGATTTTGCCTCGATGTCGGTCCGACTACGCCTTGACGCAGTTCCGCCCATCATCCTTCGCCTTGTACATCGCTGCATCGGCCGTAGCGATCAATGACTGTGGATCGCAGCACTCGTCGGTCAGTGAAGCGACACCAATGGATATGGAGATGCTAGGCAGTGTGTGTTCGCCATAGCGCAATTTCAGACCTTCCACTGACGCCCGCAACTCTTCGGCGCGCTTTCTTGCGGTATCAAGATCCGTCTCGGGAAGCATAACCACAAACTCTTCACCGCCGAACCGGCAGTTGACCTCGTCGGCACTGAAGTGCTTTCTCAGTAATTCTCCGAGAGAACGAAGAACAGCATCACCAGCGTCATGTCCATGATTGTCGTTGAAGCGTTTAAAGTGGTCGGCATCAAATGAGATGATGCTGAGCGGCTTATCTTTTTTGACCGATCGTCCGATTTCGCTGCGCAGAGCCTCCAGTAGATATCTGCGATTGAACAATCCGGTCAATGGATCGCGGATCGACTGATCGCGCAACTGGTCGCGGAGCTTGACGTTGGCGACGGCGAGACTGATCTGCTCAGCGCACTGGATCGCGAATGCGCGCATGTCATGTATGGACGCGAATTCGCCGAAGTCTTGTTCGCGTTCGTGGGCCTTCATCTTGACATGGAGCAAGCCAACCGTATCGCCATGGGCGACAATCGGAATACAGAAATAGCCCTTCCAACTGTCCGAGCAGTCCTGCTCGTCGACATGGCCACAAACGAACTCAACATCATCGGTGCCATATATATATGATCGGCCGCGGCGCAGGCTCCAGCAGTCATCGGCGTGGATATGATCGAGAGCGGGCACATCACCCCAATGACACGCACCATCCAAGACATCGCGCGAGTTGCTATAAATGTAGAGTTCGCCAGTCGTGCCTGGCAGCATGCGCAGCATATGGGCCGTGACCACATCATAGAGCTCGTCCAATGACTTGCACGACTGCAGCCATTCTCCCAAACGGGACAAGTTGTGAATCTGCTGTTGTCGGCGCTTCTCTGTTGTGAGAGCGCTCTGAGATTGCGTTCTGGCAATCTCAGCAGCTTGCTTCGCCTCTTCGAGCTCAAGCACAAGCTTCCGGGTCTCAGTCACGTCAGTAAAAGTTACCACGTGCCCGCCCTGGGGCAGTGGGCGTGCAGTAATGGCGACGGTACGACCCGATCGTAGATAGCGCTCAAAGCTGAATGACTCGCCGCGCTCCGTTGCTTCGGTAATCTCTTCGGCTGATTTAGATGTCTGCTCGCCCCGACCTTCACATCGTCGAACGAATTCCTTGCGATCCATTCCAACTGCAAGATCTGAATCGCGTAACTCAAGTACGTGATGCAGTCGCTCGTTAAAGAAGGCGCAGGTGTCATCCGGCCCCCAGACGAGAATCCCCTGCTCCATTGAATTGATAATGGCGTCACGGACAAAGTCCTGGCGAACGGCTGGTCGCGCTGCTTTTTGCTTCGAGACGCGGGCGCGCGCACCGTTCCCTGTCGCTCGATAACCGCACTTTGCGGCACGCCTGCCTGAAGGCTGGGCCTTTGTCATTTCAAGTCCACCAACGCGCTACTTCGGCGAGAATGCCGGGAATCACAACCTTAGCGTGTTGTTGTTTCCATCAAGTTAGCAAGGTGTTTACCATCGCCAAATGATTGGTTACCCGCACATTGAGCAATGTCTCGTTCTCGGTCAGCCGACGTCGAGCTAGGGAAATACCCAAAACTAAAATTTCCGCGTGGAATCGACGCAATTGATCAAATGGCCACTGTCCCGTGGACACAGCAGTTGTTCTTTGAAAGAGGCGTTTAAGACTTGCGACAGCAATACTCGCGTGCGCTCAGCAAATGCTCTTGCTCATTCGACAAGTTATTCATTGCGTTACACTTCAATACTCCGAAACTGCGTGATGTTGCTGGACGTTCTTGTTTGCCGAACACTGACATTTGGAAGAATTACCGCGAAGTGTCGAAGATTAATGAATATCCTATCCTAACTCTTTGCCCGAACCTGCTGTTAGCACATTGCTTTTTGTCACATCGAGTCTGCGCTGGCGTTGTGTCAATCGCGCTCGCTGAGCTGGGGATAAGTAGCAACACCTGACAATAGCGACCCCGGCAAGCGGACCGCCCAACATGGCGGGAATGGTAGAGCGGTAGTGGGCAAGGGGTTTTTCATGAGTCCGAATTCTATGGTGCAAGCTTCGGCAAGGAGCGGATTTGTTTTGCATTTGTTGCGATTGCTTGTGGCGCTGACAGCCATGTCATTCGTTTTTGCATCTTCGGCATCTGCCGAAGGAGACGGTGCGCTCGAGTGGGAAAAAGGTGGCATGTTTGAACGCCTCACACGGCCGTCCGTCAACCGCAAGGTTGCAAAAAAGCTGCGCAGAAAAATTAAGCAAACCAATCTTGGTGGTATTCGCGCGACGCGAAAAAAGCGAAAGTCTGCGGTTTCCAAGAAGCGAAGAAACTCTCGAAAGGCGCGCAGAAATTCTCGACGCAGTCAACGCCGCGTGCGCGTTGCAAGCCTGGGTAACTCATTCAAGTTGGCGGTATCAGCGCGAAAGGGCGGAAAGTCGAAGAAGCCAAAGAGCATCACAGGCGGCGCCCGTGGTGTCACTTGGGTAGCCAGAAAAGGCTGTCTCAACGGCCGCTTGAAGGCAGCGATCTATCATGTCGCCCGAACTTACGGCCGCGTACGCGTTAATTCGACCTGCCGCAGTCGCCGCCACAACCGCCGCGTCGGTGGAGCGCGACGTTCACTACATCTGACTGGCAATGCCGCTGACATTCGGATTTGGGGCAACGTCCGTGCAGCCGCCCGCTATCTGCGTGGCGTTGCCGGTGGATACAAGCACTACGGCGGCGGACTGTTCCACATCGATACCGGGCCGCGGCGCTCCTGGTAGCAGGATCCGCGATTAACAGACCGAAGCTTGGACAGGGCTTGTTATGCCCTGTTCGTTATTGTGGACGCGGCGCCCATTGGCGATGAGAAATGCGTGGCCAGCAGCGGTGACTTCAACAAGCGCGTCCTGTCCACCCTTGAACGTTCTGGTGACGAAACCGCGATCAATCGCGTCTTCCCAGACTGTCAATCGCGGGCAGGATGTGCGCCAGACATCGAGCACTTCCTTGTAGGGTCGGCTTTCACGAGCCACCCACTCGACCAGGTCCAATACCAATGGATCAAGTTCTTCGCGCATGGTCGTCTCCCAACTGCTCGGCACTTCACTATTGAGTACGTGAGCATTCCTGTCCGCTTTCAAAGCTTAAGCGGTTGGTCCGGTCAGCATCAAGTAGCTGCCATAGATCAGATAATAACTTCCGATCGCAATGATCAGTCCGTTCGCCCAGGCTCGGAACTGTGCATCAGACATTGCCTCGAGCATTCGTTTCGCAAGGATGGTTCCAAGCATAGCTGCGATAACCGCCAACGTCGCCAGAGTGACGTCAATTTGCGCAGCCTGATCAATGATGGCTCCGAAGTAGACCAACTTCACGCCATGGCCGAAGAGCTGGCACATACCCTTCGACGCAATGATCCGGCGCCGGTCCATGTCTCCGCCGAGGAAGAATGAATCGAGGAGCGGACCTGCAACCCCCGTCAGAAGCATCAATGACATGCAGCCGATGCCGTAAATGACACCTTGCTTTGCACTGTTGGGATTGGGTTTGAGGCCGGCCGGCATCGCTTTGACGAGGAATGGTGTTAGACCAAGAAAAATCAATGCTGTGGCGACATCCGGCACGTAGCGGAAGTAGGACCAGACAGCTACCGCGATCGAACAACCGGTAATGTAGGCCAGCACGGTCGCCCAGCGAACGTAGCGCCACCACAAGATCGCGCGCCAGCCGTTCGAGGCCATTTGAGTTATAGCATGGAGGACCATGGCGGCTGGAACCGGCATAAACATGAGTAGTCCGCCGACCAGCACAATGCCTCCGGCCATACCGAACAGGCCTGACACGAACGAAGTTCCGACGATCAGCGCGAGAAGTGCGCTTAAGGCAACAATTGTCATCAGCAGTCTCCTTGCCTGACAACTGACCGATCTGGACGCTTGGAGCAAACTGAGTTATTTCAGCGTTAGCATTAGTTTTTGTTATGCTATGGTAGGTCGACCGATGCGCAATCTTCCCTTCCTTAACGGCATCCGGGCATTCGAGTCCGCAGCCCGGCTTGGCAGCTTCAAGGCGGCAGCCGAAGAGCTCAATGTTACGCCGGCCGCGATCAGCCGGATGGTTCGTCTGCTGGAGGAGAGGCTGGGTGTTGAGTTGTTCGAGCGGCAGCCCAATAAGCTCATCGCAACAGCAGCCGGGGCGGCTTATCAGACCGGTCTGACACCACTGCTCGATTCGATTTCAGATCTGACGCTGCAAGTGCAGTCGATGTCTGGTGCCGGCGTGTTGACCATTGGTGTCGGCCCAACATTTGCGACGCGCTGGTTGATCCCACGCTTGCCGAGCTTTCAGAAAATTGCGCCGGACGTGGAATTGCGGTTCGCGACCGGCGGTGCGGCCGGACCCTTTCGTGAAGACTGGTCTTGCGGAATTGAGCAGGGATCAGGCGAGTTTCCAGGGTTTGAGTCAGACGCCATGGTGTCGGCTGATCTTACACCCGTCTGCACGCCACGCCTTGCCGAACGGTTGAACCGACTAGCGGACCTGCAGGGCCAATCATTGCTCAGGGTTCATCACGCGCCTCGCGATTGGGCAGATTGGCTTGGTGCTGTTGGTCTCGATGGATTGGATGCGAGAGGGCCGGAGTTTGAGTACTACGGTCAGGCGTTACAGGCAGCAGCTGACGGTGTTGGTGTTGCGCTCGGTATTCGACCGTACATCGACGATGATGTTGCCGCCGGAAGGCTTGTCGCGCCATTCAAGCAATCAGTCTCGAACGGCAAGCAGTGGCATCTCGTCTATCGGCCGGAGAGAGCCGACAATCCGACGTTTTGCAAGTTCCGCGATTGGATCCTGTCGGAGGCGCAGCGTGCCGGCCCGTCAGCCGAGGGACTGTCCCGGCGTTAGTTGAAATCCGCGTTGGAACTCTTCCGTCTGCATGGCGCGCTTGCCTGCGCGTTGCAGTTCGAGCAGCCGGATGCTGCCGTCTCCACACGCTATGAGGAGCTGCTCGTCTAAGACCTCTGCGGCGGTGGCCCTACTTGAGATGTCGCCATCTATCACTTCGGAACGCAAGACCTTCACACGCTCTTCCTTGCCATCCCGCGACACGGCAAACCATGCGCCGGGGAATGGCGACAAGCCACGAATGTGATTGTGAACTTCCTCGGCGGACTGGGAGAAGTCGATCCGCGACTCAGCTTTGGCGATTTTGTCCGCGTAAGTCACGCCTTCCTCAGGCTGTGCCGTGTGCCCCAGCGAGTCCCGTTCGAGAGCGGCAAGTGCCCGAACCATCAAACTGGCACCATTGTGGGCCAGAACGTCGTGCAGTTCGCCCGCCGTTATGTTCGGACCTATTGGAACCACTTCGGCTAAACAGATGGGCCCCGTGTCCAAGCCCGCTTCCATCCGCATGACCATGACGGCGGTTTCTGCATCACCCGCCATGATCGCGCGCTGAATGGGAGCAGCACCGCGCCAGCGCGGCAACTTCGAAGCGTGCAGATTGAGACAGCCGTTGCGAGGCGCGTTCAAAACTTCGGTCGGCAGGATCAAGCCGTAGGCGATGACAACCGCAACGTCGGCCTCGTGGGCTTGGAACTCCACCTGAACCTGCGGATCTCGCAAGGATGTTGGTGTCAGAACAGGAAGACCGGCCGCCTCGGCGAATTGATGGACCGGCGATTTCTTGAGTTCCATACCGCGACCAGCGCGGCGCGGCGGCTGGGAGTAGACCGCCACGACATCATGGCCGGCACCAATGATTTCCGACAGCGTTGGGACGGAGAAATCCGGCGTCCCCATGAAGACAACACGAAGCATCTCTCAGGGTCCCTTACCTTGTTTGCTGGACAAGCCTTTGCAGCTTAACGCACGGTCTCAACCGAGCGGAATGATCATCGTGCATTACGCTGCTTTAGGCGCGCGCCAGTTTTTTGAACTTTCGGATAACCATCTCGCGTCGCAACTTCGACATGAAGTCGACAATCAAGCGGCCATCCAGATGGTCGATCTCATGTTGCACGGCGGTCGCCAGCAGGCCCTCAGCCTGCAGCTCCTGTTGCTGTCCGTCCCGATCGATGTAGCGCACAGTGACTTCAGACGGGCGCTCAATCTCGACCCTGACATCCGGCAGGGAGAGGCAGCCTTCTTCGTAAATCCGTGTGGCCTCACCCTTCGCCACGATCTCCGGGTTGGCCATGCATATCGGGTTTTTTTCCTCGGTTTCTTCGTCACCGACATCAAGGACAAGAACGCGCTTTGGGACAGCAACCTGAATTCCGGCCAAGCCGATCCCAGGCGCGTCATACATCGTTTCCAGCATGTCATCGAATAGCTGGCGGAGTTCATCGTCCACGCGCTCCACCGGCTCAGACTCCTGCCTGAGCATGGGATCGGGAAGAGTTATAATATCGAGTTTAGCCATGGCGCTGACATAGGCGAGGCAGGAGAGAGGG
>JBCDBQ010000365.1:0-7434 GCA_039183375.1 Pseudomonadota bacterium
CACAGATGCTGTGCATGGGCTCGCTCATCAACAATCGCGCTGCCCAATGTCAGCATCACGCAGCTCAGCCACAGGACGGCCAATGAAAAGCGGATCATCATTCTTCCCTCATTCACGAATCATCGAATCGCCGAGATATACTCAGTAAACGTTATTAACGCAGATTGGTTATGCCAAAACCGAATGCGAGCGAGGCTGGCTTGGTCTGCGCAAGGCATGGTGAAACGGCAGTCGAGACATCTGACGGCAAGACCAGCGCAAACGCGTTGTTGCGCTATCACATCGATGGGGAAAATAGGGGCAATCAGTTTGGTTGATTGACCACAGCGCCGACTCGCAAGTTTTGAGGTTGAGGTCGTCTTGCTGTGACCCGGGATCACGGATCGACGGTCACTGCGAATGCTGCTGCAATCTCTCTCTACGCCCTCGCTGCCTCCTCTTGGGCCCTCTTCCCTAGAGTCGAGGCCCCTCTCCCCTAGAGTCGGGGGCCCTCTCCCCTAGAGTCGGGCCCGGGAGTCGAAGCCCGGGAGTCGAGGCCCGTGGGTCGAGGCCGATGAGTTAGGTCCTATGAGGCGGCCCGTCGGGTCGAACGATATGTGCCGGGACAGATTTGAGAGAGAAGAGAATAAGAGAAGGGAGGAATGGACGACACGACTCAGACGGCGTAACCGTCGTCTATCAGCCTAACTTTCGTCCCCTAAGACTCTGCTTGCGAGAAGTCGGGGCTGGACCGATTGCAATTTGATCGTTTGAGCCTCGACTGTACGAGACCTGGCCATGCGGACGTGTCCGCATGGGAAACGAACTTGCGAAGCCTTGCGACGTGATACTTGCCCGTACGGAACCTGACTGCGCGAGACATGGCACCATCGTGTTCAATGACACGTCACAGTCTGGTTGTTGCAGTCCTACAGTCGAGGCTTGCGGACACTTCCTGTTGTGCGGCCGCACATGACTTTTGTGCCCGCATGTTAAGTGCCCTTAAATCGCGCCGAGAGAACGGGATAACGCCTCTTCTGGAATCACGCATAGTCTGGAATGGCGCATCTTTAGAACGGCACATCGAACCGCAACGTGCCGCCATATGCGTTGAAACCGTTGGCGCCGATGCCGTCGTAGAAGCCTTCTGCCGTAATGGCCATGCCGTCCGCGCGGCGCGCGGTGACGCCGGCCTGAGCGCGGGCACGAAAGTCATCCGTGCCGGTGAGCGCGAGACCGGTGTCTATGTTGACGAGATCGGTCCGTCGAAAATCCCAAATCCCGTGCACCGCCACATGCGGCGTCACAGTTGCCCCATCGGGCCGCGTGAACGTTGTCGAGAGCTTTGGCCCGAACGTGAGCCGGCCAAGCTCGACCTTTTGCGAGCTGATCGTATTGCCGAGACTGTCGGTGTAGGTCTTCTGCTCTTCCTCGTAGTAAACAACGCCAATGTGTGGGGCGACATGGAGCGCGCCGAACTTAAAGTCTCCGGTCAAGCGGCCACGCAACAGTTTACGCCGGCCTTTGAATTCATCCGCGTAAGTATTGTAAGGGCTGACCTCGTTGTCTGACCGCCCCCATGCTGCGCGCGCATCCAAGATGAGATTGGTACCGAGACGGGCGACAACATACGGCCCGGCCAACCAGCCCTTGCCTTTGACCGCGAAGCCGTTGGTGCCGTCTTCTTCCTCGGTATGATCGAACTGGGCGAGGAGACCGACAACGAGACCGGAACTGAAGCGATAATCGGCACCAACGTAGAGTAGGTCAAAGTCACTCTTGCTGGTCCCGTCATCGACTTTTGACAGAGTTCCTTCGGTCCAGAAGCCGATGCCGGTCAGCGGACGATTGGCAAATTCTCTGTCAGGGGCCGTCGGTTCATCTTTCAAGCTGTTGCTTGTCCTGGCTCTTTGGATGCCTTTCTGGCTGCCTGCCTGGCTGCCTGTCTGGCTGCCTGCCTGGCTGCCTGTCTGGCTGCCTGCCTGGCTGCCTGTCTGGCTGCTCGTGCCTCCGGCCCCAAGTGCCATCATCGAACCGGTTTTGCCAATGCGCTTACGCTTGGCTGCGCGCGAACTGCCGGCGACCTGGCGCAGACTGGTGGCAAACGCAAGGTTGTAGTTGGTCGCTGTGCCACTGCCCATGACGTTCACCGGTCCGCCATTGCTGCTCTGACCGCCATCGGCCAGGCGCTTGGTCAGGTCTGGCTCTCTCCCAACGATCTGTGCCGCGCGGCGCGCCATGAAGTTTGTAATAATCCGTTTGGTGCGGTCGACTGTATCGTCGTCGTCATCATCGTCATTGGTCGTAGCAGTCGGATTACCTATGGTTAGTCGGTATTCACTATCGATGAAGTCGCGGTTATTCGGAAAAACAATATGAAAGCCAAAATCTGGATCGGTTGCCGTGTAAGTCATTGTCACTTTGTAGCGCGCAGCAAGTCTTCCGACATGCGGGTCGCCCGCGGCTGTGGTGTACTCATCTACGGTGATTGAGACGTTTTCGACGTTGTTGTCATTCTCGATGAAAACATTGTCCGTGAGCTCGAAGGTTCTCACAAACGGTCCGTCAGACGCGACGTAGTAAACCAAGGTTTTGGGCGTCCCGACAACAGTCGTGTCCGCCCGTGTATCCGTCCCACCATCGCGGAATACGTTGTCCCAGGTAGTAACGACATCATCGGGCCTAACGAACACACCTTTGGCGTCGAAGGTACTGCCCGCATCGACGGAGTAAAAGGCACCATTGCGCCTCACCGTGCCCGAGTACTCCGCATAGTTCCCATAGTATTCCCAACGCGCTCTAAGCTGACAAGACTCTCCGTCCTGCAGAAGTACCTCACCAGTCTCGTAACTGGATTTATTGTCGAGGTTTATACTAATTGTGCTTATTGTGACCCTGCGCGCTCGTTCGACGGTCGTAACACAGCTGAGTAACACGAGGTCATAAATGGTATTGAACCAGCCATGATAGTTTATTCTTACTCCATACGTGTCGGAAGAAAGGCTTATGTCGTTCCCCGAGCCATCGCCGACCGCAGACATCATGAATTCGGACCAGGGGTGAAACGCGAGATCAAGGAACCAACTGTCGCGTATCCCAAATAGCTGACAATCTGTCCGCCCGTGAAACCAACGGAACGTCAAGTGAGAAGTGTTCCTCAAGTCGATCGAGCCTACCGGAGGATACTGCAGTTCTGGGCACGTGATGGATGTCGACTGAGCTGATGCACGCTCAGGTACCACAAGCCCCCCATAAGCCAGGATCGTGCACGCTACAAGAATCACGCTCAAAAAGTTCTGGCGCATGGCCGTTGTCCCTCAACAACAAATCTTGCTCAGCTAAGACCTAGTGTTAAGGCGAATGTGCTGCACAGCGTTATGCTGCAACCGAAAGCAAAGTCCGATTTGCTGACCAGCGTGTTCGTGTCTGCGTTTGCTCATAAGACTCTGCGTGCAGGCTGGCCGAAGACTCTGCGTGCAGGCTGGCCGACGCATGTTGACGGTCGGGATTGTGCTTCTGGCGCAGGTCCGCGGACGGCACGTTGCTGTTCCGTCACAGTGGTCATGGGGATTGGGGGTCAAGTGGTTTGAGAAACGGTGATTGGGTGACGAGGATATTGAATGGGCTCACGCCCAGGCAGTCTTCGCCGCCAGAGCAACCAACCAAGGTCGGAGCTTAAGTCCTCTAGAACTTCATGCTGGCGCGGAGCTTTCCGTTGAAGCTCTTTACTTGCGAGCCGAGGCCCGACGCATCGGCATCGGCTGACACTTCCAGATTGCCGGACGTCATAGAGAAGCCAGCACCGAGCACTCCGCCCGTCCGCGAAGTGTCATAATCGGTCGCGTAGAGTGCGATTGCATCATCTCCCTTTGTCCTGATCCGCTCGACCCCTCCGAGAAGGTAGGCTTCGGCACCGGCCCACAGCGGTATCGTCGCCTTGGTCGTCGCACTGAACCTGAAGAAGCGGGCGTTATCCACGTCGCGACTGATGATGCCCGCCTGCCATTCGCCCATCTTCTCTCTCGCCGCGGAAATGGCCAACATCGGCACCAGCTTCACCGGACCAAGATCGATATCCGCTGTAATCGAAGCCGATCCGAAAACGCGCTTCCCGCTATCCGCATGAATGTCACGCAGGAAGACCAGATCAAAGCTCGAATAGTCGACGTGGGCATAGCCAACAGTCGCCGATGCTGTAATGCTGCCAAGGCTCACGCCGACGTAAGGTGCGACCGAACCGATTTTGGCTTCAAGGTTGACATGGCCGAGTTCAACATTGGCCTTTTGGTACGCAGCCGAAATTCCGAAGATGGCGTTATCAAACTTCAGAATGTCCGCGCCAAACTGGGCGCCGTAGTTTCTGATATCAAGATCGCTGCCGAGTTCACCGTCGACCCGCGCGCCGATCACGCTGCCCCAGATATGTCGTTTCCTGCCGTGGCGCTTGTCGCGCAATGCCGGCGCGGCGCGATTATGGACGTTGCCGGCAAAGGCCGAGGTTGAAACGATCGCTGCCTCGGTTGCTGCGATCTGGACGTCATCGCTGATGCCTGAGTCTTTCGGGATAACAACGACGGTTAAGCCATTGACAATGGAGTTTGCTGAGTCCGCAGAATAAGCAACGCCTGTCGTGAGAGGCTCGTCCTGAATGCCAACAGTAGCATGTAGGCCCTGTTCTCCTCCGGCGAGCTTGTGGGCCATGATGATGGTACCGTCCCGCAGCAACGCGACATTGAATTGGATGAGTTCGTTGGCCGCAATGTTTAACGCATCGCAGTTGTAATGGCATGCATTCCATTGGGCGATGAACGCCTCTGTGCCGAATCCACTGGCAGCCGCAGAGAAATAAGCGCCATAAACAATCGCCTCCAAGTCATCATGGTGCGGGTAGATCCGATCGCCAAACCCGCTAGATCGCATAGGCAAGTCAACATCATTGGAGACATCGTGGCCATGGTCCGCCGGATCGGTTGAGATATAACCATTGGTAGTGAAATTGAGACCGGTGAAAGACTTGCCATAAAACGGAAACACGAACCCTAGATCCACGTTACCTGACGGCACGTCATCGCCCACGGCAATGACCGGCGCTATACCAGAAATGTCTCTGAACAAGTCTGTCGGAATGTGACTGTTGACTTCTGAACTGGTGATTGTGTTGCCGAAATTATCGGTGCGCGTGCCCGGCGCGACCTGACCGAAAGCAGCGCCGACCATGACGATAGAAATCATTACGGCCAAAAGAACTGCAGCAACAGAAAGAGCCGCCCTGTTCGTCAGAGACTGGGTGTACTCCAGAAAGTTGTTGCTCTCCAGAGATTGGCTCCAGTGTGACATCAGTATGTGCGCCCCTCAGTCGTTCCGGCCACCGTTTCCACCCCATAAAGCCACGCAATGAAGCCGCAATCGCTCGTGCCGCAGCCGTACCTTTGGCCGCCAAGCGATTGGTCGGTTTTGTTCAGCTGTCTTGGTAATACCGAATCAACCAGCGGTGTTACGCCGCCAACGCAACCGCTCGGAATGAATCGCGTGACAATCTAAAGCTGAAGATATGCGCGATTGGGCCTCTTATTGTGCCGAGAGCGCAGTTGTGTTGCTGAAGAGTTTCAGAGCAAGACAGAGTTTGCCGACGGGAGTTGCGCGGGCCAGCCGCTGGTCGGATATGCGGCGTTCTTCGCGCTAGTTACAGGGCGCGACGTTGTCGGTCAGCACTGTGCCATTCACAAAGCTGATGGAACCGGTGAAGCTTCCCCCGGCGCTGGCTTCACAGACCAGGTCATTGACCGTCGCGTTGTTAGTGTTTGCGATGCTACCGGTCACGACAGTGTTGTTGGGTCCGTTGAAATCAAACAGATCATCGGCAACGGTACCATTGAAGGTATTGCCGCTGACGAACAGCGATACATCGCGCGTCAGGAAGAAGACGTCATTGCCGGCGCCATTGATGACCGAATTGGTGACCGACAGTGAATTGTTTCGCTCGACGTAGAACACGTCATTGTTGATGTTCGAGAATGTCGAATTGGTGATCGTCGCCGTGTTGCCGTTACCCGGTGCGGTGCCAAACAATGAAACCGCGTAATCCATATTCCTGACCGTAAGGCCTGAGATATTCAGCGTATTGCGGCCATTGGCCTGGATGCCATCATTGCCCGGTCCCGTGATCAACACGTTGTTAATCGTCACGCTGTTTCCGGAGAACATGAAGATGCCGTCTTCGGCATTGGTATTCGTAATTGTGATGCCGGTGATTGAAATCACGTTATCATCACTGATCTCAATGCCTTCTTCTCCGCTGTTGGAAATCGAACCGCCGATAATCGTGACAACGTTGTCGTCGCTGATGTCGATACCGTTCTCGACCGGGTTGTTGGACGTGAGGTTGATGACTGTAACCTGGTTATCATCCTCGATGTCAACGCTATCGTCGCCGGCATTGGAGATGTTCAAATTGGTCAGGAAGACGTTGCTGCGGTTGTCGCCAACACTGACACCGTCGCCAGCTCCGCCGGCGCCGTGACCGACAATCGTAATGCCCGCGACATGTGTGTTGGAACCGCCGAGCGTCAGGCTGTCGTCCACCGCGCCTGGCATTGTCAGGCGACCAGCTGCTCCGGGTGCTGTGAACGGAACAGCTGTCCTGGACTTACGACCGCGCACGGTGATCGTCGAGCCACCGCTTTGGAGGGTCTGGTTGGCCTGCAATGTCTGCGCACCGATAACGGTTCCATTCAGGACGACGAGTGAATTGCGGCCAGCCGCAGTTGACGTGGCGGTCACGTCAGACGTCGCCGAGGCAAAGGCCACGCGATCAAAGGCCGTCCCGGTCAGGCCGTCTTCCACTGCCTCCGCCTTACTGCGCACTGTCACAATGTCCGTGTCACGCTCGATACCATCAAGCATCCGCCGTTGTTGCCCGGTCAGTGATGCAAGTGGCCGCACGGGCCTGCTGGTGCCGAATGGAATGCGCACGCGCATACCGACCTCATGGCGGGTGTCGCGGACATCATCGTGACTCACTTCGTACTCAGCCGTGAGACGGGAACCTGGCAGTGCTGCGATAACATCATTGAGCCGGAGTTCTATCCGCCCTTTGACGCCGGTGATATCTTCCAATGCATCAGAGTGATCAAAGAAATAGCTGCCGGCGTAGGCGCGCAGCTCAAAGATCTTGGGATCCAATCTGGCGTACTCGGTTGGCAGACGAAATCCGACTTCGCCATCCACGCCCATCAGACCGACTTCGTCACCGCCGGTCATGAATATCTGATTGCCCTGCAGGTGGACCTGAGCGAAGCCGGCGATGCCGGACCTAGGCTCGGTTATGGGGCCATACCAGTTGATGCGCACATCGATATTCTTTGACAACGCTTCGAAGCCGCCTGAGAGCTGCAAAAAGGTATTATCGATCTCGGTCCTGCGGATGTCGGCCCCGAGCCAGGCGCCGAGATTAAA
>JBCDBQ010000366.1:0-7427 GCA_039183375.1 Pseudomonadota bacterium
ATTTCCCGCAGGCTGGCCATCGACCATGATGTTGGAAATGACGTTGATCTCAGGATGCTCTGCGTGGAACGGTTTGCCTGTAGGTGTCACGCCTGGGATATCAAGTTTGCCGAACTTCGCGCTGGTGGTGACCAGTTCATCATCTGTCATGGTTTGGTTGTGAAAGACCAGGACCAGGTTATCATCCAGGGCCTGTTTGATGGTTTCGATCTCGGCATTCTGCGCCTGGCCGAGTTGAATGCCGGACACGGTCGCGCCTAATGCCGTTTCAAACTCAGTGATTTCGATCTTGGACATGCGGACCCCTTAGGGTTGGAGAACGTGTTTTAGCTTGCGTACTGCCGCGTCAGGGCTGGTCAGGACCGGACAATCGACAACATCTGCCACGGCCTCGCGGGCCACCGAGGTTGAGAACTGCGCCAGCATGATTGCATCGCAGTTGCCGAGTTCGCTTGCGGCATTTGCCAGGAGAGCGTTATGCCGTGCAGCGTCCCCGGACTGCAGCGCTGTCATCGCATCCGGAACACACACTGACTTGATGGTTGCGCCGGCGCCTTGTCTTTTGACAAGCTCGCGGAATTCAGCCTCCATCGATGGTATGGACCGCTCGAAGGTGGCAAGCATACCAATGTTGTCACCTTGTTCGAGTGCGGCTTCGAACATCGCTTCGTTGGGCTTCAGCACCGGATAGGTCTTTTGCTCTGCAACGGCTTCGATCGCTTCACCAAAGGCAGAGCATGTGTAGAGAATGGCATCGGACCCCGTGCCCTCGGCATACCGCGCCAGAGTCGCTATGCGACCGAACATATTTTCTGTCAGTTCGTCGTCCTTGGCCCGATCAACTGAGAGGCGGTCATCGAGCAGGTTGGCAGTTTCGGCTTCGGGCCACAGGCGTGCAAAGGCCTCGGCAATGGGTTGCATCGCGACGGTGACGGCATGAACGAGGGCAATACGCATGGTGTGTTGGGCAAACTTCGGTTTCGTGGCGACATGTTACTTGTTTAGTGAGCAATCCAGGAAGCACGTGTCAAGATTGATCGCCATTATGAAATGATAACGTCACTCAGCATCATAGATTTGCGTGGCGCGGGATATAGCGTAGGTGTTCTCCAAGCACGATCGCAAGAGGACGGAAAGCCATGCCAACACTCACGTTGTCTCCCGGGAACACACTCGCTTACGAACATGTGGCGCCCAGCGATTCCGGTAAGACCTTCGTTTGTTTCAATGCACTCAGCGGTGACATGACGATGTGGACCGCGAGCATTGGGGAGGCACTCAAGGCGAATGGGCATGGTTGGTTGATCTACAACCTTCGCGGACAGGCCGGGAGCGACTACACGATCAGCGAATTCACAGAAAAGCAGATTGTTGATGATGCGATGGCATTGCTTGAAGAGGTCAAGCCGGTTCGCCCTGTCCATGTTGGCCTGTCGATCGGCGGTGCGTTTGGTCTTAAGGCACATATGGCTGGTGGAGCTGGCAAGGCCGACGCTCTGGTATTGATCAACACGCTGCGCAAAGACAGCCCGCGACTGAATTGGATCAATGACGCCGTAGTCCGGGTCTTCGCGACCGGCGGCGGAGATTTGCTCAAAGATCTCTATAGTCCACTGCTCATGAATGAGGACTGGCAGGCAGAGAATCGATCAGGGTTTCTTGGCGACGGTGGTTATGCTCCATGCGCGCCGAACGATCCGGCATTGATGCTGCTCAAGTCAGGCCCGACGGCTGATTGGAACATGAACTACGAGACGATTGATGTTCCGGTTCTGATCATATCCGGATTGCAGGACCGGGTGTTCTTTAATGCCGAGCATGTTGCCGAGTTGGCCGGACGACTAAGCAAGGGGCAGCGTGTCGACCTCGCTAACGCCGGCCATATGATCCCGGTTGAACGCCCGGTAGAGCTCAGTGATGCAATTCTGGAGTTCGCGTCCGGGTTCTGATCTAGTTAACCATCAATGGCTTGAGGCAGTGGTTCTCAACCTTGTTATCGGTTCCGCCACGATTTCGTCGGTTCTGGTGCTATGCCTATGGTTGCTTCGCGATTCACGAGGCAGGCATGCACCAACATTGGATACACATGGCGAATCCCGCGATCAGTATTCTCATTCCGGTCTATAACGAGGCCGAAGCCCTGCCAGACCTTCTGCGTCGGCTGGGGCAGGTGTTGAGCGGTCTTGAAGAGAGCTGGGAAGTGCTGTTTGTCAACGACGGGTCGCAAGATGCAACGTGGCTGCAGCTGCGTGACAAGCATAAGCAAGATGAGAGGTTTCGTGCGATCTCACTCAGTCGGAATTTCGGCAAAGAGGTCGCGATTGCAGCCGGGCTTCGCTATGCCGAAGGTGATGCCGTAATCTTGATGGATGCCGACCTGCAGCATCCTCCCGAGGTTGTGTCGAAGTTCGTTGAGCATTGGCGTGAGGGCTACAAGATCGTCTACGGCCAGCGGATCGACCGTCGCACTGATGGCCCGATACGGCGATTTCTGGCGAAAGTCTTCTACCAAACCTATAACGCGTTGGTTGATACCGATATCCCGGAAGGTGCCGGAGATTTTCGTCTACTCGACCGTCAGGCTGTCGATGCCCTGAATGCTATCGGTGAACGCACGCGATTCAATAAGGGGCTCTATTCCTGGATTGGTTTCAAGTCGATCGGTGTGCCGTATTCGGTGGTTGAACGTAAACACGGCAACTCGAAATGGAGTTTCATCAATCTTGCGACGTTCGCCATCGATGGACTGACCTCTTTTACAACCATTCCTCTACGAGTGTGGTCGCTGTTAGGCGTGATCATTTCGTTGTTCGCACTCGTTTATGCTGGCGGATACCTGTTGCGCACCTTGGTCTTCGGTATCGATGTTCCTGGATTTCCCTCGTTGATAATCTCGGTGATGTTTTTCTCTGGTGTGCAGCTGATCTCGCTTGGAGTGCTCGGTCAGTACATTGGCCGGATCTACGAAGAGGTAAAGGCACGACCGCTCTTCATTGTTGCGGAGGAACTTGGCGTTGAACGGAAAGCGCGGGTCGGGTTTTCCGAGCAGGCGACAGATGACCTAGGCGACAGAAAAGTCAAAGCAGACGCTTAGATTGAATCACTCGTTTGCCGTGCACTTCAATACGCCGCTGATTGCCACAGCCTTGGTGCTCATCATCAGAGTTTGATCTAAGGGTGTGAGCACTATCGCGACGACTATCATCCACCATTCAGGATCGCTCAAGCCGTGTCACAGTTCTCACCGCCACCGATGATCACAAACGCCGGTGATTTGCTCTCCCAGTACGATGTGCTGTTCTGCGATGTGTGGGGTGTCGTCCACAACGGTCGGACCGCGTACACGGAAGGATGTGAGGCCCTGCATCGCTTTCGGCAAGGTGGCGGGACAGTTGTACTGGTTTCGAATGCGCCGAGGCGAGCGCCAGTCGTAGCAAAAATCCTGGCTGAGAAGGATGTCCCAGAGAACTGCTGGGATGCGATTGTGCCATCAGGCGATCAGGCCGTCGCGTTCGCACGTCGGAAGGGTATGTCGAAGGTCCATCATATCGGTCCGGACCGCGACCTCGACGTGTTTGAAGACAGTGGGCTGGAACGCGTTGCGCTGGACCAAGGTGAGGCGGTTTTTTGCACTGGGCTCATTCGTGATCGCGAAGAGACTGGTGACGATTATCGAGACCGGCTCGCTCCCGCTTTGGAGCGCAAGCAAACGCTCATTTGCGCCAATCCAGATCTGGTCGTGGATGTTGGTGGAACGCTTTTGCCGTGTGCTGGTGCTATTGCGAAAGTCTACGAAGATATGGGCGGAGATGTCTTTTGGGCCGGCAAGCCGTTTGCCACGGCCTATGATGCAGCGGGTGAGAAGGCGGAGGAGTTGCGGGGGACGAAGGTCGAGAAGTCCCGGATCCTTGCCATTGGCGATTCGGTGCGCACTGATATCGCCGGAGCGGTTGGCTATGGCATCGATGCTCTGTTCATCGGGCAAGGCATTCACCGCGAAGCGATCATGCCGGATGGGGACTTTCTGCCCGAGCAGCTGGCCGGTCTGTTTGATGGCCAACCGCAGGCGAAAGCGGCAATGGAGACGCTGCGCTGGTGAAATTCCGATAGTGGGGTCGTCAGCGAAAGTCCTTGAACACCATATCGGGTGAGCTGGTGTTGTGTTGCGACGGCGATGTCCTGCCAGCCCAGAGACTTGTGACCTGTCCGCCCTTGAAGGCCATGATCGTGTCTTCCTGCCAGCCCTTCTTTCCACGAATGCGGGCCGCCACGCGTGCAACGTCATTATTGAAATCGGTCACATACATAGAGCGCAACGCGGTGAACGGTGTAGCAGAGATCGGCTTGTCGAATTCCACATTCAGCGCTGTGCGGTTTGCAGAGACTTCTGCCAGAGACACTGTCGCGCTGCCACCTTTCGCAAACTGCAGAGTGAATCGGCGCTTCTTGGGGTCGAAAGCGATGTTCTTGAGCTTGACCAAGGGCCGGCCGTCAACTTCGACAGGACCGATGAGAAACGAACTACCGAACGCGGTGAGATCGCGACCTTTCGGGCCGAGCGGACGGGCGCGCCAATAGCCATCCTGCGGATACATCACGAGCACTTCTTCGCCGCCGTTGGGACGGATCTGCCAGAGCTGGATGAGATGGAGGCCCTTCTCGACGCGATCCCCGACCTGGAATGTGGCGGTTGCCGGGCGCCAGAAATGATCGAAGCGCCAGCCAACGACCCACTGAAACGGCTCCTCATAAATCGTGACACGCTGCGGTGGTTTTGGCGGCGGTGCATTAGCTGGTTTCGGCGGCTCGGGACCAAAGTCACAGTTGGTCCAGTCGGCCTTCCAATTGTCGCGCTGCACGGTCGCGAGATAAACCGGATGAGCGGCTTCTATCCGGAACTTGCGGACGGTGGGCTCTCTAAAAGTGAGCGTAATGTTGTCCTTTTCGGCGCAAAGGACCGGCTCGCTGCCGTTCGTCACGGTCACGGGCTTCGACTTTTCCGCCGCGAAGGACGGCAGAGATAATGCGATGCACAGCGCCGCGGCAGTGGCTGCAACGACCACTGATGTTCGCTTCTGTGTCAGCTTAAACGCGGATCGCATAGATATCTCCTGAATTGGCTTCTGGCGGCAGCTCGACAATGTAGGAATGGATCGTGGTTTGGTCGACCGGATCCGCAAACTGCAATGCTTGAGACTCTCCAAGCGCAACATTGAAGCGATAGTTTGCCAGATAATCGATCCGCTCCAGGCATGCATAGGCGACCGGCTTTTGAATCGTCGTAAACTCGAACGATAGCGCGGGGACGGGAGAAGAAAGACCGCCCAACACGTCCGCTTCGAAGCCTTCGACATCGATCTTTATGAAGGCAGGCTCACCGTGGGCCGCAATCAGTTCATCGAGCGTGGTACATTTGACATTGAGCTCTTGGTCCCAGTTTTGCCCTTCCCAACCAACGGCTCCATCTGCTGCCTTCGTGAATTCAACGGAAGCGGTTGAGACGGTTGGGTTGGCCGAGTTGATCTTGAGTGCGAGAGCGCCAACCTCTGAGCTGCAAGCCTGGTTCAAAAGAGTAATGTCTGGGTCGCGACCATGGATGATTTGTAGTGCGCGGAATGCAAGCGGTTGCGGCTCCAGGGCGACGACGCGAGCGTCTAAGCGGCGGAAGGACGAGACGCGATCTCCGACATGGCTGCCAATGTCGAAAGCAAGGTCACCTGATCCAATGAACTGCCTGTAAAGCCTATCCATGGCCGAAGCACGATCTGCCTGGCCATGGTAGATGCGCAGGGATTTCAGGATGCCGGCAAGTTCCGTGGAAACCATCAGCCCACCGCGACCAGCGATCCATCTTTGTCTGTGTGAGGACGTATTGCTGTCTGCGCGACCTCCTTGGGAGGGGCGAAGTCTTCGGGAATACCGGCTAATCCCGTCCGTGCCATCCAACGTCCCAGAGCCGGGCTCGCTGTAACAACAGCAAACGGTACAGCAAGAATGTATCCCGCGGTTAACGGTAGGCTCCACCAGAACAGGCTTGGCTGGATGGCGTACAAGCTGGAGCAAATGATCAGACCAAACAAAGTCTGTGGCCAGAGCTGCGCAGCAGCGTGCGAAAAGCTCAAACCATAACTGTCACGTTGCTGGCCGCCCCAATTGACTTTGGTGCCGAACAGTAGTCCGACCATGAAGACGGCGGTACGGATGGTTGAGATAGCGCCTTGCAAGAAAGAGAATACAAACTCGATGGCGGCACTCGCAACAAAGCGCAGCGTCCCGCCATATCGCTTCACGCCGCCCGGTGTCAGCGCGGCATCGATCAGACCTGCAAACTTGGGCATCAAATACATTGCAAAGAAGCTGACGTAGAGACCAATGGCCATCTCGGTCGGGAAGCCGCTTGTGCTTTGATAGACCCAGGCGAGTGCCGGCAGGAGAGCGATCATGAGCGTCCAGGCCGGAATGCCGGCGAACATCAGGATCGCCCAAATGAGCTGAAACCGGCTGATACCATAGAGACCTGGCGTCTTCAGTAGGTGAATGTACTGCAGGTTGCCCTGGCACCAACGCGTATCGCGCTGCAGGAACTCCAGGATTGTCGGTGGGTTTTCTTCCCAGCTACCTTCCTCTACAGGCAAGACCCGCACTTCGTAGCCTGCACGACGCATGAAAGTTGCTTCCACCTGATCGTGTGAAAGCACCGGCCCACCAAGCGGCGGTGGCCCAGGCAGGTGGGGTAGCTGGCAATCTTCGTAAAACGGCTTGATCCGGACCACTGCATTGTGGCCCCAGAACGGACCGCATTCGCCAGTCCACCAGGCCTGACCGGCAGTGTAAGCGCGCATGCCATGCCGCATACCGAATTGGAAGATACGGGCAAATGCACTTGTCGATGGCATGCCGACGACAAGGCTCTGTAGAATACCGAGGCGTGGGTGGGCTTCCATCATCCGAACCATGCGGACGATGGTGTCGCCAGACATCAGGCTGTCGGCATCAAGCGGCAGCATAAACTCAAAGTCGCTGCCGTGATGCTCGCAAAATTCTCGAACGTTGCCGGCTTTGAAATCCGTGTTTTCTTCGCGGCGGCGGTAATGGATCCGGCCGGCCCATTGGTTCGGGACACTGGCTCGCCAATGTGCAATTGCTTCTTCTTCGGCACGGCCAACAGCCTCGTCATTCGTATCGCTCAGCACGAAGTAGCTGAACTTGTTCCCCTGGCCGGTTGCTTCGAGGCTTTGCTGGACAATCCGCAGTCGTGAAATGGCGCGAGCGGCATCTTCATTGCGCAGCGTCATCAATACGGCCGTCTGATTTGTCAGCGGTAGCGCCGTATCACCTGCAGCTGCAAACGGTGCAATCTGCTTCATGGGTGATCGCGACCCGTGGAGGACAGTCAGGCCAATCACCGCATTCCAAAAGCCGAGGAC
>JBCDBQ010000367.1:0-7424 GCA_039183375.1 Pseudomonadota bacterium
ACCGGACGCCGGCCACACCACTGACCAGAGTTCAGCTGCGTTACTCGCCAGCCCAGAGAGACAAGCCGCTTGACCTGGCTCGCTGGAACCTTTGACATGCCACGCGGACATGGTTGCACAACGGTCTCACCCGGCTTACCACACCATTGGCCATTGCTTAGTCTCCTCACGAACCAACCGCGCTTTCTAAGCAAGGCAGCACGCTGGGGAGACAGCTTGCGCAGATCCCGTGGACACTCGACGACTTGAGGCCGACGACCACACCACTGGCCGCTTGAAAGGCGGAGCACAGACCAACCTGCTGCACGGCGTCGCCGAACGCTGCTGGTTGAAATCTTGCGCATGCCCTGCGGACAGACGTCCTTAGGTGGTTCCTTAACGCCAGGACGACCGCACCACTGACTATTCCTCAGACGGATCAAAGTCCAACCATTCCGTCGCAACGACGCAACTCGGTTACGGCGGACTTTACGCAACCCATCCGGACAATCCACAGTCGTGACTGGTGGGACTGGTATCACCGGCCGCTCTGGCTTCTTGCCCTTAGCCTCGCATTCATTACCGTTGGGCTTGAAACCCGGCGGGCAGGCTGCGGCTTGCTGGATAGGTGGTTGCTCGCAGACATGAGCTGGAATGTTTGCGAATGTGAACGAGTTGTCATCAGCCGCAACCATGTTCTCCGGATGACCAGCACCATGGGGTGTGACAATCCTAATGTCATTGGTGATCCGGCAATTGTGCAACCTTGCGACATCGTCCGTCACAAACATACCGATTTGCAGCAGCGTGGCGTCGCCTGGGAACAACGTGAGAGGATCATCCAGATGAGTGCACAGATGCCCGGCACCATTTGGTAGGCAGTTCCAATTACCAGCAAAGATCGCTGTTGCTCCGACTGCGGGATCGTCCTGAACCTGCAGTTGGTGCTGGAATGTGCCAATCCCATCGTTCCAAACAAGCGCCTTGAAGCGACAGAAATGCTCGTTCGCACCGACCGGCCAACACATCTGCGGATCAGCCCACTTCTTGATTTTGAGATTGGTCTTCTCAAGGTTTGGCTTGCAGTCCGGGTCAGGAATGATCGCGGTTGCGCTGTCGACATCATCAAGCGGGTCGGTGTTGTTCCACGAACCACCAATCGGATGTCTGATCTCTGCCATGTTGGTTAGACGGCAGCGCTTTGCAGATTTCGGAACCAGAACCCATACGTTGAATCCAACACTGGTACCTGGAGCCAAGAATGCAACACGGTGACAGCCGAACTTGTTGGGTAGCGCGACCCAGAAACAAGACCAAGGGAACGGATGTTGAGGAACCTTGATCAACGAACCGACCGGTAGATTGATCAACTCATCATGCACCCGGATGTGCCCAAAGAAGTTGTGTTCAGGGCTGGTATTGCGGACGTTGATACGATAGTGGCAACGCCAGAACGCACCCCAGTGGAAACACTCTTTCGGGTCTGCTGTCTTGGTCAGCTTCAGATTGAGCTCGTAACCAGGATTGGGGGGTAACGGAGGCAGAACACCCGGCGGGTCAACGAATGGCGGAACGTAACCTGGTGGGAACTCGCCCTCAGGAGCCCGCGCAAAGTCACCAACCGGCTGCCAGATCTCAACGTCACCCATATGGCCGGCTTTTTCGGCATCATTGAAGAGACCGTCATAGTCGAGGAAGTAGCTTTGCTGCGGGGGAACGTTGTCTGGTCGAACCAGCGTGATGTCGTTGCCTTGCAGACCATGCACATCTTTCTCGGCTGCGGGATCCGCTTCGTTTTCGATGCTGGCGCGCAACTTTTCACCAGTCGACCACAACATGGAATTGGCCGTACCCGACTTGATGCCACCGACGTCGTCATGGGCAAAACCAAGTGCGATACCGCCGTTGGCGTTCTGATGCGGTTCCTGCTTGCCGATGGCATAAAATTCAGGAGCTGGCACCCAACGGCTTTCAGTGGCGGGATCATCAGGCTGCTCAAGACGATATCTGACAACCGCTGATTTGCCCGGTTCGGCGAACTCAGCATAGCTATAGCTGCCTTTGGCGGTACCGCGTTGCGCGAGATACATGCGGCCAGATTTATCAAACAACATGTCCGTAACTGGTCCAGCACCCGGGAGACCAACAACGTCCAATTCCCAGCGAGGATCGTCAGCGAATGAGCCGTCATCGCGCAAGCCAACTGACCAGATCTGCTGCCCACCGGTCACGGCGTAGTAGAGGCGGCCGCCATTGACTGTCATACCGTAGACCTGCCGCTCTGGCTGAGTGTAACCCCAGGTAGACGGATCTTCAGTATCGAAGGCCGGATCAGTGATCACCATGACTTTGCCGTCATCGGGAACAGGCGCCATGCCCTTCACGGGCCGACCCGTCAGACCATGGTCGAATGATGCAACGACATTGCCATCTGCATCGATCCCATGGATGAGACCTGAATCAAGATCTGACGCATAGAATGATTTGCTGGCCTTATCGAAAACGATATTACCAACACCAGGACCACTGTTGTTCGGGAGCGTCGCGAACAAATTGACTGTTCCGGTTTGTCCGTCGACTTTGAAGATCGAACCCGGCTCACCGCCGATCGAGTCAGCGAACATGCCCTTCATCCACTGCGCTTCGGCGTGTCCTTTGCGCAAACGCAAAAACTTTCCTGGTTGTGCAGGATTTGGACGCGCGATGTGGATCCCGTAGGCCGACGTGGCACCGAAATACATGGACGGGACGGCGGCACCGAGGCCATCGTCCAGTGCAATGCCAAATACCTGACCGATATCCCTGGCTTTCAGGACCAGCTTTGGAGCGCTGTTGACCAATTGGCCCGATGGCGGGCCACCCAGGGCACCAAATGATAGGACCTGCGCGGACGGGCCGTCCAAGTTGATAAAAAACGTGTCCAGTGGCGAACCAGCCGGGGGCACCGGATCACCGCTCGGCACAATGCCGGAAAAGCCAGTTACGACGGCATCGCCTGGCGCAATTTTCGCATCTTGGGCGGAAGCTGAAACTGAGCCGGCAAAGCCGAAAAACGCGGCCATAACCATGGTTGCGGCGCGTCCCGCCAAACGGCTCTGAGATTTATGCTTGGACGCGGGTTGTGGAGTTGAGTGGTGTTCCGGAGGGCGATCTAGATGGCCCAGGAACATGCGATTTAGCCCCGACCCTGATGATGAACAGGGGCCTCGAGGGGATGACTGCATGAAATAATCTCCTATGGCATGCAATTGCAGGCGTGATCTGCTTCACATGCTAAGTCGCGCTAGCCGTAGGAAATGTTCAAAAGGGAGGCTGGTGGTGTCTACAACGGCGCGCAGCGGGCTCTAATATGGTCGCCATCGTGGGCAATCCGTTTCCTGAGCACGAAGCTGACCTCTTGCGCAGCACGTCGTGCTGCTCCCGACCTCAATGCGCGGGCGCGGGAAGGGGCATAACACCCCTTCTTACTTGTGCAGTCTTATGCAGCTGCAGCTTTTGCTGCCATCTCGCGAACCAGTTCTGTTGCTGTGACATAGTCCGGTTTCCCGGACCCCAGCACTGGAACACGATCGACATGAAAGACATCCGCTGGCACCATGAGTTCGGTGGCGCCGGATGACTTCGCCAATGCCTGAAATTTTTGGCGCGTCGCCGTCGTATCGCTGGTGAGCAGAACCAAACGCTCGCCTTTGCGCTGGTCCGGCATCGCGACGACAACAGACAAATCGCCCGGCGACAGTTCAGCCGCTATCGCCTCGACCGCTGACAACGATACCATCTCGCCACCGATTTTGGCGAAACGCTTCGCTCGTCCTCTAATCGTGATGAAACCCTGCGCGTCGAAGCTGACAATGTCGCCGGTGTCGTGCCAACCATCTTCAGGTGGCTCGAGCACGCCTGGGTTCTCAGCCCGATAGTAACCGAGCATGACATTGGGGCCGCGAACGTAGAGACGGCCGCCTTCGGTAATACCTGGTACAGGCTCCAGGCGAGACTCCATCAGTGGTGAAAGACGACCGACCGTGCCGACCTTATTCGCCAATGGGGTGTTAATGGCCAGAACCGGAGCGGTCTCGGTTACGCCATACCCTTCGAGGATGCGGACACCGAACTTCTCCATATAGATCTGCCGCGTCCGATCCTTGACAGCCTCAGCACCAGCGAGGATGAGGCGCACAGAGTGGAAATCATACGGGTGCGCGGCGCGGGCATACCCATTCAAGAACGTGTCCGTACCAAACAGAACCGTCGCATTCGTCTGGTAGACGAGTTCGGGTACAATTCGATAGTGCAGCGGTGATGGATAGAGGAACACAGGCACACCACGAACCAACGGCATGATCAAGCCAGCTGTCAGTCCGAACGAATGGAAGACTGGTAAGACGTTGAACACCTTGTCCTCACCGTTGACAGCAATTCGCGCAAGCGACTGCATGGCGTTGGAGAGAATGTTTTGATGGGACAGTACAACGCCTTTCGGCTTGCCTTCCGAACCGGATGTAAACAGGATCGCCGCTGGATCACTGGCTTTGCGGGCAACTCGCGGTTTCGCGCCTCCGAGCAGACCTGAAAGCTTATCAAAGAGTGATATCGTCTCGCGCACATCTTCGAGATAAACAAGTTCGACGCTGTCACGCATGGCTTCGACAAGGTCGTGCAGGTTCCCCTTGTCGATGAAGTTGTGTGACGTCAGGACGACTTTTACTTCAGCTGCTTCACAGGCCGCGAGCACGTTAGCGGCACCGGCCGTGAAGTTCAGCATCGCAGGCACCCGCCCGATCGACTGTAGAGCGAAGAATGTGACTGCGACACCGGCGGAGTTCGGCAACAGTACGCCGATGCTCTCGCCCGGATTACCGTAACGCTCCAGCTTGCGGCCAAGCACTTGCGCACCGGTAACAAGCTTCTTATAGCTGAGCTTGGTTCCAAGTGGGTCTTCAACAATGGGCTTGCCGGTATCAAGCGTATCACGCGCGTCGACCACGGCTTCAAACAGAGTTCTATCGATGTCTGCGGTTTCAACAACCGTGTCGACCATGATGTCCTGCAAGGCGAGGCCCGCTGCCTGCCTGCGCGCCTTGCCCTTCAAGGCAGGATCAATCTCAAGACGACGTGGCGGCAGAATGGACACGGTCACTTTGGGGAACCATGACTTCTTAACCTGACTGCGTCGCATGTAAGACCAAGTCGAATGCTCGAAGCCATCGATGCGAACTGGGACGATGACAGCATCTGCTTTGTCGGCAACCATTGCTGTGCCGTCATAAACCTTCATGAGGCCGCCGGTGACCGTCAGACGTCCTTCGGGGAATATGACGAGTGTTTCTCCATTCTTAACCTCATTGACCAGATGGCGTGTTGCAAGCGGCCGTGTCGGATCGAGGGTATAGGCCTTGATAAACTTCAGGAACGGCTTCACCCACCAGGCCTGTGCAATGGTCGTGTCAATCGCGAAGGCAGCATGACTTGGCAACAGCGCATGCATCGCCGGGCCATCCATGTATGAGACGTGGTTGGGAGTGATAATGGCGCGATCGCCAGGCTCAGGAAGGTTCTCGTAGCCCTTCACTTCTATGCGATAGAACAGCTTGAACAGGAAGAATGCCAGATCCTGCATTCCTTCACGGCCCCAGGCCCACATAACCGCGAACATTGCAATCAGGTTGGCAACGCCGAGGATGGCGAATAGACCCGAGAAGCCAACACCTGCAACCTGGAGCCCGATCAATCCACCGAGACCGATCGACATTGCACCAGCATTGAGAATGTTGACGGCGGCAACGACGCGGGCACGATGGTCCGGCGGCGCCCAGGCCTGAACCGCGGCGAAGGCCGGCACGATGAACAACCCACCAGCGGCTGACAATGCAAAGAGATCGAAAGCGAGGCGCAAGCCGGTTGCCGTGCCTGCCAATTGCATTGGTGTGAGGCTATTGCCGAGCGGTGCTAATCCCCAGAATGTCCATGCAATGTCTAACGCAAAAACGGCCATTAGAAGCGCACCGATCGGGACGAGTGCGAGGTTCGGCCGGCGTGTGCTGGCAGCAGCCGCGAGCCACGAACCTATGGCGATCCCGATCGTGAACAGGGCTAGTCCCACAGTGACAACATGCTCGTTACCGCCAATGCCATCCTTCACCGCGGTCGGCAGAAGTGTCAGAGCAACAACGCCTGCCAGCCAGAACCAGGAGACGATCAGACCACCGATCCAAAGCTTTCGGTCCGCGCGCAGTTCGCCCAGCAGGCGGAACGTTGAAGACAGCGGATTGCGTGTAATCGGCAAGGTCGGTTCGGCCGCGCCAGTCGGCATGATGGCTTTGGCCGATAGCCAGCCGAATGCTGCAAACGTGACCAGAACAACGGCAACTGCCCAGGGCGGAACCAGTGGTGCTGTGCCATCGGACGACATGGCTACGCCACCAGCAATCGTGCCGCCGAGAATAGCAAGGAATGTTGCCCCTTCCACCAAAGCGTTGGCCGCCGGCAGTTCACTGGTCTTCAGGTGATCCGGAAGGATGCCGAACTTTATGGGACCGAAAAGCGCCGCCATTGAGCCGAACAGAACCAGCGCTGCGAACAAAAGGACGAGCGAATCCATCATGAACCCAGCCGCAGCAATTGCGGCCACCGGTATCTCCGCAAGCTTGATCGCCTGGGCTACACGCGCCTTGTCGTACTTGTCGGCCAGTTCCCCGCCGAGTGCGGACAGAATGAAAAACGGGACAATGAGCGCAACGCCCGCCAACGTGACAAGCAGACCGCCTTGCTCACTACCGAGCTTGAACAAGATCAGAATGACGAGGGCGTTCTTGATGAAGTTGTCGTTCAGCGCCGAGAGAAACTGGCAGACGAAAATAGGTAGAAACCGGCGGCTGGAAAGTAGGGACTGAAACATCTGAGGTCCTCTTCGGGGCGATGTGGCGCTTAGATTAACACCCGGGGTGTCAAGAATGTGTGCCTACTCGGCACTGTGCTTTGATTCGCTGATGCAGTGACCGTTCAAGCGGGAAACATCCAACAAAGGCGCTATGGCGCTGAACATGGTGGGGTCGGTGCTGAATAAATCGATTGCTAGACAAAACGATTGCCTCCCTAGGCTTCGATTGCACAAATGAGAACAATGTTCACAATATGTAGCTCATATGCGAACATTGTTCAAGAATAATTTTTGAGGTCCCGAATCTTGGTTAATCAGAGACTTCTCTGAACCGATTAGGTGCTGCCGGTCGCTAACGTTGGAGAGCCACGTGGGCATTTTCCCAGACTTGAGAAGTTATTCCTCCGAGGAGTTCTCTCGTGCACCAGCGCGGACAGGACATCAGACCACGACACAGCAAAAAACCCGCATCGGATGATGCGGGCCTATTCAGCGCCTTGGTTCTCAAAAGTGAGTTTGATTTTGTTAGTTCACCAGAACTTCCACCAGGGCGTCTTCTCCTCGGTTG
>JBCDBQ010000368.1:0-7418 GCA_039183375.1 Pseudomonadota bacterium
CCACATTGCAAGAGGCGCTCGATCTCTCCTACAGAAGAAGGCGATCCGTTGTGCTGTCGGAACTTTAGTCCAAATGAGACGAAACATGAGCTCTATGATCACCGACCAATCGCCGATTGCTTTCCAGGATCCGGTCGACACCGCTGTCGACGTGGTCGTGATCGGCGGCGGCATCGCCGGCGTCTCGACGGCCTACTTTCTGGCTCAACAAGGCATATCGGCGATGGTCTGCGAGAAGGGCCGAATTGCGGGTGAACAATCGAGCCGCAATTGGGGCTGGATCCGGCAACAACGCCGTGACGCCGCCGAGTTACCCATCGTCATGGAGTCGGCCCGGATTTGGCGGAACTTCGTTGCCGAAACCGGAGAGGCTGACCTGGGATTCACCGAGTGCGGATGCCTGCAGTTTATCGAAGACGAAGCCGTGATGGCCAAGTGCGAGGCCTGGGTTGAGACCTCAAAGCAGCACCAGTTGGCCTCAGAAGTCCTTTCACCCAAACAAATAGCCGAACGCTTTCCAGAAGTTTCAGGCAACTGGATCGGCGCCATTTACACGCCATCCGATGGCCGCGGCGAACCGTTTGTGGCCGTCCCTGCCCTTGCACGCGCAGCAACACGTGCTGGCGTGCGCATCCGCGAAAACTGCGCGGTTCGCACGCTTGATATCGAAGCCGGACGGATCACCGGCGTCTATACCGAAGACGGCCGGATTGCCTGTAGCCAGGTTGTATTGGCCGGCGGCGCTTGGTCAACGCACTTCGCAGCCAACTCAGATGTTGCGCTACCTCAGCTGGCCGTGCGCTCCACTGCGGCGCGAACCAATGTGGCACCGGATGTCATTGGTCCAATGTTTTGGGCACCCGAACTGGCATTGCGCCGCCGCGCCGACGGCGGCTACACAGTGACAACCGGAGACGTCGCAGAGCATTACCTGTCACCCAACTCATTTCGCTTCGCCACGACGTTCCGCCACCTCATGCTCGGCTCAAGCAACAAGATCAAGCTGCACATGGCGGCACCGAAGGGGTATCCAGGCAGCTGGGGTATGCGGCAGCGTTGGTCAGCCGAGGAGAGTTCGCCCTTTGAGCAGATGCGGGTTCTCAATCCACCGCCGTCCCAAAGCGTCATCAATCGTCTCGAGAAGAGCCTGCCGCGCCGCGTTCCGGCATTGCAGGGTATCGGCATCGCTGAAGCCTGGGCCGGCCTGATCGATGTGACACCTGACGCCGTACCCTACATTGGCGAAAGCCATACCCAGCCTGGCTTGTTCATTCTCACCGGGCTGAGCGGTCATGGCTTCGGCATGGGACCAGGCGCAGCACGGGTCATGGCTGACCTAGTTGCTGGTCGCTCGTCTGGCCACAATCTTGAACGCTTCCGCACCAACAGGTTTTCTGACGGCTCCAAGATTGTGCCGGGTCCTTATTGATGTGACGCGTGAAACAAACTGCAATGGTTGCAGATCGCGCTAGCCGTCAATGTTGAAAGGTGCTTGCGGATCGTCGAACTCGAACAGTTCGACCAGCAGATTGTCGGGCGCGGCAATCATCACATAACGCCAGCCGTCATGTTCGCGCAGCCCGTTCGGTGAAGTAATGCCCTCATCCTGCAGACGTGCCCATACGGCGTGAAGGTCCGTGACCCGGACGCCGACATGGTGGACGGCACCGCGACCTTGGTCTCGCGGTGGCTGGTCATAAAGATTAAGCCGCCCATGCCCGATGCCCAGCATCACGTTGCGCGACCCGGCATTCTCTCCATCGAACAGGATGCGCGCGCCAAGGTGACGTTGCCACCAAGCCAGCGTTCGATCGATGTCGCTTGCGAATATATGGGTATGATGCAAATCCACGTTATCATCCTGACCAAGCGATCCGGTTCAGATGCCAGATCATTGATGCATTGCCTACCGCCCCAAAGTCTTTCGTCCCGAGCAGCAGAAACGTTGCTCGCTGCGTTTAGGACCTGAGAGCGGGCGGCGGCGGATTGGCTTTCATATTTTCTGCTTCCCAGGCATAGGTGGCGAGATCATTGCCGGGGTTATTGGCACGCAAACTACGCCGCGCGATCACCGGCTTGTAGATCTCAAACATGCGGCGCATTTCGTTGATTGCACTGGGGTGCATATCCACTCTGAGGTCAAGCGCCGTTACTTCCCGCCGCTCCGGGCCATCACCAATGACACGCAACAGCACCGAGCGTTCGTCGTAGTGATATCCATCCGCTGTTCGCTGCCCGCCGGCGTCCCGGCCGGCTTCAAGGGCGCCAAGCATCCGTTCTGCCAAAGTCTCAGATGATCGTTCCGTGAATGCCGCGGCCATCGCTTCAATCACTTCGCGACCGGCGAGCACGTTGCCCATCATGATAAACCCGTCGCCCGTTATATGACCGGCCCATGGCCGCGCATCGCGACCGGTCAGTGCAAAAACTTCTCCTGACCGCCGCATAAGTCCGATCTGGCGGAACGAAAAGTTCTCGTCTGAGGCTTCCATACGCGAAACCACATCAGGCATGGCCAGACCTTCATCAAACGCGCGGGCACCGACGACGGCCGGACGCTGGTTGCCATAGGCCTGCACGACGACAATGTCACCGCCGTAGCTATAGAATGGGCATGTTCCGCCAGCACCGATGGTGACACTTGTCAGTGCGATCCCAACCTGATCAGCGCGCGGGCAATAGCCAAGCATTGAAAAAGTCACGCCTTGAGCTCCTCAGCATAGTCATGAGACACGCAATGCTAACGCAGCTCGGTACGCTGGTCGAGCGCACCGGGCTGATAGCGTTCAAAGGAGACGCAATCATCCGCAGGGCGTTTGTTACGCATGTCGCCAGCGAAGCCGACCTCTTCTATGATGACTGCCAAGTCGAAACCGATCGGCCAAAACTGATCGGACCATTGCGTGCGCTATCGAAACAGGGGCAACACCGTGATCATCAAACGCATCCATATCGATGTCTTCCGTGCCGCTGTCGAAAATCCCGTCGTCACGTCCTTCGGTACAATCCCGAGCCGCGGCATCGCCATGTTGCGCCTGGAAGACAGCGAGGGGGCGGTCGGCTGGGGCGACATCTGGGGCAATTTCCCAACTATCACGACGGAGTACCGTGCCAACCTTGCAGCATTCCTGCTGCCGGATCTGTTGCTGGACAAAACGATCGACGATATCCCAACTTTCTACAGGAACTTGGTCACCAGCCTCCATGTCCTGAGCGTCCAGGCAGATGAGCCGGGTCCCGTTGCATCAGTGCTTGCAGCTGTTGATCAGGCTCTGTGGGATCTTGCAGCACGCCGGGCGGGCCAGCCGCTACGTCGGCTTCTCAATCCGAACGCTGCTGACCGCATTCCCGCCTATGCCAGCGGCCTCAACCCGGGTGACGGACCTGAAACGGTAACCGCGCAGCGCAGCCGCGGCCATCGCAACTTCAAGCTCAAGATCGGGTTCGGTGATGACATTGATAAGCGCAATGTCCAAACCATCGTCAACGGTATGGACAAAGACGAACGTCTGTTCGTCGATGCCAATCAACGTTGGGACCTCGGACAAGCAAAGTACGCTGCTGACTGGCTTTCCGAGACTCCCGTCGGTTGGCTTGAAGAGCCAATGGTCGCTGACGCTCCGGCGCAAGACTGGATCGCGCTTAAGTCCGCAGCTCGTCTACCGCTTGCTGGCGCTGAGAACATTCGCGGACTGGCCAACGTCAAAGCAGCGTTTGAATGGCTCGATTTTATCCAACCTGACGTCGGCAAATGGGGTGGTGTGACCGACTGCTACCAGATCGCAACCAGTGCCATTTCGGCCGGTAAGACCTACTGTCCGCATTGGCTGGGCGGCGGCATCGGTCTGATGCATTCAGCACACCTTCTGGCTGCGGCCGGCGGCAATGGCCTCCTCGAAATGGACGTCAACGCCAATCCGTTGCGCGATCACATGCTCGGAGACGAACTTGCCATTCAGAATGGACATGTGGTCCTGCCAACGGAGCCAGGCATCGGCATTGCTCCTGATCTATCCGGCATCGCGAGCTTCCAGATCAGTCATGTGACGCTCGGTGGGTAAGTGAATTTGGTGCGCCATCGGACTTTTCAAAGCGCGATCGTCGACACTATCATTTCGCTTGGTCGCTCGCTTGACCTCGATGTTATCGCTGCAGGGGCCGAACACGCCGTTGAGCTCGATGCCTTGGCCAGGCTTGGATGCCGGAGCTATAAGGGCTTCTATTTCTCAAAGCCGATCGAGAAGTCACGGCTCGTCAGTCTGTTTACCTCCGGCTAGCTTGAAAAGCCCAACGAAGCACTTCGATCAACTAACACGGCATAGAACGGGCCACGCCGACAAGACACTCTGGATAGTTTAGCCCATAGGATGAATAGTGCCGTTGTTTGTGACTTTAAGAGCAAAGATGCTCACCGAGATTGATTGGTTCGCCGGCCCAATTCTGTTGCTTATTAGTATTTGAAGTCTATGCGGCCCAAGACGCTGGATTGGTTATAGTCCTTGCGACCGAGACCCTGAGTCGCCCCCTCGACGCGCACGACCGTCTTTTCGTCGAGTTCTGCCCGCACACCGCCACCGACGACAACGCCGAAGTCATCGGGCTTGTACGTGCTGCCGGTACTTGTCGTTATGACACCGATATCGTTGAAATCCCATTGACCTTCCACGCGCCCGAAAATTTCAACGCCGCGCCTGATGGGAACGAACACACTGGAACCAAACGTCAGCTGACCAAGCGAAATGGTTTGACTGCCAATCTCGTTGCCGCCGCTGTCGGTGTAGGCATCCTGTTTTTCGCTGACATACGTCACGCCGACTTTGGGCAGCACCTTGAGATTGCCGCGCTGTCCGAGCGATTGCAAGAACACGGCCGTCAGACTGAGGCTGCCAGCAAACCGCTTGGCATCAAAATCGCCATCCGTCAGCGCGCTGTTATCGTGAACATCATAGTCAATCCAGGCATAGGAGCCCTGACCGTCAAGGACGAGGTCGACGGGCAGCCCGGTCATCGCACGGGTCATCTTGTAGCCGAAGTAACCACCGGCAATCTTCGCCCTGCTATTAAGGTCGATCAACAAGCTCTCGAATTGCGCATCGGCTTTATCATAGCCACCGAAGGCACCGACCAGGAACGAGTTGGTAACTAGATAGTCAAAACCGGAACGCGCGAATGTCAGATCGCCATCGAAGCTGTTGCCCGTCCGAGAGCTATCAACCCGAGACAACCCGCCGGCTGCCCAGAAATCCCATTTCGACTGCCCTGTTTTCGGTTGGGTCGTCTCAACTGTTGGATTGACCCCAAGCTGCTGCAGTCCCGCCATGGCGCGCTGCTCCTTCTGGCGCCGCTCCGAGGCCTGCTGCTTGCGGTAGTGATTGAGCAAGTCTTTGGAGTGCCAAGCGGTCTGACCCGCGTTATGATGCGGACGGCGGATGGTCTTGCCGTAGGCTTCAGCCAGCGCCACGGAACTTGCAGGACCATTTCCGTTCTCGGTTGACGCCTCACTATCATGAATAAAGCGGTCCTGAGTTTGGGTTTGCGTAACGAACATGTGTATGAAGTTCGATGCACGACCAAAGGCAGCAGCAGCCGACTTATTGGCTGACGGCTGGCGACCCGAGTCCGGCAGCTCGTCGAACGCACCACCTGTTATGACCACGGACTCGACAGTAACATCTCTCGCTCTGAGGATATACTGCATGGTCATTGTATAGAGCGTTCCGTCCAAGACAACTGTACCAACGACAGTATGTGCTCCTTCATCGAGAACTTCTGAGCTGAGGTTAGTACCGTTCGTCGAGTCAATCGTTACCGGATCGCCATCAATAACTAAGCTGCTTGGAACAACAAGTACACCGCCATATTGAACATGAAAGTATACCCTGCCACTGCCCTCGCCACGTCCGACGCGAGGAATAACCCAGAACCGCAGCCATTCAGCGTTTAGAGGACCTTGATGGGTAACGTCGCAGAGCCCAGACGCGAAGCTTGGCAACAATCGCGTGAAGATTCCAAGGCCACTAGTCAAGGGTGTGTTACTACAGCTCGTCTGGGCCGACGCAGTGCTCGGTAAAGAACCCGCTGCGAACGCAACTAGCGCCATCAGCAAGGCAATCTGGCGCAGAATAGCCATGGGCTTCATAAACAAGATCCCAACCGATCCATCAGTGAACGAATTAGTCAGGAGAGAACTGCCGTATCGGCGGTCAAGAGTGTTATGCGGTTCGCGCAATTCGGACCGCTTTTCGGATGAGAATGACAGATCCGGTGTCAACCGCTGCGCTGGCGCAACAGGTGTCATAAGACCCAGAAACGAGGCACCGATCAGAGCGACCGATCAATAATTCTTCCAAGGGTTGCCCATGTTGAGGAACTCCGGCACCTCGGTCTCACGATCCGGCGCAACCATCAATGCACCGTCTTTGAACGTCTTTTCAGCAACAATCCGTTGCGACGCGGCAATCCGTTGCGACGCGGCAATCGTGTTGCCTTCGTAGTCGTGAAACACATGCTCACATTCGTCCAACTCGAAGATCGCGACGTCTGCTGGCGCACCCTCGCGCAACTCACCAATTTCATCGGTGAGGCCAAGATCCACTTCGACGCCACGTTCCCGCGCCGCCCAGTACACCGGCAGCACCTGGCCGTCCGCATCCAGCGTGGTCGCTCGCTTGACCTCGATGTTATCGCTGCAGGGGCCGAACACGCCGTTCAGCTCGATGCCTTGGCCAGGCTAGGGTGCCGGAACTATCAGGGCTTCTATTTCTCAAAGCCGATCGAGAAGTCACAGCTCGTCAGTCTGTTTACCTCCGGCCAGCTTGAAAAGCCCAACGAAGCACTTCGATCAAATAACGCGGCATAGCACCGATCATTCCGACGAGATGCTTTAGATAGTTAAGCCCAAAATATGAATGGCACCGTCGTTTGTGATTTTGAGAGCAAATATGCTCACCGAGCTTGGTTGGTTTGCCGGCCCAATTCTGTCGCTTATTAATATTTGAAGTCTATGCGGCCCGAAACACTGTACTGGTCATAGTCCTTACGACCGAGGCCCTGAGCCGCCCCCTCGACGCGCACGACTGTCTTTTCGTCGAGTTCTGCCCGCACACCGCCACCGACGACGACGCCGAAGTCATCAGGCTTGTACGTGCTGCCGGTACTTGTCGTGATGACACCGATATCGTTGAAATCCCATTGACCTTCCACGCGTCCGAAAATTTCAACGCCACGCCTGATGGGAACAAACACACTGGAGCCAAACGTCAGCTGACCAAGCGAAATGGTTTGACTGCCAATGTCGTTGCCGCCGCTGTCGGTGTAGGCATCCTGTTTTTCGCTGACATACGTCACGCCGACTTTGGGCAGCACCTTGAGATTGCCGCGCTGTCCGAGCGATTGCAAGAACACGGCCGTCAGACTGA
>JBCDBQ010000369.1:0-7410 GCA_039183375.1 Pseudomonadota bacterium
CAGCAGGCCATCTGCGTCTGCAAGGTTTAAGTGAAGGAGCCGACTAATGAGCAAAAAGATTTCGACTGCCGCATTTGTTGCTGGCGCCGTTGCAATGGCTGCAACTGGTCTTCAGTCAACTGCTGCCAGTGCCGCCGACATGGAGAAGTGCTACGGCATTTCGCTTGCTGGCAAGAACGACTGCGCAGCCGGCCCAGGCACAACTTGTGCAGGTACGTCCAAGATCGACTTCCAGGGCAATGCCTGGACGCTCGTTCCTAAGGGCAGCTGCGAAGGCCTGGCGTGGGATAAGGTTCTTCCAGAAGGTCGCAAGGGCAGCCTTGCCTCTCTGAAGCGCGACATTCCTAAGTAAGACCGATCAAACGTTACGGCGTTTGTCGCATACGAGGCCGAAATGCCCGCACACCAAGTACAGAATATCGCGGCGCTTCCTAACCGCGCGGGTGTCGGGCTAAAGGCCGAGCACTATGCCGATGTCCTGGGTTCGCGCCCGGATATCGGCTGGTTCGAAGTCCACCCTGAAAACTACATGGGCCTGGGTGGACCACCGCACCACTATCTCACGCGCATTCGTGAGAAATTTCCCATCTCTCTGCACGGCGTCGGACTATCGATCGGCGGAAGCGATGCGCTCAACCGGGAGCATCTCGATCGCCTCAAGATGCTGGTTGACCGCTATCAGCCTGAAAGCTTCTCCGAACATCTCGCTTGGTCAACGCACGACAGTGCTTTCTACAACGACCTGCTGCCACTGCCTTATACCCCAGAGACGCTGGCAATCGTTTGCGATCACGTGGATGAGCTGCAGGACTACATTGGTCGGCGGATGCTGCTGGAAAACCCAGCCACGTACGTCGTGTTCGAAGAGAGCAGCTACGACGAGATCGACTTCCTGACAGAAATTGCCACGCGGACCGGATGCGGTCTGCTGCTCGATGTCAACAATGTCTTCATCTCTTGTACCAATCACGACCGTGACGCGGTTGACTACATCAACAGGTTTCCCGTTGAACATGTCGGGGAGATTCATCTTGCCGGACATGCTGAAGACAAAGACGATCGCGGCAATCAGCTGTTGATTGATGCCCACGACCGGCAAGTCATCGACCCGGTTTGGAGCCTTCTCGAACGCACGCTGGAGCGCGCTGGTCCACGACCGACGCTCGTTGAGTGGGACAATGACGTGCCCGAGTGGCCTATCCTGTTTGCCGAGGCAGAGAAGGCGGAATCTTACTTGAAGCGCGCACGACACGATGCGAAAGAAGCCACACATGCAGTGGCATGATCTTCAGTCTCAATTTATCGGTAGCTTGAGGAACCCGGATCGCGGATTGCCGGATGGTCTTGGCGCCGTCAGTGGCTCGCTGCAGACCAAGCGCTTCAATGTCTATCGCAACAATGTGGCCGTCAGCCTGGCGGAAAATCTGGCTGCCAGCTATCCCGTTACGCAGCAGCTGGTCGGCGAAGAGTTCTTTACCGGGATGGCACGGGTGTTTGTTGATCGCAATGCGCCAACGTCGCCGGTCATGCTCGGCTACGGAGAAGACTTCCCGGACTTTATCTCGCGCTTTGAACCGGCCCAAGGCCTGCCGTTTCTCGCTGATGTGGCGCGGATCGAACGAAGCTGGAATGGCGCTTACAATGCATCCGACGCCGATCCTATCGGCATAGAGGTGCTGCAGTCGATCGCACCAGACGCGCTTGAGTCGACGATTATCCACCTCCATCCATCGCTGCAGATAATTCGCTCCGACTGGCCGGCACTGAGTATCTGGCATTTGCACCAGACCGCGGTTGATCCGGCAGCAGAGATGCAGAACCTGAGCCCTGAAGCTCAGTCCGGGTTGATTGTGCGCCCAGGCCTGGATGTCGACGTTCGGCTAATTCCGGATCTAGCGGCTGTTTTCTACACTGCACTCGCTCAGGGCCGATCGTTGGGTATGGCGGCTGAGTTACTTGCAGATGCACAGTCAGATGATATGGGGGCTATGCTTCAGCTTCTCTTTTCATGTGGAGCGGTTAGCGCGGTTGAACCACCCGTTGTTGGTCAGCCATGAGGGACCGCAGAATTCAGACTGCCAGCACTGGCAAAACGGGATCGGGAGGACCCTAAATGATCACAGCACTCAAAGGCTTGTACTCCGGTGTTTTCGGGGGCATCGAGCGGCTTACTGACGGATGGTTTATGGGCCTTTTCGCGCGCCTGGCGTTCTCCAGCGCGCTCATGATGTTCTTTCTGAATTCTGCTGCAACCAAGGTGGGATCTGGATTTCCAGCCAACCTGATCCCGACGGTCAACGCCTACGCGCAGATGCTGCCGCCGGTCGCCGAGCAGTACGGCTATAATGCAGATAAGATCCCGTTCTTCCCTTATGCTCTCATAGTCTACGGCGGAACTTACGCCGAGTTTATTCTCCCGGTCTTGATATTAGTTGGTTTATTCGCGCGTGCAGCCAGCGCAGCAATGATCGGCTTTATCGCCGTCATGACATACGTCGATATTAATTTTCATAGTGCCGATGCAAAAACCATAGGCGTTCTTTTTGATCGCGTGCAGGATTCAGTGATTAGCGATCAAAGATTGCTTTGGTGCATTCCGCTAATTTACCTAATTCTGAAAGGCCCGGGAATATTATCACTCGATGCCATTTTCGGAAATTTCTTCAAAGAAGAAGAGATTTAGAAAACAAAGGAGCGGACAGTTTCCTGACCGCTCCTTAATTCTTCTTGGGCTATTTGTGTTGGTTTGATCAGCTTGTCATTAGTGAGCTGTTGCAGCGCCATTAATAGACGCCGACTCTGAATTCGTTGCTGCTTCTGACGTCAGAGCGCCATTAGACTTTTTCGTAGCCGTCTTCTCTGAATCTGTACCAGCCTCAGCGATGTTGGCTTCCGTCATTGGGTTCTCTTGATAGTGCAGTGCACCCTTAATTTGCGCGCCTTCTGCGACAGAGAATGAGCGATGGAAGATCTCGCTATCGACGATGGCACTCTCTTCCAAGCGCACACGATTTGAACGGACTTCGCCGGAGATCGAGCCGCGCACGACGACCTCTTCAGCAATCATTCCGCCTTCTACCATTGCGTTGGTGTCAATCACCAAAAGCTTGCAGCGAATATTGCCGTGGATTTTGCCTTTGACGAGGATATCACCCTCGCTTTCAAGATCGCCGCGCATCGTGAGCCATTCATCAATGATGGAATTAGATGCCGATGCATTCGTTACATCCGTTTTTGGCGTCTGAATTGTAGGTTCGGGCTTTTTGAATTCGGTCGAGGAAGCTTCTTTGGATTCTTCCTCGTTCGAGAAATATGACATTGCGTCATTTTTCTTATTGAACATGTTAAGTCGCCTTCCCGGTTATCGGTTCTGATGGCCGATCACTAACAGTCGCGCCTTGTATATGAGCGATGACTCTCAATAGTTAACAAAAGGTTAACGCAAGTGGCTATGCAATTGATTTACATAAACTTAAGCGCAGATTCATGCAGATCTGCATCATAGCCGGCACGAAAGATCTCCAACGTACTCCGTGGAGTAAGCACATCCACCGTCATGTCCTTCTCGGCATCTATGACGGCGGTATAACCTTCCGGCGCCCAGCGCAGTAGGCGACCAGCCAGAATGAGATAGGCGCCATCGCGCCATCGCACCATGGCTCCGGTAGGAAGTTCTCCAATGGTCGTCTTGAACGTTGCCTTGCGCCCCTCAGCGTTGAGCCGCTCTGCGTGCAGGGTGGCATCAATGTCGCCAGCTTTCGCGCGTGGACCACCGGCCAGAAATTCTCCCCATAGCTCTGAGAAGAAGACGGCCTCTCTCCTGCGGCATTCGTAGCAAGGACGGTGCCCGGCCGCGAAAGAGGTCGCTTCGTCGAGGAAGAAAAGTTCGGTGTAGCTGTTGGGCGCCATGACTTCGCGCCAGCGACCTTTGTAGGACAGTCGACACGCAATCCACTGCTTGGAAACCCAGCGCTTTGGACCCAGTGTTTTGTCGACACGGTGAAGCATGCCGCCGCGGTTACCCATCAACGTGCCGCGTGCCGCTGTCGCGACAATTTGGCCGTCTGGAGTGACGCGGTTTTCCAGTGGCATAGCTTCCCTAGTTCCTTGCGCTTTTGGCTACGCGAATCAGTTGCTCGCTGCATGCAAGCTTATTCGCCGATGAATAGCTAGGCTTGCAACTGGATTTCGACACAATACTCTACTGCATCCTCATAGAGTGGCGCATCCTCTCAACACCGAGGCCTTAACTGTTGAAAAATAAAGGGACGATATGACGACACCGACTGTGCGGACACAACTTGGAGAACATGGCGGCAGCCACATCATTGCAACGGTTGAGGTCGATAACAGCGCGCGCCTGAACTGCCTTTCAACCGACCAGGTCGTCCGTCTCAAGCAGGCTTTTGATGAGTTATCGCAGCACGATACGTTAAGGGCCGTTATCCTGACCGGGGCCGGTGATAAATCGTTTATCGGTGGAGCTGACCTCAATGAGCTTGGTAGCCTGTGCGCGGATAGTGGCCGGCTCTACATCACACGGCTGCACCAAGCCTGCCTCGCCATACGGGAGTTTCCACTTCCCGTCATTGCCAGGGTCAACGGCTTTTGTCTTGGGGCAGGATTAGAGGTTGCTGCTAGTTGCGACATGCGCGCGGCGGCCGAAACAGCCGTGTTTGGAATGCCGGAAGTTCACATGGGACTGCCTTCGGTCATCGAGGCTGCGCTGCTGCCTGGACAGATCGGATGGGGACGAACGCGTGAGATCCTGCTGACGGGCCAGACATTCTCGGCCAATGAAGCCTTTGCGATGGGTTTTGCGCAACGCGTAGCACCACTCGCAGATCTTGATCAAGCGATTGCGCAGTGGCTTGACGGAATCTGTTCGGCCGCGCCGGAGTCCATACGGAATCAGAAACGGCTGATGAACCGCTGGGAAAAGGCGTCCGTTGAGGAAGGCGTGCTCGCTGGCATAGATGCCTTGTCGGAGGCCTATCAGACAGGTGAGCCACAAGCCCGTATCGCCGAATTTTTTTCCGAAAAATCAAGGCGCAAAGCCGCAGATAGCAACAAGCCTTGACCTTCCAGTGACTGGAAGCCCGATATAGGGTTCATGGCAAGCATAGATGATTCACAGCGACAGGCCCTGATCGACCGCGACACGTGTTGCGGCGGAGGTCCTCGAAATGACCCGAAGCCGGCGTTGCCCACGGCGGCCGATGTGCGGGACTGCTGTGGTGCATCTCCAGCTCCTGTCCAACAGCGCCGCCGGATTGATTGGACGCTCTGGGGCAGCGCCAGCTTCGTGATTGCGGGATATCTTGGATATCTCGTGAGCGGATCGTCAGAAACGCACTCGGCTCTTCAGCACTTCAGCCATGGCGTCTTTGAGATGATGAACACCATGTGGTGGGGCATCCTGCTTGGCATCTTTTTCGTCGGTCTACTCGACCGCGTCCCCCGTGAGGTGGTCTTTACCGTCCTCGGCGGCACAAGTCGTCTTGGCGGGATCGTGCGTGCAACAGGGGCCGGTCTGCTCTTCGACCTCTGTAATCACGGTATTCTCATGGTCGGGATGAAGCTCTATGAGCGCGGGGCGAGCATCGGACAAACAGCAGCCTTCCTGCTGGCAAGCCCTTGGAATTCGCTGAGCATAACCGTCATTCTGATTGCTTTGGTCGGCTGGAAGTTTGCGCTCTTATTCATTCTGCTCTCCGGTGTGATAGCCATTGTGACGGGATACATTTTCGATACTCTGGTGGAGCGCGGAAGATTACCGGACAACCCCGCACGGCTGGCGATCAAGGACGAAAATCTCAGCCTGAGAACGGAACTCAGGACCTGGTTGCGTGGCGTGCAGCCAAGTTGGCCGGGCTTCATCGATATGCTTCGGGACGGCCTCAAAGGTTCGCGCATGGTGCTGCGCTGGCTACTGTTCGGCGTTGTCCTTGCGGCGTCCATTCGCGCCCTCATCCCTGCAGACGTTTTTGCCGATTGGTTTGGCCCGACATTGCTCGGCGTTCTTTTGACCGTCATCGCGGCTACAATCATTGAGGTGTGCTCGGAAGGCTCGGCTCCGATTGCAGCCGATCTTGTGTCGCGGGCCGGTGCACCGGGTAACGGCTTCACGTTCTTGATGGCCGGGGCGGCGACAGACTACACCGAGATTATGAGCCTCAAGGATACGACTGGATCGTGGAAGCTAGCGCTTATGCTGCCCGTACTCGCCGTGCCGCAGACACTCTTCATAGCCGTACTGCTGAACGCATTTGCGACCTAGTGTCAGCACGGTTTAGAGCTGACCTGATGCATCCCAGCTTTCGATGAACTTGCAGTACTCAGGATCATCGTAGCGTGCCGGTGCAAAGGCCGATGCGTAATGCGGCAAGTCACCCCCGCAGACATGCTTGGCCGCCAGCTCCGCGGAAGCACACGATGCCATTATTCCAAATCCGGAAAACGCTGAATTGACGTAAGCACCCGGAACAGGAAGCGGACCAATGACGGGCCGGTTTTCCGGCATCTTGGTGTAGTAACCGCCGTCAACATAAGGCCTGGGCATATTGTCGAGATAGCGTTTCAGGCCCGGCAGCAACTCAGCCATTCCGCGGAAAGTGATCTCAGGAAGATTGTCATCCCACGTCAAAGGGAAGACGGGTTGGTCGCTCAATTCACAATCATAGGTCCAGTACATCAGCACCTGATCGCCAGCCCCAACCGGGCGACCGTGCACACCAGCGGGGAACTCCTCAAGCAGATAACGCAGTTCATCTACCTCTTGCAGGGCTTCGCGCTCTTCGGCCGCCCAATCCAACTTAATGGGATCAGTCCAGATGACTAGTGGAATGTCTCGGGGAACCACGCCGAGCGGATCAGGCACACTGATCTTGATATGCTTTTCAACTGAGACAGGCAAAGAGCATCCCAATTGCGCCAGTGATTGTGCCAGGTAGGGGCCTGTCGATACGACCACAGCATCGGTTTTCAATTGGGACGTCTGGCCGTCACGTGAGATCGTTACACCGCTGACGCAGCCACCCGTTGTTTCGATGCCCGTACACTCGGCGGAGATGAATTTCGTGCCGTGTTCGCGTGCTTGCTCAAGCAGATACATTCCCAGCGTTTGCGCACTCAGTGAGCCGCAGCGTCGCGCATGCAGAACTGCCACGGTTTCAGAGTTGAGATAGGGAAACTGCTGTCTGACGAGGTCGCGATCAAGGATCAGATCGGCACCGTCCAGCGTGCTCGCATACCCTTCAGTGGCTGCAGGCTCATAGCTGCTCGCGTTCGAATGCCGACGCAATGGTCCAGCGCCCAACTCCTGCGCTTCAAGCGCCTGCGCCTCGAACGTTTCGATCATCCCTTCACGCGCTGTCGCAAAAACGTAACCGCGCCGACCCAGATGAAAAC
>JBCDBQ010000370.1:0-7400 GCA_039183375.1 Pseudomonadota bacterium
GATAAGCTTGGCCAATCTGTGATCGGGCATCGACATCGGACGAAAGGAATTGGCTCAATCGCTGTTGCACATGCGGCATGACGAGGAACGCTACAATGAGTGCCAGCGCTCCGAGAGCTGCCATACCGCCCAGCCAGATGACCGAAATTCCTGATAGGAACAGCATCACGCCCCAAGCGAGCGAAATCAGGATGAATTGACCAACATCAGGCTGGAGCAGCAGAAATCCCGCGAAAACAGCATACATAGCCAACGCGATCGGAAAGGCTGGCATATCATGCCGCCGCCTGGTTTCTGCAAACGCCCATCCCGCCAGTATGACAAAAGCCGGTTTGGCAATCTCAGAAGGCTGGATCGACAAGCCGGCGACCCGAAGCCACCGCTGCGCGCCGTTGGCTTCGCTTCCGAGAAAGTGGACGGCCGCCAACCCAGAGAGCGCTAACGCGAAAACAAATAAGGCAGTCCGCCTGGTCTCAGTTGCCGACTGGAGTGACAATCCGATAACGACCAGCAAACCGATCGATGCGAAAACGGCGTGACGCTTGGCGAAGTAATAGGTCGGCAAGTCCTTGGCCTCAGCGACCGAGGGGCTTGCTGACAGTGAGACGACCAAACCGACAGCAAACAGGCACAAGATCGCGAGGAGTTGGAGGTGATCGACAGAAAACCACCATCGGGTCAGCAAGCTCTGATCGGCGCGCGACAGCCTCACTGCTCCGCCTCCGCATGTTTTTGCAAGCCAGGGATCTCTTGGACTTGTTCCCGGAACGCATCGCCGCGTTTCTCGAAGCTGGGGAACTGATCAAACGATGCGCATGCAGGGGACAGCAATACCACCGGCTGAGACGCACTCGACTGAGCGACGTCAGCGGCGGCGTTCTCTATGGCAACATCCAAGGTCCGGCAGAGGCTGTAGTCGACGATACCATCCAGCGTTTCAGCGAACGCATCAGCTGCCTCGCCGATCAGGTAAGCTTTGACAATGCGCGGAAAGTACTCCCGCAACTCTGAGATACCGCCTTCTTTTGCAAGACCACCTGCAATCCAATAAATGTCGCCGTCAAAACTCGCCAGAGCGTTCGACGATGAATCGGCGTTTGTCGCCTTGCTATCGTTGATGAAGATCGCACGACCGAGCCGACCGACTTCCTCCATGCGGTGCGGCAGTCCTGGAAACGTGCGAAGCGCAGTTGCTATATCGCTGTCTGAGACCCCGAAGAAACTTGTAACGGCCGCAGCGGCAACGGCATTCTGAGCGTTGTGAGAGCCGCGTAGAGAGACAACGCCATTGATGTCTGCAAGTGGGTTTGTCAGGTCAGCTCCCTGACGACGGAGCAGGCCTGCCGTGCAGTACATGTCTGCCGCAACATCGGCGTTGGAAACCGAAGTCAGTTGCTGCCCCTGCTGTCTTACGCGCTCGGCAATGGTGCGGCTCGGGGCATCATCGAGCCCGACAACGCACAGCTGCGCTTCGACTAGCAGCCTGGCCTTGACGGCTGCATAGTTTTCAAAAGTGCCATGCCGGTCGATATGATCTGGCGAGAGATTGAGCAAGACTGCTGCTGAAGGAAAAAGCGTCGGCGTGAGATCGATCTGGTAAGATGACATCTCGATCACGTGGAGCCGGTCCGGTGCCGGTCCATCCAGATCAAGCACAGGTATGCCAATGTTGCCGCCCATCTGTGCGTCTTGACCAGCGCTTTCCAGAACGTGCGAGATGAGCGCTGTGGTCGTCGACTTCCCATTTGTCCCGGTAATCGCAATAAACGGCGCATCAGGGCACAGCTTTTGACGCTCTCGGCAGTAGATCTCGACGTCACCGATAATCTCGATCCCGGCTTCTTGAGCGCGTTTGACCGACCAGTGCGGCTCGGGATGGGTCAACGGCACACCGGGCGCCAATGATAGAGCCGAAAATATTGACCAATCGGCATCATTTAGATCTGTTAGCGTGATGCCTTCAGCTAATGCGCGATCGCGGGTGGTTTCGTTATCATCCCAGGCGTGGGGCCGGGCTCCTCCGGCCGCCAATGCGCGACAGGTCGAAATGCCGGTTCGACCGAGGCCAAACACGGCGACGTCCTGACCGGCAAATGTCGTCGCGGGAATCATTTGCGCATTTTACCCGAAATTGATGCTTCAGGCTGTGACGACGTTACCGCAGTTTCAGTGTCGCCAATCCAACAAGTGCGAGAACGACGGATATAATCCAGAATCGCACCACAACCGTGGCTTCCTGCCAGCCCTTCTGTTCGAAGTGATGATGCAGCGGGGCCATTCGAAAGACGCGCTTGCCAGTCAACTTGAAACTCGTCACCTGGATTATCACCGACAGCGCTTCCAGCACGAAAAGTCCGCCAACAATTGCCAGTACAATCTCGTGCTTCGTCGCAACTGCAATGGTGCCGAGTGCGCCGCCTAGTGCCAGCGAGCCGGTGTCTCCCATAAATATCATTGCGGGCGGCGCGTTGAACCACAAGAAACCCAACCCTGCGCCGATCAGAGCTCCGCATATAATGGCCAGTTCGCCGGAGCCTGCCACATGGTGGATCTGCAGATAACCGGCAAATTTCGCGTTACCAGATAGATAGGCGATCAGTCCGAACGTAGCGGCTGCAATCATAACCGGAACAATTGCAAGGCCGTCGAGACCATCCGTCAGGTTCACGGCGTTACCGGATCCGGTGATCACGAGGGCGCCGAATACAACGAACAATGGGCCCAGCTGAATCAGAAGGTCCTTGAAGAATGGAACCGTGAGCGTGCCGGCAAAATTGGCATCCGACATGCGCATGATGGCGGCGGCGGCTAGTCCTGCAACAATCAGTTCTAACACCAAACGTACGCGACCGGAGAAGCCTGAACTCGTGCGTTTGGTGACTTTCAGATAGTCATCATAGAAACCGATGGCGCCAAACACCAGGGTTACGCCCAGTACAATCCAGACGTAAGTATTTGATAAATTTGCCCAAAGCAGAATAGAAAAGGTGAAGCCGGCCAAGATCATAAGGCCACCCATAGTCGGCGTTCCACGCTTGGCAAGATGGCTTTGCGGGCCATCCTCGCGAATGGGTTGGCCCTTGCCCTGCTTGATCCGCAACATATCAATGATTGCAGGACCGAACAGGAAAACGAAAAGCAGCGCCGTCATGATGGCGCCGCCCGTACGGAATGTAATGTAAGTAAAAACGTTAAGCGGGCCGAGAATTTCGCTGAATTCGCGAAGCTCGTATAGCATCCGTTTTCCCCTCGTTCATCGACCAGCGCATCTAGTTTCGCGGCTTACGACACACGCCCCCCGGCGCGGTTTGCCGCATGCCAGTGCTAGCAAAGACCAGATTGGTGCGGTCATAGTCAATACTGATGGCTTAGCATGCGACGTTGTCAGCGAGCCCAGCCTGAGGAGCACGGCCGCATTCTTTCAGGCCTTGCCTGTGCAATGTGACCGGGACATGGCTACAGGGACTTGGCTACAGGGACTTGGCTTAAAGGGACAGGGGCACGGCTGTTGATGCCGGCATTACCCTGGCCGACCTTCTCAATATTCGCGAAGGACAGCCGCTACGGCCTCATGATCGGAGAATGAGAGCACATCGTCGCCCACAATCTGCCCGGTTTCATGCCCCTTACCAGCAATCAACACAACATCACCGGGTTGCGCCTGCGAAATCGCCGTCGCAATAGCAGCATAGCGATCGCCAACTTCTTCGGCGTCAGGGGCTGCCGCCAGTATTTCTGCACGAATGGCTTCTGGCGCCTCAGACCGCGGATTGTCGTCTGTAATAATCGTCAGATCCGCCTTATCTTGCGATATCTTTCCCATGATGGCTCGCTTACCGGGATCGCGATCTCCGCCGCAACCAAAGACGGAAATCAATCGATTGGTGACAAATGGCCGAAGAGCAGTGAGCGCCGCATCGAGAGCATCTGGCTTGTGCGCATAGTCTATGACGACGGTCGCACCGTGGATCTCGCCCACAACTTCCAAGCGTCCTGTTACACCCTGCAGTTGTTCCAACTGAGCAAAGACGGCTGCGGGGTCGTAGCCCACACTCAGAGCGAAACCGGCCGCGACCAGGACGTTCGATGCCTGGTAGGTACCCATGAGGGCAAGGTTGCTGGTATACGTTACTCCACGAAATGAAAACTCGATGTCCTGCGCGAAGCCATCCGGCTTGGCGGACAACAATTGCAGATCAGCCTGGCCGCTGCCGACCGTGAGAACATCGAGATTGCGCTTTCTTGCGACCGCTAAGACCGCTTCGGAGTGCGGATCATCGATGTTGATAATTGCGGCTGCACCATCTGGTAGAAGCGTATCGAAGAGGCGAAGTTTTGCTGCGAGATAATGCTCGGTGGTCGGGTGGTAATCGAGATGATCGCGCCCGAGATTCGTAAATGCGCCGGCTCGAAGTTGCACACCGTCGAGGCGGCGTTGGTCCAGTCCGTGCGATGACGCCTCAAACGCAAGATGGGTCACGCCATCATCGGCCAATCCAGCAATAACGCCATGCAATGTCACGGGATCCGGTGTCGTCAGCGAACCATAGACGCCACCGTCCGGCTTCACGATCCCGATCGTACCCATGGAGGCAGCTTGAAACTCAAGGCCCGCAAATATCTGACGCGTGAACTCGGCAACTGACGTCTTTCCGCTGGTTCCGGTCACAGCAACGGCCACGTCAGGTTGTCGGCCATAGAATTTGGCTGCTGCGAGCGCGAGTACGCGCCGCGGATCCTCTGCGCGGACAACCGGGACAGGGCAAGAGCCGAGATCTGCGTTATTGGCTGCCAACACGGCGACCGCACCAGATTCAACGGCAGCTGACACAAACCGCGTTCCATCAAACTGAGAGCCGGCCAGCGCCGCAAACAACATGCCGTCTTCGACCTGGCGACTGTCCGATGTCATACCTGATACGTCGATCTCGCCAGCGCCACTTGGAACTATGGCTTCATCAGGCATCATGTCTGCGAGTTTCATTGTTTTCCTCGCGGCTGTTCTTTTGAAACGCGGTGAACGCTGGATAGCATATCCTGTCTCTTGTTTGTCTTTGGCAGCGCCGGGGCAACGCCGGACAATCCGACAAGTTTGAAAGCTTGAGCGGACACCAGGGTAGAAACTGTCGCCTATGGTCTAGCCAGTGAATACCGCGACCGTCAAATGCGGGAAGCCCCGCGCCTAACCGCGTGTAAGCCTTCGCACACCAAGCAGTGGGGCAATGCGCTGAATGATGCGCCCGGTCACAGGTGCAGCGTTCTTCCCGGCGCTTCTCTCTTTCTTTGCTTGTCCAGGCATGGGATCAAATAGCGTTGTTAAAACCAGAAACCGCGGCTTTCGCATCGGAAATGCAGCTAGAAACGATGTGTTGACCGACTTGCCATCATAGATGCCCTTGCGGGCAAGGTCGGCTGTACCAGTCTTCCCGCCAACATCATATCCGGGCACAGCTGCCAATTTGCCGGTCCCGTTTCGCACGTTCTCTCTCAACATGCGGCGGATCTGGTCGCTCGTGGATGGCTTGAGCACTCTTTCTGCGCGGTTGATTGCTTCCTGACGTGACTGCACCAGAAACGTTGGACGAATTCGGTAGCCGCCATTGACCAAGCTCGCGCTTGCAACGGCAAACTGCAATGGCGATACAGAAATTCCGTGACCATAACCGATCGTTGCCGTCGCGGCCTTGCCCCAGAACCTGGGCAGCTTTGGTGGAGCCGTCTTAATCTCCGGCAGGTCAATGGCGTCGATGAGCCCCAACCTAGCCAGAAACGCCCTCTGTTTTTTCGCTCCAGTGACGCCGGCCAGAATGCCCGAACCGACATTCGATGAATAAACTAGCACCTGGGTCAAACTGAGCCGCTTAACATCTCGGTGCGGGTCTTTGATCGTGAATCTGCCAAAGCGCAGCGGCTCGCTGACATCAATCCTTGCACGGGCAGAGGCCACACCTGTCTCCAGTGCCATGGCAATTGTTATAGGCTTGAAGACAGATCCCAGTTCGTAGACATCATCTGCAAAGCGGTTGCGGCGCTTACGATCAAGAAGCTCCTCAATTTCCGATGGATCAACGCCGGGCACGGATACCGCCGACAAGACCTCGCCGGTATCAACATCAATGACGACCGCTGTTGCCGCCTCAGCTTTGTAGCGCCCTATGGCAGTTGTGAGTTCCTGCTCGGTTGCAAACTGCGCACTCATATCGATCGACAGACGCAAGGCCTTTTCAGCGTTGACCCTGGCACCATGGACATGACGGACGCCCGGATCGCTATTGAGAAAGCGCTCAATTCCGAGCGTTCCTTTATTGCTTCCATCGACGGCGCCGAGAACATGACCTGCTACGCGCCCGGCCGGATAACCCCGTCTAGACTCGTACTTGAAGTGAAGGCCCGGCAAGCCCATCGCGTGGATCTGTTCAGCAAGTGCTGGCGACACTGACCGCCTGAGCAACACATACTTGCTCTTGCGGTTTGATAAGGCTTTGCGATTTAGCGGTGTGTCGAGGCCCGGGAAGATCTGGGACAGCCTTTCAATTGTCTCGTCGACACGATGTATCGTCGAAGGATCTGCAAACATGGTCGGCAGCCCCACGTCGGTCGCCAACAGCCTGCCGCGTCGATCGACGATATCGGGTCGCGAAAAATGATTGGCGGTCGCGTCCAGGCGCGCAATCGTCGGCTTATGATGATCGCGGAGCGCCAAGCGTATCATTTGGGTCGATACGGCTGCGAATGCCACAAAAACAGAAAGGCCCAGGACCAATGTGCGGCGAGCATCGGACTTGAGGTCTGCCCTTGGTCGCGGAGACAACACGGAATGTACCGATGCCATGTCCTCTCCCTAGCGCGTGCTTGCTTTGGTTTTGTCACGAGGCACCTGCAGCTGATCACCACTGACGGGCTGCATCCCCAACTGCTTTGCGTATTCTGCAATGCGTTCGGGGCGAGAGAGATAAGCCCGCTCCGCCTTCAAGACAGAAATGTCTCGGATCAGCTCGGCTTTCTTTTTCTTCTGAGTTTTTTCCAGCTGCGCGAGACGTCTGGTTTCTGTCGCCGTGACATAAAGCAAAACCGCGCTCACCATGACGGTCAGGATCGCTCCCAATGTCATAAAGCGTAACATTTGCTACCTCGCTTCCCGTCCGAAACTAGTTTCCCTGACGCGGTCGCGTTGTGGCTTTGCTCTCAGCTTAGTCGAGTTGCACGTTCGGCAAACCCATTGCCTCCGCGTCGAGCGGCATGGCTGGGGCCTCAGTGCGGATACCGTATCGCAATTTAGCTGAGCGCGACCGCGGGTTGACCGCTATTTCTTGGTTACTAGGAACTAAAGGACGCTGGTTAACGATTTGGAAACTTGGTGTTTCAAATTGAATCGATTCCGGCAAATGGCGCGAGCCGCC
>JBCDBQ010000371.1:0-7384 GCA_039183375.1 Pseudomonadota bacterium
AGCACCACTCGTGGGGGCAGACGATAACGACAACGAAGCAGTATTGACCAGTGCACCAGCGCGTCAACGTGCGGCGGCGGTATTCTCGTTTCCATCGGTTAGCAATAGAAATCAGCCGACCGAGCAAAACGAAGACGAACCAATGTTCCGGGATATTGCCCGCACCACTCTTCCAATCGAATTCCAAGGCCAAGAGTTGAAACTCGAAGCACACGCTTACGAGGACGACACTGCATCTTATCAGGCCATGGCTTTGGTTCACCGCGACGACCCGGCGGACGAAGAAGTCCCGTTGGTTCGTGTCCATAGTGGCTGTGTGACAGGCGACATTTTCCATTCGCTCCGCTGCGACTGCTATGCGCAGTTGCAGCTTTCAATGGAGAAAATCACGCAGTCCAAGCTCGGCATCATTGTGTACTTGCCGCATCACGAAGGTCGCGGCATCGGTCTTGTCAATAAGATCAAGGCGTATGCCGAGCAGGATCGTGGCCTCGACACTGTTGATGCCAATCTTTCAATCGGTGCGCCGATTGACGCCCGTGATTACGAGTTGCCGGCAAAGATGTTGCGTGATCTCGGTTACGAGAAGATCCGTTTGCTCACCAACAATCCGCTCAAGATTGAGCTGCTTGAGCAGCACGGTATTGAAGTTATTGAGCAGTGCCGTACGGTCACCGCACCGTCCGAGTACAACGAACGCTACCTGAATACGAAGCGCGATCGGATGGATCACAAGCTCTAAGCCGAGCGCTTAGCGAATTCGCATACCGGAAGGTGCATCGGGCCCGAGGATCATACTGGGGGCTCGGGCACCTTTTTCTTTTGGTCCTGATCATTCCAGATGGCGGGCCCCGCAAGGCGTCCAGCGCTTAGCGACAGACGTTGATCAGGCTCTCATTCGGGAATTAGGATGCCGGGATCGAATTGTCTTCATCGGCCTGGGGCACAGAGAAGTCTCCGGCTTTGACAAGCGAAGCAAAAAGGCCATCGCGTTCGACCAGCTCATCGTAACGACCTGTCTCAACCACCCGCCCTTTATCCATCACGACAATCAGATCCGCATTGGCGACAGTCGAAAGCCGATGCGCGATAATCAATGTTGTCCGGCCCTCGCGCAGAGTATCGAGGGCCGCCTTGATCTCAGCCTCGGTCTTGGTATCGAGTGCGCTCGTCGCTTCATCGAGTATCAGGATCGGTGCATTCCGGAGGATGGCGCGTGCAATCGCAATGCGTTGACGCTCACCGCCGGACAGCGACGCACCTCGTTCACCAGCCACGAATGACATACCCCCCGGTTTCGCTGCAACAAAACTCTCGGCCCGCGCCAAACGGGTAGCCTGGCGGATCTCTTCGTCTGTTGCATCCGGACGGCCGACGGCGATGTTCTCGGCAATACTCCGATTAAATAAACCGGCATCCTGAAACACGACTGCAAAATTGTGCCGGAGGCTCTGCAGCGTGACGGATTTAATATCCTTACCGTCGATCAATATACGTCCCTCACCGGGATCACGCAGCCGTTGCAACAACGCCATCAACGTTGTCTTGCCCGCACCTGTCGGACCAACAACGGCCACGGTGCGGCCGGCCGGAATATCAACGCTGACGTCGAAAACACCTTGATCGCCGGCACCATAGCGGAATGTCACCTGATCAAATCTGATCGTGCCTTGGATGCCCGTGAGATCAGTCGCGTCGAGTGCATCCTTGAGCTCGGCCTGCTCATCGAGTAAAGCAAAGTAGGTCGCAAGTGTCGGCGTCTCCATGAACAAGCGAGAAACGAAGCTGGTCAGTTGATCCAGCTTGGCAATCAACAGCGAGGCAAACGCCGCAAAGCTAACGATCTCTCCGACGGTGATCTCACCCGCGCTCGCCAAGTATGAGCCGAAACCGAACACGGCAACCATGGTCACCGTCGCGGCAGCGCGATTGAGAACCGTCAACACGCCCCACCAGGTCAGAACCGGGTACTGCTCGGACAACAATTGACGCATCGTCTGACGCATCATGTCGGCTTCCGCAGCAAGTCGCGAATAGCCCTGCACCACAGTAATGTTTCCAACCACGTCACCGACGCGACCCGAGACGTCCACATGGTACTGCTCAACCGCCGCTTGGCCTTCCGAGGTCCGCCGGATCACAAGCACGTTCAGACAAGCATAAAACACTGAAAGCAAAATCAAGAGCAGAGCCAGGCGCCATTCCATCCAGAAAGCAACCGGTGCCAGGAACACAATCGCCGTAATCGCGGCGATCTGCTCGCGCATCACAGTCAGCCACGTTCCAAACAGAGACGTCGCACCAGCGAGTATCGTTCGCACGACGGTACCCGTACCGCGGTCGGCGTGATAACTGAGCGGCAAGGTAATCGCATGCTCGAACGCATTCGCCATCGCTGCAAGCCGCTGCCTGTGTGCCAAACGATCGGCCGAAATCGCAACCAGCACACTGGCTAGTATCGAGAAGAAGCCGAGCAGCGCCCACAACCCGATCAATCCAAACGTCGGGTTACTGTTCGCGAGCGCGTCGACAATCCAGCCAAAAAAGACCGGCTCTGCAAGCTGCAACAGGCCGACAGCGGCATTGGCAAGCACAAGGCCGGCACACAACCAACGCTCTCCGGACAAGAGTGATAGCGCACGCTTGTAAACCGTCACGATGTTCATTTGAGCGGCACCATTATCATTCGCTATTTCAAGAAGCCTTTCAGAACACCGGAAACGGGGCGAAATTCAAACCGGACCGTATGCCGTCCGGCTTGGACTTGCACGGCACGGAAGATCACATTCGCACGATGGACTTCGACCGGGCGGCCGTCGATCTCGGCATACCACCATGGATGCCATGTATCGTTGAGGACCAGCCAGCCACCATCTGGGCTTTGCACCTCAATTTCAATGATAGTGTTTGTGTAACTCTTCAGCCGCGCATCTCCGCCGCGGCCAGAGTGCCCCACCGGGACATCGGCTTCGAGCAGCACCGTTTTTTTAAAGTCGACACCAGGCCACACTCCACTCGCTATGATTTGCTCGAAGTTTGCCCGCTTGGCACCGCTGACAAACATCACGCGGGGCAGGGTCTTCGCGTTCTCATAAATGACGCCTTGCGGTGTCTTCGCAACAAGCTTCAAGCCCGTTGCCGACGGAAACTCCTTGATGGACTCGATCGGTTTCGGCGTCACCACGAATTTTAATCCCAACATACGCGCCAATTGGGAATCGTAGTGCGGCATCAGCGGCGGAAACCTGCGTTGCCCGGGGGAACCAACCGAGTCGCCGGCACCCGTCGCATTCGAATAGATGTTCAGCCGAACCGGATTATATCCCAGTGTATGTTCGAGACGATGACTGAGGCTGGCGTTGGGCCAATGGAACCCGAGGCCGGCCAGTTCCAAGCGCGGCCGCTCCGTTGATGTAGTGGCCCCCGCGACGCGCGATTTAAGTTCCTGCACCAGTTTGTTCGGACTGTTCGTTTCCAGCATCTCAAGCGCGGATGCGGGCAAGGCTGACGCACCGTTGGGGCCGTTGTTGAAAATCAGATCAGCCGCGAGGGGAAGGACAAGCAAAAGCCCAGACCACACCGGCCTGATCGGCTTCAGCCAAAATGCGAGGTAGATGCACACACTGGCGATAACAAACCAAACAATAGCGATTGCAAGCGGTGTACTGGCTTGCTCTAAGCGATCGAAGTGGCCGGCAAAACCAATTGCCAGAAGAAAAGGCAGAGCTGCAAGGCCCGCCAACATCAACCACTGCCTTAGGGTCGTCGACAGATCGAGCTCTGTTAGGAACCGATGCGCACAATAACCGGCAAGCAGCCCTCCCAGACCACCGATAACAAACACCGCATCTGCAGGGCGGCGATAGAGGTCAACGCCGGGAAGAACTTCGTAAGCGGCGCGAAAGAACGGCGTGTACCAGCCCAGCGCGTAGAGCAGCACCAAGATCCAGGCGATGGCGAAGAAGCTCCCGGCGCGCTCGAAGAGATAACCGCGAACAAGACCAAGAACGAGCAGCAGCAATGAAATAGCGCCAATGTAAACAAGGCCCATATTCTGCGCGATGAAGAGGCCCGTATCCTCCCACACAAAGCTCGGCGGGCCCCAATAGTCGGCCATCTCACCCGCTGCACCAAAAAGATGCGGCACCGCTCCAGTCACAAGCAGCGCCGGATGCAACGAGCCGGCAGCAGCTCCCGCATAGTCGATCGAAGGGCGGTTCGAGATTTCCGCCAACTGCAAAGTCATCAAAACAGGAAGCGCGATAATAGTGCCACCAATGATGGCACCGCTCAAAAGGGCAGGTAGCGTGCGGACAATCTCTGATCCGATGCGTTCAGCTTGGCACCATTGCCACACAACATAACCCACCAGCACATACACACAGAGCAGAGCAACCTGATCGCGACCGAGTACGAGAAAAGCTGCGACCACTCCGGCAACAGCGCCGTATGCAAGCGACGGCTTCAGCATGGCACGGCGCAGCAGCACCAAAACGAACGGTAGATAGGCAAGGCTGAAGACCTGACCGAAATGCTGCAGCCGCCAAGCCATGGCGGCGCCAAATGCAAAACCGAGCGCTGCAACCAATGCGCCAGCCCAATGCCATTTCAAATCGTAGGCCAGCCAAAACACGCCCAATCCTGCGACAAGAAGCATGGCCAACACCGCCGCATCGATCGCCCAGAGGCTCGGAGAATGGTTAATGAGCGAAAGCGCCAGCATAGGCGGCGAAAAGATCATCGCCTGCGGATCTGCGATTTGGGGATGCCCGCTGAATGCATAAGGGTTCCAAAACGGCAACTCTCCACGCCCAAAACTTGCCGCCATGAATTGCACTTGCGGAGCAAAATGAGCTTTAGCATCCCACGGAATAGTCACAGAACCGCTGAGCCACGGCCACGCGAAGGCCATCCAAATCAATATCAGGAGCACAGCTGCGGCCCAATAATGGAGCAACCGACCAGAATCTGACCAGTTTTCATCGGCCGCTTGAAACCGCAGGTTATCGTTAAGCATTCCGAACTTCACAAAATGTTGCAGTGTGTTCAATCCGTTTCAGATAGCCGTTGCCCTATAACATCTTGCTATTGCCAAGGTCGCGCCGTAAAGCGGCGAAAGTCATCAACTATAGAGTGATTCAGCGGATGAAATTGTGGAGGACGGCTTGCTAGAACCAATTCGTCCATATCTCGATCGACGGACCAGGCCAAGAGGGCGGGACACTGGCGACGCCGCTGTCTCAGATCCCATTGCTGTCATTCGCAATGCTCCGACAAGCCGTCCATTCGTTGTTGCCCAGTTGGGACAATCGCTCGATGGGCGAATTGCGACTGTAACAGGCGAAAGTCGATGGATTAGTGGCAGCCCGGCGTTGGACCATCTGCACCGAATTCGTGCGGCAGTTGATGCTGTCGTCGTCGGCGTCGGAACAGCGCTCGCAGATGATCCACAGCTCACCGTGCGTCGCGCGATGGGGCAAGACCCGGCCCGTGTAATCATTGACCCGAACTGCCGTTTGACGAGCCAAGCCAAGTGCCTGAGAGCTGATGGTGCGCGCAGGATCATCATCCGTCGCGGCTCCACCGCCCACTGCTCGACTCTCGAGACGATCGAGCTGGATACAGATACAGATGATCTGATTTGCCCGAATGAGATTGCTAGCAAATTATTCGCTGTCGGCCTCAAGAAGATTTTGATTGAGGGCGGCGCCCGAACAATTTCCAGCTTCATTGATGCAGGTGCTGTCGACCGTCTTCATCTGATGATCGCCCCGGTCATCATCGGGTCGGGACAACCAGGTCTTGAGCTGGAACCTATCCAGCAGCTGTCCAGCGCTTTGCGACCCAAGACAAACGCCCATGTACTGGATGGCGGAGAGGTGCTATTCGACTGCGACTTACGTCAGGATCGTCGCTAGCGGGTAGGCCATTGCAGCAACCAAAGTATCAATACGGTCTGGCAGCCAGGTTCTTCCATTGGCTGACCGTCTTCATGCTCCTACTGACAGTGCCCATTGGCTTCGCTATGACTTACCGTGGTGGTGAACTCAAAATTTGGGATGCAACAACCAACGCGCTATACAGCTCTCACAAGTTGCTCGGGTTCCTAATTCTTCTGATCGTGGTCGCGCGACTGATCAACAATCGTGTCGCCGGAACGCCGCCAGACGAGCCCACCATGAAGAAGATCTTCAAGGTTGCAGCGCACAGCACGCATCATCTTCTCTACCTGCTGCTATTACTCGTACCGCTCACCGGCTGGATCGCCACTTCGATGTTTCCTGCATTGAAAATATTCGGCCTTTTCAGCCTGCCGGCCATTGCCTCTCCCGATCAGAAACTGTCGCGATTGATCTTCGACTACCATGCCTATCTAGCCTATGCGCTGCTGGCCGTGATTGCGGCTCACATTGCAGGCGCACTGTTCCATCAATTCGTTCTGCGAGACGGCATTATTCGGCGGATGTGGCCGCAGCGAGGAACGGACTAGCTGGCTGGAACCGCAAAAAGATCTTCGTGACCGACAATTGAAATGGCATCAGAACTGCCTTGCCGGTGCTTGATCCAGGCATCCACATCCTCGCTTGGAACATCGCCAATCTCGCGCACAGCAGCCGCCCAGCCTCGATCTGTCTCCGCACGAAGCTCTTGCCATCCCGAATCAAGGATCCAGGCACTCTTCCCCCTCACAACCTCGTATCCGGAAACGTCAAAGGCAGTGGCGAGAACATTGGTTGCATCAGCGCCAGCTGCCGGACCAAAACCTGTGTCTGTGCTTTGGTGCTTGTTAAACGCCTCGCGCATCGATCGATCGGTATCGTGCTCCGGCTGCCAGCTCGCAATGCCATCATAGGTTAGCGTCGTATAGAACGCAGCCCCCGCCGCGGTGATCTGCTGGGCCATCGCCTCGATGACCGACGGCGAGACCAGGTCAAACAAGGCCGATGCTGTAACGAGATCACAACCCTCTATGAGACCGGCAATGTCACCAGACGCGAAGTCACCAAGTCTCACCTGAACCGAGGCTCCCGATGAGGCCTGAATCACCTGTGCAGATCTCAGCTCTGCCAGTTCCAGCAGGCCGGCATCGTAATCAACTAGTGTCCAACTCTGCGCTGTCCCGAGATCTGGCGACAAACTGCGAAAGTTCGAACCGGTACCACAACCGAGATCAACAATCCTTGTCATCTCTCTCTGACCGCACCAGTCGACGCATGCCTGTCGCACTTTATGATTGATCGATGCGTGATCCATTGGCTCGCGCAATGTCAGCCAGTCCGCAGAAAACCCGCTCATTTCGCACCGCCCAGTGATTTCACCACGTCAGCAACTATTCCCGCGCAACCTTCCCAGGTCGGCAGGGCCTGTCCCGCCGCCCAGGCAG
>JBCDBQ010000372.1:0-7382 GCA_039183375.1 Pseudomonadota bacterium
ATCGCCTTGGCAGGCCTCGCAGCGTCCACCTTTGACGTTGAATGAGAAACGACCGGGCAAGTAGCCGCGAGCTTTGGCTTCCGGCAGTCCGGCGAACCATTCGCGGATTGGCGTGAAGGCGCCGGTGTATGTGGCCGGGTTAGAACGTGGCGTGCGCCCGATCGGCGACTGGTCAATGTCAATCACCTTGTCGAGATGCTCAAGGCCATCAATGCGCTTGTGTGCACCAGGCTGTTCACGCGCGTTGGTGAGCTTGCGGGCGATGGCCTTATACATCGTGTCGATCAGGAACGTCGACTTGCCCGAGCCGGAAACACCCGTAACGCAGGTGAAGAGGCCGAGCGGAACCGATCCGGTAACTTTTCTCAGATTGTTCTCCTGAGCCTCGACAACGGTGACTTGTTTGCGTGGATTGGGTTCGCGGCGTTTGGGCGGAAGCGGAATCTGCCTCGTTCCTTTGAGATATTGGCCGGTCAGACTTTGCGTGCTGGCCATGATCTCCTTAGGTGTGCCCTGGGCGATGACCTGGCCGCCGTGGACACCGGCGCCCGGGCCGATATCGACGACATGGTCTGCTGTCAGGACAGCATCTTCGTCATGCTCAACAACGATCACAGTATTGCCGAGGTCACGGAGGTGACGCAGCGTACCAAGCAGCCGCTCGTTGTCGCGCTGATGCAGACCGATGGACGGTTCGTCGAGAACGTACAGAACGCCGGTGAGGCCCGAGCCGATTTGCGAGGCCAGTCGGATGCGTTGGCTTTCCCCGCCGGACAGGGTTCCGGACGCGCGTGACAGTGTCAGATAGTCAAGGCCAACATCATTGAGAAACTTGAGGCGCTCTTTGATCTCTTTTAGAATCCGGGTTGCGATTTCTGATTGCTGGGCTGTGAAGGTGTCCGGCAGATCATCGAACCATTCGCCGGCCTTGCGGATGGACATGTCACACACTTCGCCAATGTGCTTTCCGCCGACCTTGACGCAGAGCGCCTGTGGCTTGAGGCGATAACCGTTGCACGCTTCGCAGCGATGGTTGCCCTGATAGCGTGAGAGTTCATCGCGCACCCACTGGCTATCGGTTTCGCGCCAGCGCCGCTCGATGTTGTTGATGACACCCTCGAACGGCTTTTTGGTTTTGAATTTTCTCAGCCCATCTTCGTAGACGAAGGAGACGTCGTCGCTGCCAGTGCCAAAGAGAACAGCATTTTGCACCTGGCTTGGCAGATCATTCCAGGGCGTTGTCATCTGCACTTTGAAGTGGCGGGCGAGTGCCTGCAGGGTCTGCTCGTAATAAGGTGATGTTGCGCCTGTCTTGGCCCACGGCTGGATAGCACCCTGACGCAATGAGAGGTTGCCATCGGGAACGACCAGATCGGGTTCGAATTGCAGTTCAGTGCCAAGGCCGTCGCATTTCGGGCAGGCGCCAGCTGGCGAGTTGAATGAAAACAGCCGGGGCTCGACTTCGTCGATGGTGAAGCCGGAGACCGGGCAGGCGAACCGTGCTGAGAAAACGATCCGCTCATGTGTGTCATTCTTGGACTTGTTGGCACCCTTGGTCGCCGAGGTCGGCAATTCTTTGTCGGCAAACTCAGCAATGGCGATGCCATCGGCTAGTTCGAGAGCCGTCTCGACCGAATCTGCCAGGCGGGTTGCGATGTCGTCGCGCACGACCAGACGGTCAACGACGACGTCAATGTCATGCTTGAATTTCTTGTCGAGCTTTGGGGCGTCGGGGATCTCGTAGAACTGGCCGTTGATCTTGACGCGCTGAAAGCCCTTTTTCATGAGCTCGGCGAGGTCTTTGCGGAACTCGCCCTTGCGCCCCTTGACGATTGGCGCAAGCAGGTAGAGCCGGGTGCCTACGTCCAATCCCAGAATGCGATCGACCATCTGGGTCACTGTCTGGCTTTCGATCGGCAGGCCTGTCGCTGGTGAGTAGGGAACGCCGACCCGTGCGAACAGCAAGCGCAAGTAGTCGTAAATCTCGGTCACAGTGCCGACGGTTGAGCGCGGATTGCGGCTGGTCGTCTTCTGTTCGATCGAGATGGCCGGTGACAACCCGTCAATGTGGTCGACGTCCGGCTTCTGCATCATCTCAAGGAACTGGCGTGCGTAGGCCGATAGACTTTCGACATAGCGGCGCTGGCCCTCGGCATAGATCGTGTCAAACGCGAGGGAAGATTTGCCCGAGCCGGATAACCCCGTGAAAACAATCAGGGAATCGCGCGGAATTGTAAGGTCGACGCCCTTTAGATTGTGCTCACGCGCCCCGCGGACGTGGATGACTTTGTCATCATCTGTTCGTTTTTTGCTCATGCAACAAGCTTTAGCGGATGGTCTTTGGTGAAACAATGCAACTGATACGCGCGTACACAGTCAAAGGATTTCAGCGCTCCAGTCGAGGCCGGACCAGATGGAGAATGATCGGCAGGCAGATGATTGTTGTCGGAAACGCAGCACGTGCGAACTTGCGCCATTTGGCTAACAGCCAAGTCGCGTGTCGTGAGACGTAGTTCAGCTTGTGGCAAGGAGATGAAATATGATCGCACGTAGCTTGAAACTTATGGCTGGCCTGACAGCGTTGTTCATGATGGCAGTCATGCCCGTGGCATATGCTGAAGACGTAGCAAAGTCACTTGAGATGCTGGAAGCTCAGACGTGGGAACGTTGGAAGACCAAGAATAAAACGGGGTACGCCGAGCTGATTGCAGAGCCCGCGGTTCGTATCACGGCTGACGGAGTTAGCTCCGGCGTTGCGAACACGGTGTCGCTCGATAATGTCGAGGGGTGTGGTGAACGCCACTACAAGATGCAGAAAGTCGTTACTCACAAAGTTACAGATGATGTCTATATCCTGACCTATCGTGCCGAGTTCGGCGAGACGTGTGATGGTAAAGCGGCGGTCTACGATACCTACATGTCATCGACTTTCCGTAAGGACGGCGATAGCTGGAAGAATGTGGCCTACACCGAGACTGAACCCAGTAAGTGAGCCCCGGCTTGAGGCCTATATGGCTTGAAGCCTATATGAAATGGGTCGCAGCGAACTAGTTGAGCTGTTCGTAGACATAGACCAACTCGTCGGCAGCAAGCAGGACCTTCGTGCCTTGCTGCTCGACGAGGTCGAGTTCAGACTTTGTAATCGTTTCCCCGGATAGAGCCTTGCCGAGCGTTGCCTTGAGAAGGCTGAACTCGCGTTCGACCAGATCCAACTGATCAACGATCATGGATGGTGGTTTTTCAAGCCCGAGGTCCTTTGACCCGTTTTTGAGATCGACCAGCGCGGTCGCAAACTCCTGCAACGTATCATTCAACTTGGCTCGGTTTTCCTCTGGCTTGTAGTCCGAGTGAACCATGCAGAATTCCTTGGTCATGCGTTGCGAAAGCATGCGTTGTCGCCCGGCTATTGTGAGTCCGGTCAAGGTCGCTGACGTAACGAGCTTATTATTGATATAGGTCTGCTTCATGCCGCGCACGAGTCCTTCCGTACCGGTGAGGACTTTCAAACTCAGATCGTAGATTTCAGGCACGGCGGACGAAAAGAACAGGGCCCAGTTGTCCATCGAGTCGGCCTTGAGTTTCCAATGGGCTTCGATCGCCTGGATCTGTCTGACACTTTCCGCATGCGTTTCTTGAGCAATCCCGAGAATAGGGTCGCCCCCCTTGAATGCACTCAGTGTGCGGCGGAATACCCACCGCAGCTGCAGAACTTCAAGCCCCTTCGCGTCGGACTGTCGTCCAAGCTCCGACAAGCATACGAGGGCTGCAATTTTCTGGCTTAACATGCCCTGCCGTCCGGCAAGGTTGATTTGGCGTTTTGCGGCCTTTGCCGTCAGCGGGACCGGTTCAGCTGCCGATACCTGCGTTTGGGCGTGTGCAGCAGGGGAAACAACCACGAGGGCAAAAAGAATACCTGAGACAATAGCCAAAGTGCCTGCCCGAAGATAATCGGTCCGCATAACAAGATCCTGCAAATATTGCGCTCGGATTCCCGTTGCATCCGGAGCTGGTGGCTCAGGTGAGCCGCAACAAGGGAACTAAGCGTCAGACGTTCTGCACTAGGCTTTTTCTATAACATCCGGTCGGTTGGCGTATTTCATTGTCGTCATTTTATAGAAAGCCCTGTGGAAAATGTGCGAAATCAATCAAATGAGAATTTCTAGTGGCTGTTGATGTGCGATGCTTCATAAATTCGTTCACATCAGCTGACAGGACGATGTCAGGAGGTCCCATGTGTCGCCCGGCTGTCTCAAAACAGACCTAAGCAATCTGCTGGATGAATGACATTGCATGGCGTTGCGGTGCCTAAGCACGGGACGCACTCGTTAGCGCACGCGACACTCCTTTGGGTTCTGGCGTTCTACGCTGTCGCTGGCATCGCGATTTGGCTCACGCTGCTCCTTACGAGCCACCGAACTTCAGCCAACGATCGACCCTAAGACCTATCAACAAGGACGTGACGTGCTGCCAAGTGGCTCGTATCCGACGGACGCAATGTGTGCTTTAGGTGTCTGGCTCGCCATTCTAACAGGCGGCCTGGCGCCCACGCGTTAGTAAAAAGGGCGGACTTGCCCTCTCATCAAGAGAATTCATGATCATCGCTATACGACAAACTTGGGATGCCATGCCCGCCATTTCGCGCGGGATCCTCCTCATGGTCGTGTCGACGATCTTCTTCGCGGTGATGCATGGCGCGATCCGATACGCAACGCAGGATCTGCATCCTTTCCAAGTCGCATTTTTCCGAAACTTCTTCGGATTGCTCGTCTTCCTGCCGATTGCGATGCAGACTGGGCTCAAGGTGTTTTACACCAACCGGCTGGGGCTTCATTGTGTACGTGCGGTGCTGAACGTGGCCGCGATGCTGTCGTTCTTTACGGCTTTGTCTATTACACCGATTGCAAAAGTTACGGCGCTGTCCTTCACATCCCCTCTCTTCATGGCCGTCCTCAGCGTGCTCATCCTGGGTGAGCGGATGCGCGTCCGACGTTGGACTGCGACGATCCTTGGCTTTATCGGCACCGTCATTATCCTGCGCCCCGGCATCGAAGCGCTTGATTTTGGTTCGATCCTGGTCGTGAGTTCCGCTTCTATCTGGGCCATCACGATGATTGTGATTAAGTTTCTGTCGCGGACCGATTCCAGTTTGACGATCACGGCCTATATGAACGTGCTGCTCAGCATTCTATCGGTCGGACCGGCAATATATGTCTGGCAACATCCGACTATGGAGATGTGGGGCTGGCTGCTCTTCATCGGAGTTGCTGGCACGTTTGCGCAACTTCTTTTGACGGAGTCACTTAAGCAGGCCGAAGCAACTGCCATTATGCCGTTCGACTTTCTCAAGTTGGTCTGGGCGGCCGCGATTGGCTATCTCGTCTTTGCCGAGGTGCCAACACTTTATACATGGATAGGTGCAGCCATCATTTTTGGAAGCGGGATCTATATCGCCTACCGCGAGAGTGTGGTTGCCCGGGAGCGCAAGAAGGCGACTGCAACCCACACCAATTCTTAATCCCCGCATTGCCCGGAAGTGTTACAATTTTCGCGCAAGAGTTATGTTTGATCTTCTTTGCGTAACTAATTATTTTTATTGATTAATTTGAATTTATTCAGTTGACAGCGTAACGCTAACTTGCTATACATTTGATACAACGCAGAAAGTGGGTGAGCAGATGGAGCCATCATCTCTCAACCCGGCGGAGGCACATGTCGGCAGTTCGATTGCCGACAATCAAAGTTCAGAACAATCCAAGCCGAAGCGCTCGGTGACACCGCAGGCGATCTGGGATCAGATCAGGATCGCCTACGAAACGTCTCGCGAGACAGTTGCCCAATTGGCAAAGCGGTACGCCGTTTCAACGGGAGCGATCCAATATCGTTCCCGCAAAGAGGGATGGTTGCCGCGCCGCATTGCCAAGGGTTCGGCTAGACCTGGGCGGCAGGATGTGCTGCTCCGCCGGCTCTACCGGACGATTGATCAGAAACTCGCGCAACTGGAGGGGCGCATGTCACATGAAGAAGACGACCTGAGCATTGCTGATCACGAACGCCAAACGCGCGCCTTGGGTCAGTTGATCCGAAACTTCGAAAAGGTGTCTGGTCTTGAAACAGAACAAAGTGGAGGGACCGGACAGCCACCAGGCGGAAAATCAGAACGTGATAGCGCAGAGCTTGCAACCGATCCGGAGCGGCTGCGCAACGAACTTGCGGAACGTATTCTTCGACTACGCGAGAAGCGGGTCGGCAAACAAACAGGCGATTGTTGATGCGTTGATGGATTGGTCCGACGGCCACCTGTCCCAGATCCTGTATGACTGGGAGGTGTGGGCGCGTGATGATCAACTACCATTAATCGATGCTGATAGCTTGCAGCAAACCTGGCGTACCTGGTTGATCCTCGGTGGCCGAGGGGCAGGTAAGACGAGAGCAGGGGCTGAGTGGGTCCGGGCGGCGGCGTTGGGCAAGCAGCCTTTTGCTCGCCAGCCGGCATCGCGGATCGCGTTGATTGGAGAGACGATGCAGGACGTGCGCAGCGTGATGGTTGAAGGTGTTTCGGGTCTGCTTGCCATTCATCCTGATAGAGAGCGGCCTGATTTTGAACCCTCGAAGTCGCAACTGACATGGCCGAACGGAAGTGTTGCTCATCTCTATTCTGCAGAAACACCTGATAGTTTGCGCGGTCCGCAATTCGCAGCGGCCTGGTGTGACGAGATTGCGAAATGGCGCTACGCGGAGGAAACCTGGGATATGTTGCAGTTTGCGTTACGGGTCGGGAGTGATCTTCGGGCTGTCGTGACAACGACACCGCGCCCGGTGCCGATCCTGTCTCAGTTGTTGGGTGCGGATACGACTATTGTCTCAAGGTCACGCACTTCGGACAACGCAGCTAATCTGGCGCCAGTGTTCGTCGAGGAACTTGAACGGCGGTATGGTGGTACGCAGCTTGGCCGCCAAGAACTTGACGGTGAGATTATAAAAGTCCTTCAGGGCGCGCTCTGGCGAGCTGACTGGATTACAGCTGGCCGTGTCAGTAAGGCGCCGGAGTTGCAACGTATCGTTGTCGCGGTTGATCCTCCGGTGACGGCGAACGTGAAATCAGATGCTTGCGGCATTGTCGTTGCGGGTCTGGGTCTCGACAATAGATGTTATGTATTGGCGGACCGGACATTGGCGGGTCGTTCACCTGCCACGTGGGCGCGGGCGGCCGTTGCTGCCTACTATGACTATGAAGCTGACCGGATCGTTGCCGAGGTCAATCAAGGCGGTGACCTTGTTGAGAATGTTATCCGTCAGATTGATAGTGATGTGCCGATTAGCAAGGTGCGGGCGAGCCGAGGCAAATGGGTGCGAGCCGAGCCTGTGGCTGCACTTTATGCTGA
>JBCDBQ010000373.1:0-7367 GCA_039183375.1 Pseudomonadota bacterium
AACGGTGAACTGCTTCTGCTGTTCAGCAAATTGAAGAACCCGACCGTCAAGTCCGGCATTCTCAAGATGGTTCGCCATTTCGCAGACGAGGAAAACGCGGCCGAAGAAACCACGACTGCCGACACAACGAATGGGGAAACCGCAGCCTGCGAGATCCACCTCCAGCAACGGCGCGCCTGAGCCATCAGACAACCCCGCAGTAGACATCTCGCACGCTGCTGACATCACGCTGTCAGCCGCGGCAGGGTAGGTTTGCGCTCGACCAAATCACTGCGGGATTCATCACGATGACTGACCTTGCCAACTACCGCGCCCAATCGGGGCGGTTCGTGCCTGTCTGGACGTTGGAAATCCAGACACTGCCGGAAGACACCGACCGCATTCTCGATGCGGTAGTGGCAGTGCATCCGCTGAGCTTCGGGCGCTATCAACGCAACGCCAGCATCTCGGCTGTCGGCAGGGAGACCGCACAACCGGAACCCGGCTCCACCACAACGACACATATCGACGGATTTGAGGCTGGCAGCACCGAGACCTATCCCATGGTCGAACTCAAGATCTCGATCGAGCGTGACCTGGCAGTGTTGGAAAAGGTCATGGACGCGATCATCCATGTCCACCACTACGAAGAGCCAGTGATCTTCCTGCGCGAAGACTGGGCCAGCCGCGCTACCTACGATCCCAAAAGCACCAACCCCAATCGCTGGTGGAACAACAGTCGTGGTTTGCCGGAGCGGGTGGAGTGATGATTGACCCAAAAAAGCGCGGTCTCATGCACCGCGGTCCTGCCCAAGACGGCAACTCGCTTGATCCCAGAAGGAGATATTCGCCCGCCCACTTACCGTTAAGCCATCATGTCGGCTAATTGGTGATCGCCGCCATTGCACTGCACCATGGCCGTGTCGCGAAGGACCAAAAGCGGTCTGAGCGCCCGTGATCTAGTAGATCGCACAACCGTCTTCAGCATCACTCAACTGGGAATTGATCAAATCTTTGATCGTCCCTGTCTTCGGCCAATCGGGCTCCACGTATGCAGCAGCGCGCTTATCCATCTCGGCGTCCATCGGTTTGTCTTCGGCATCGACCAAATCGATCTTCCGCGACCGAGGCGTAAAACAAACAATATCACCGGTCTTGAGTTGGCGCAGTCGATTGCGTGGCAGATGATAAGCTGCTTTTGCACGCGCACCAGCAAAGCCCGAAGTGCGTTGATCGGTCAACAGGGCAACATCGAGATCGGGATCATCGTTCAGAGCCACCATAATGGCGAAGTTCGCCGACAAAAGTTCTATCGTGGAGCGATCACCTGTTATGACATAGCAGGTCTTGTTCACCAGTTTGGTCGCGTTGGCAGTGTCCTTGAAGAAGTCGGCCTGTGTTGCGCACACGTGTACTTTGTAAGTGCTCGTCTGCCGCATGGATTCTGATTCTTTGACCCACGCTCCGCCAGGACAGAGGTTGCCGCGATAGAGGACGATTTGCGGCTGGGAAGCCATTGGTCTGTCAAGCGGGCGGAAGATTGACTGTGCGTTGAAATCAAGATCCGGCGCATTCTCATACAGTTCCGACAACTTAGGGCCGAATACCGAAGTCACATCGTTCAGGACGTTCTCTGCTACAAGGTATTTCACGACACTCGGCAGCATCGCACCAATGTGATTGACTGGATACTTACCGACAGGCTGCAGGTCGCTGACCCATGGCATTTGTTCCATTTCCTGCCAGATACTGGACGGCGTATGATGGATGCCCCAGGATCGTGTCATCCAAGGCAGATGCAGGGGCAAGTTGGTCGATAGACCAAATAGTGCAATGGCGCGTATAAAGTTCTGAAAGTTCTCTGGACCGATTACGTCGGCCGGCACAATGCCTTTTTCAAGAGCAGTACGGTAAAGCGCCATAGTTTTGCGCGTCAGATCCAGGCGAGACTGCGAGTTGGCGGCATGCAAATCTTCAGCTGCAAGAATGAACCCGCCGCAACATAGGGCGACATAGTTGGACATCGCCGAAGCCAGGTTCTCACAAACCCCGACATCGCTGACGGTGTGCTTGCGAACCAACTCGAGCTCGGCATCATCCGCATCGCCATTGATGTGCCGAATACGGATCATTGCGAGATCGCCGATCGTGACTTCCCGCCCATCAGGCAATTTCCCGACAGAACGATGGCCGGCATGCAGCAGCGCCCAGGGGATGTAACGATAGGGTTCAATCCCCATCGTATGGATGAGCATCGGAAAGGTTTTGTCACAGCCGCCGCCTGCAACAATTCCAAACGGCGTCATGAGGCCGATCGTGCCCTGTACCGTCCAAGCCGTCGTGAACTTATAGGCATTGGAAAATCCCTGGCCGGACGCCTCCATACCCCGGTGATCTGTAAAGCCGGAAAAGGGCACCTGGTACATTGCCGGACCGTCGTCCTCAGCAAGCAGTTCGGCAGCGAGGTCGAACATGGCGACCAAACTTTGATCGCACGGAGAGCCCATGGGATAGATGCCCAACAGCGGCGTTTCACGATTACCTTCCGGCTTGAACACAGCGCGATAATGCTGATCACCCACCCAAGCAATTGCAGAGTCATTGAGATCCCCTGTCAGCAGATCGGGGTGATCACAAGCACGGTGGTCTCTGACAAGTTTCATACAACGTCATCCTGGAAAGTTTGTAGGCATAAGATTTTGCAACCGAGCATGCTCTGAATGTCTTCTGCCCGGCCAGCCTTGGCGTTGGCCAGCTTATAGTCACAGCAGCGGTTAGTCGATCCGATTGGCTAAGAGTTCTCTGAAATGCGCGGCCTTTCAACGGGCAAGACACGTTTGGTGCTACTCGCTGATGCAAACTAGTCGATATGGGTCATTAGTGAGCTTGTGCGGTGCACAGCACATGTCCGCTGCTGGTCGAAACTGACATATTGAGTTCAAACAAGCCGATCCAAACAGTATCCGCCTTCTCTGCATCTCCACCGTCCGCCGCCCGCTCCTCCCCCCACGCACCAAATGCACCGGCGTCTTGCCCTGCGCCACGTCCACTATGCTCTGCAGCGCTGTTGAGGCGATGTTTTCGCAACACTCATCCGTCCAGCACGGCGCGTCGGCTTTGATGACCTGCTCGACTGGCGCGTCGGACTGCGTTACACGGCTGCAAAATTTCTGAGCGTTCGCCGGTTAGAGGCGAACTCCGAGTTTTACGTCAGCCGAGTAGCAACCACCGGCGTCAGTGACTCTATCACCTCTCACCATGAACGGGGCTGAGTTCGGACAAGCGATCCTTCCAGTGGACGGATCGCGTCTTCGTCCCCTCTCCCCGTTCTTTACGGGGAGAGGGTTAGGGAGAGGGGCAGAAGCTTGCTCAGCACTTGTCGCTGCCCCTCATCCTAACCTTCTCCCCATATGACTATGGGGAGAAGGGACCACGCCACATTTGTTGAATGACTGATGTCTATATCTAACGCTTTGCAAGCAGCCTCTGCCCCGAGACGCGATCATCTATGCGCACAACTACGAAGAGCCGGTGATCTTCTTGCGCGAAGACTGGGTCAGCAGTGCCGCTTACGATTCCAACAGGACCAACCCCAATCGATGGTGGAACAACGGCCGCGGTTTCAGGAGCGGGTTGGGTAAGCAAATCGTAAGCGTCTTCGTCCCCTCTCCACGTTTTTTACGGGGAGAGGGTTAGGGAGAGGGGCAGAAGCTTGCCCAGCACTTGTCGCTGCCCCTCATCCTAATCTTCTCCCCACACGCCAAGGCTATGGGGAGAAGGGACCAAGCCTCACTTGTTGAATGACTGATGTCTGTATCAAGCACCGCGAGAAGACCGGGCCAGCCGCTCCGCCTACGATCCCAACAGCACCAACCTCAATCGGCCGCCATTACGACGCAACATTGTCACTTCGCGATGATCCGAAAGGGGCCATTGGCACATCTGTTCGTTCAACGATCGGGGTTATCTTGGCTGCCCCAGTCGTCGAGCGGACGAATCAAGGTTGAGTATGCTACTTCACCTTTAACCGCTCTGGAGGTCCACATGATGGAAAAACCCGTTGTCTTTATCAGCCACATTCGAGAAGAAGCCGTTGTCGCCCGAGCGTTCAAAGAGGAAATTGAACAGAGATTTCTCGGCCTCACTGATGTTTTTGTTTCATCGGACGAAGATTCCGTTCCACTAGGCCAAAATTGGCTTGATCGAGTGACTACAGGACTTCGCACCGCCAAAGCGATGTTAATTGTTTGTAGTCCGGTGAGCGTTGCTCGCCCTTGGATCAATTTTGAAGCCGGAGCCGCCTGGACTCGCAATATAGACGCTATTCCGTTGTGCCATTCTGGTCTTCGACCAGTTGATCTACCAATTCCGCTTAGCCTGTTGCAGGGTATTGCAGCCGCCGATCCAGAAAAGATACAAGGAGTTTTCTCCACAGTTGCAGCAAAACTGGGCTCGAAGGTTCCTGCAATTGCTACAGAGCAAATTGCTGAAACCGTTCGCGACTTCGAACATGTTTACGTCGAAGAGCTGCAGGCAGCTACAGAAATCAGAGAGATCAACAAGCTGTGGCCTGAATTGCTAAACGCTTTGAAGTCGCAGTTGGAATTCGCAGAAGCCTCGGTGCCTGAACATAAAGTAACGTCAGTCCGTCCTCAGCTGGAGGCGCTACAGAGGAAGCAGTTTCTGCAGTTCGCATTCGGCTTGACCAATATGAACATTGGCGGAGCGAACAGCGGTGCTTTCGGAGAGTTCAAGTTGCACATCGATCCCCGTCTCCAGAACATCATCCGCCGCTCAGCATAGTCTGGAATGTCGATGCGTGGCTTGGCTGATGATAGCAGACCTCCGTCATGTGTATTGGCAGCAGCCTCCTCTGCATCTCAACCATCAGCAGCCCCTCACCCCACACTCACCACATGCACCGGTGTCTTTCCTTGCGCGACATCCACAATGCTCTGCAATGCCGTCGACGCGATGTCTTCAAAACACTCATCGGTCCAGCACAGCGCGTGCGGAGTGATGATCGTGTTCTCCAAGCCCATGAGTGGACTATCGGCTTCGATCGGCTCCTGCTCGGTGACGTCGAGCCCAGCGCCGGCAATACGCCCTGCCTGTAACGCCCGCACCAATGCCGCCTCATCATGGATCGGCCCGCGTCCCACGTTCAGATAATAGGCATCCGGCTTCATCTTGGCGAAGGCGGCATCATTCATCAGGTGCCGCGTTTCATCGGTGAGCAGGCAGCACACAACAACAAAGTCAGACTGCCCCAACACATCATCGAACGACACCAACTCACCACCGGCTGCCGCTACATCTGCCGCGTCGGCAAACGGGTCCGACGTAACAATGCGCTTAAAGAATGGCGCCGCCAGTTTCATGATTTCCTTGCCGATGCTGCCGGCACCAACCAGACCCAGCGTCCGGGTCGTCAGACCCGTGCCCATGAAATCCACCCGCTCGTTCCAGCGGCCGGAGCGCACCAGCTTGTCCTTATCAAACAGGCGACCCGCCAACGCGAACAGCAACGTCAACGTCGCCACCGCCACCGGCCGGCGCACCGCAAGCGGCGTGTTGGTAACAATGATGCCCTTGGCCGCCATGGCATCGAGATCGACCGTGTCATAGCCGACGCCGTTGCGCGCAATGATCTTGCAGCGGCAGTCATCTCGCGCCGCTGACGCCGCCGTCACCAACGGCAGGTTGACGTGCAGACCGTCATAACGGGCCATAATGTCGGGCGTGATTTCGGTGACGTCTTCCGGCAGCCACTCCCATTCAATGGCGGGCTCTTGCTTGAGCACGTCGAAAGCACGCGGTGGAAAACACGGCTCGCCGCTGGCCGTCATCAGGTCTCGCGTGCTCGCGACTTTGAATGTCATTTCTTGCTCTTTGCCTTCTTCCCGTCTTTCGCCTTTTTGGCCGCGCCCGCACTTGCTTTGCGGTCGCGCACGCTGTCCAGAATATTCGCGGCACCAGCCATCAGCAAGCCGTGGTCCGTGCCGCACGCCAGCATGTTGAAACCGTGATCCTGATACTCCTGCGCCCAGCTGATATCACTGGCCATGAAGCCGAGGCCCTTGCCGTGTTTGCGGCCGGCGTCGACCACGCGCTTCAGGGCATCGAGATATTTCGGGTGATCGAACTGGCCGGGAATGCCGAGGAAGTTGGTGAGATCAAAGTGGCCGACCCAGAGCACATCAATGCCTTCGACCGCAGCTATGCCTTCGACTGACTCAAGGCCGAGCTCGGTTTCGATCTGGGCGATCAGCAGGTTGTTCTCGTTCGCCGCCTTGATCTTGTCGATCGGCGAACCGGCTTGATAGTCATCGTGCGCGAACCCGAACGCCGCCCCACGTCGGCCATCCGGCGGATAGCGCGTCGCCTCGGCAATCGCCCTGGCTTCCTCGACGCTGTTGACCATCGGCACCATGATGCCCTGGGCGCCGACATCCAGCGCGCGGGATATGAAGGCATAGTCAGAGCGCGGCACCCGTGCCATCGGCACCACGTCAAGACCGCGGCAGTGTGCGACCTGGGTCTTGAGGGTTTCATAGCCGAGCCCGGTGTGCTCCATGTCGTAGATAATATACTCGGCACCGGCGAGCTGCAGGCATTGCGCGACGCCGGGCGAGAAGAACTCGAACACCATCGCACCAAGCACGCTTTCGCCGGCCATGGCGCGCGCGCGAATAGACTTCTTTGCCATGCTCAACCGCCTCCGGAAAATTGGCTAGATAAACTCAACGCACCACTTTATCGCCCGGGAAAATATAAGACAATTCGGAGTGGGATGGATGGTTGAGGTGGAGGCGGTGCCTATAGGAACGCCGGACCATTGCGAACTCGCCTGAAAATCCTGACCTGACGTGTCTCATTCAATCATGCTCATCGCCCAGCGGCTCAATCGCAAGATGGCCCATAGACCAACGGAGCGCCCTCGCGATGCTTTCAACTGCCGTCGCGTTGCGTCTTGGAGGCACTTACCTTTGAAGAATTATACAGCCGGTATTCTCGAACCGTTACGACAACAGCGAATGCTGGCGCGTGCTCATGTAAATACCTGCAAGCGCATGACCCGCAACGGCTGTAGATGAAAGCAGCGCACCGGAACCGAAGGACCCAAGCCAAAGACCCAGATTGCAGCGGCGCAAAAGTAGAGCACCTTGATCTTGCTAATGCCAACGAGCGCGAGCCCTCAACAATAGGTCAGCGGCAACGCCGTCGTCTCTTTGATTTCCTCCATGACGAAACTCGCCGACACATCCGACAACGGCACCTTGCGGATCAATCGCTGATAGAGGGCATCATAAGCCTCCACATCCGGCACGCGCGCCTTGATCAGATAATCGAGGTCGCCAGTCATGCGATAGACACCTTGAATTTCA